>CANFLR010000025.1 GCA_947447945.1 Burkholderiaceae bacterium
AAGATGGCAATGGCGGCCACCGTTGGGATGGTTAGTCCAATACTTGCTAGTGCTGATCCGAGCGCTAAGTTCAAACTACTTTGCAGTCGATTGGCTTTAGCCGCTCTGACCGCTGCATAGCCTTCTGGCATCAGTACTAGCAAGGCAATCGCAATACCAACAAGCGTCTTGGGAGCGCCTGCTGCGTGAACACCCGCCTCAATTGCAGGACTAAGGGATTCAGCCAAACCAACTACTGCAATCAGGGAGATGAGTAGTAAGAAAGCGCTCAGACTGGTTTTGAGATTACTAGGTTTTGCTGCATGGATATCACTATTGGTTTTTTGATCTTCCGCTTTAGGAAGATAGTAATCTCGGTGACTAATGGTTTGAAAGAATAAAAAAGCGGTATACAAAGTAAACGAGGCAATGCCGGCAAAAGCCAGCTGGCTTTTGGTGAAGTCAGGCCCTGGTGTGCTGATCGTCACAATCGGCATTACCAAAATAAAAGTCGCTAAAGCAGTCAGGACTGCCAGTGCAGAGTTAGTACCCTCATTGCGAAAGGTCATTTCATGATGCTTGAGGCCACCAAGCAAAATACACAAGCCAATCACGCCATTGATCACAATCATCACCGTGGCAAAGACAGCATCCCGAGCAATAAATTCTGAACCTTCATGGCCAGAGAGCATCATGGAAATAATCAGCGAGACTTCAATAATCGTGATGCTAATGGAGAGCACAAGACTTCCAAAGGGCTCACCCGTTTTATGAGCAATCACTTCTGCATGGTGAACGGCAGATAAGACTGCCCCAATCAAGGCCACTGCCATGAGGGCGATAAACCAAGTTTGACTGAGAAGGTGAGTCATCATGAGTGCAATACAGAAAGTGAGATATTCATTAAGATAGAGATTAGACTAAATACTAGCTTACCTGACCATTGTGAAAGTCCCCCTGAATATGAAAGCCCTCATTTTGTTTGGCCATGGTGCCCGCGACGCGCGTTGGCGTGAACCCTTTGACCGCCTCGCCACCTTATGGAAGGCTCAGCATCCTGGGGTTTTGGTGCAATTGGCTTTTTTGGAAATGATGCAGCCAAGTCTTGAAGAGGCGGTTGCTTCTTTATCTAGCGCTGGCGCATCTGAAATCATCGTTGTACCTGTCTTTTTTGGCCAGGGCGGTCATTTGCGTAATGATTTCCCGGTGCTACTGGATGCCTGTCGGGAGAAGTTTCCCCAGATTCAGTTAAGCGCGACGCTGGCTGTTGGCGAGGATGAGGCTGTTTTGCAAGCCATTGTCGATTTCAGTGCAAAGGCCCTGTAAATCTTCTTTTGTCTTTATTTGGGGTTTTTCTTGTAGTGCTTCGCCAACCATAATCAGTGCTGGCGAGCTGCTATCAAACCATTGATCTGCTTTTCCGTTAGCGAGTTCACCTAAGTTGCTTGACCAGTGGCGCTCTCTTGGAGTGCTGACTGCTTCCAAGATATGCACTGGGGTGTCGCTATTGAGATTTGGACTCTGCGCAATCAATTGCTTGGCAATGTTTGTAGCATCTTTACGTCCCATGTAGTAAACCAAGGTATCTGCACTGGGGTTTTGTAATGGACCAATTGCTTCAGTCTTCTCTAGGGGTGAGTTGGTATTTTCTATGCCTTGTGCCAAGGTCACAAAAGCCACGCTTCTAGAAACGCCCCTAAGGGTGAGTGATTGTTGCAGGCTAGCGGCTCCCGCTAATGCAGCAGTGATACCAGGTACCACTTCAACTTCAATACCCTCTTTGTGTAGAGCTTGAATTTCTTCATCGGCTCTGCCAAAGAGCATCGGGTCACCACCCTTTAATCTGATTACAGTTGGGTATTGTTTTGCTGCATCAACCAAGCGCTTGTTAATGAAGTGCTGAGCAGAAGAGAGTTTTCCGCAACGTTTACCAACAGCAACTTTGATCGCTTGTGGGCAAAGATCGAGCATCTCAGGCTCAATCAGCGCATCATGAAACACAATGTTTGCTTTTTCAAGAAGCTTCGCACCGCGCACGGTAATCAAGTCAACTGCGCCAGGACCGGCGCCAACTAAATAAACTTTTCCGAGGGTATTGTTGTTCATGAGATTGTGATGAGCTGTGCTTAGGCTTCTAGCAAGGTCCGTTTACTCCGCCAGCTATTTTGGGTAGTAACGGTATAGAGATCAAATTGCTTAAGTGCTACATCCATATCTTGATCAGGCCGCATTTCAAAGGCGTCAAAGCCTACACGGGCACCTTGGAGCAATTGATCAATCAGGACATCACCAATAGCACGGACTTCTGCTTGCCAAGCAAAGCGTTGCCGTAATAGCGCTGCAGTACTAAAACTTCTACCATCTCTAAAGATGGGGAAGTGAGCCGCCACTACCGGCCATACCTTTTTACCCGCTTCAATGATGTCAGCATGCTTCAAGATGTCATCATCGGCCGCAAACCACACACCGAGTGCGCCTTGATTGGTTCGTTGAACGACATCGGCATTTTGATGATGACTGATCCACCAATGAAACGGCACTAGTACCTTATTAAGACCATGCTTTAAATCAGGGGTATTGAATGGTGCGCCTTCATCACCTTCACCATCCCATACTTGCCATTCATTAGCGACTAGACTAGCTTGCCCATCTTTTGGGAATCGAATAATTTGCTTGTTCATGATTGGCTTGCAGTACTTTCGTTTTTTTCTTCAGCCTTATCTTTTTTCTGAGCGTTCTTGTAGGCTGCTTCTTTGAAGGGTGTCACACCAATTCTGCGATATACATCGATAAAGGATTCATCATCCGTGCGTTGCGCTACATAGGTATTGATGACATTGGTGATCACATCCGGAATCTCATCGGCATAGAAAGAGGGCCCAATGACTTTGCCAATGGCGGCATCATTGCCTTGCTCACCACCGAGAGTAATTTGATACCACTCTTCACCGTCTTTATCAACACCAAGAACACCAATGTTGCCGACGTGATGATGGCCACACGAGTTGATGCAGCCAGAAATGTTTAAACTGATGTCACCTAAATCAAAGAGGTAATCTAAGTTATCAAAGCGTTCCTGAATCGCTTTGGCAATCGGTAAAGATTTAGCATTCGCTAAAGAGCAGAAGTCCCCACCAGGGCAAGCGATGATGTCGGTGAGCAAGCCAATGTTCGGCAGGGCTACATGTTGTTGATTAGCGGCCTGCCAGAGCTCCAATAGTTTGGATTGCTCAACATCAGCTAGTACCAAGTTTTGCTCATGAGTAACACGGAGCTCACCAAAGCTGTATTGATCAGACAAATCAGCAATAGCGTTCATTTGCGCGACAGTCGCGTCTCCTGGCGCAACTGTGCCGTGGGGCTTGAGTGACAAAATCACACTCGCATAGCCTGGCATTTGATGTGGCTTGACATTGCGCTCAAGCCAACGAGTAAAGGCGGTGCGCTCGGCTTCTGGAGCGCCCGCAACGATTTGTTGTTTGCTTAAATTACTCAGTTGTTGATAAGCAGGTTTCGTAAAATGCTTGGCTACACGATCCCATTCTGCTTGGGTAAAGTTGTCGTCACCATTCTGAATAGCCGCCCACTCACCTTCAACTTGACGTGCGAACTCTGACGACCCTAAAGCCTTCACTAAAATCTTGATGCGAGCTTTGTAGAGATTGTCTCTGCGACCGAAGCGGTTGTAGACACGCAAGAGAGCAGTAAGGTAGCTTGGAAGCACTTGCCATGGCAAGCCTTGCTTAATGAGAGAGCCCAGTATTGGGGTGCGACCCATACCACCGCCAGCATAGATGTCAGCAATGAGTTCGCCTTTAGTGTTTTTCTGAAGTTCAATACCAACGTCATGACACAGTAATACAGTGCGGTCTTCTTTGGCGCCATTGATAGCAAATTTGAACTTACGCGGTAAGTGGGCAAACTCGGGATGTAATGTTGACCATTGGCGGAGTAATTCACATACTGGGCGGGGGTCAACGTATTCATCACCAGCTACTCCAGCAAATGCATCACTCGTAATATTCCGAATGCAATTCCCTGAAGTTTGAATCGCATGCATTTCTACCTTGGCAAGTTCAGCCAAGATATCGGGAGTCTGCTCTAGCTCAACCCAGTTGTATTGAATATTCTGACGGGTAGTGAAGTGACCATAACCACGATCATATTTTTCGGCAATCAGGGCCAAAGTACGTAACTGCTTGGCACTTAACAATCCATAAGGAATTGCCACGCGCAGCATGTAAGCATGGCGTTGGTGATAAAGACCATTTTGCAAACGCAGCGGACGGAACTCTTCTTCAGCCAAAGTGCCATTAATGCGCCTGGCAACTTGATCTCTAAATTGGGCAACCCGTTGATCTACAAGGGTTTGGTCAATGGCGTCATATTTGTACATAGCGCTAGATTGTCGTAGATTAGGGATATAACTCCAAATAATCAAAAGTCTAATCTATATACTTAAATAGATATATATGAGATTTTGGCAAATGTGCTCCATCCAATGAAGATTAAGGGGTCTTTTATGGTGCTGGCGCTTTTTGTTTTTAAGAGGGTAATGCTAGAAATAGATCCACAACATGGTTTTTATTGGTCAACTGATCTAGCGTGAGCTTGAGAAGTCCAATAGGGGCTTATACATTTGAATAAGATGGACTAGTATCAGAAATCAGCAGTCATTAAAACCAAGAAAAATTAATACATCATTGGAGACAAAATGAATACCTCAAAGGCTATGGGCCTATTGGCAGCATTATTGGCAAGTACTAGCTTGTGGGCTGCAGAGCCAACATCACCACTACCGATGGCCCTAGGCAAAGGATTTAATTCAGAGGGCCTGGCGAAAATTGATGCGTACTTTGCAGATCAAATTGCAAGCAATCAAACTCCGGGTGCAGTCTTGGCAGTAGCTAAAAATGGCAAGCTGGCTATTTACAAGACCTACGGCTATTTAGATAAAGCAAACAACAAGCCGATGACAAAAGACGCCATTTTCAATTTGGCATCAATGACCAAGGTGATGGCAACAGTTGGCGGGCTGACTTTTTATGAAGAGGGCAGGTTGCCTCTCAATGCTCCAATCTCCAATTGGTTTCCCCAATTTAAAAACATGAAGATAGGGCAGGTCGATGCTGATGGCAAGGTCGTCTCCGTTCCAGCCAAGCGCCCAATTACTGTTCAAGATCTCATGCGCCACACCAATGGACTGACTTACGGTGCGCGGGGTGACACACCGGTGCATAAGTTGTTTCCGCCATCTTCGGCAGGCGCTGCTCTTGATTACACAGGCGATCAGTTCATTGATAAATTGGCCAGCACGCCTTTGCTATATGAGCCAGGAACGGTTTGGGATTACGGCTTTGGTATAGATGTACTGGGTTTGCTAGAAGAAAAAATTGCCGGCAAGCCATTGGGTAGCATTCTTCAGGAGCGGGTATGGAGCAAGGTTGGTATGCCCGATACAACGTTTCAGGTGCCAGAAAAAGATCGCACTCGTTTAGCACAGGCCCTACCAATTGATCCGATCACAGGCAAGCCACAAAAGCTCAGTATTTTGACTGACAAGGTGAAATTTGATTGTGGTGGTTCTTGTGGATTTTCGACTGCAGGCGATTATGTGCGTTTTGGACAGATGCTGTTAAATGGCGGTAGCTTGGATGGTAAGCGTGTGCTTGGACCGCAGACAGTTACCTTTATGACCTCTAACCATTTAAATAAAGATATTAAAAATTTAGTGGGTGATACAGAACCAGGTCGTGTAGGTTATGGCTTTGGCTTGGGTGTTGCCGTGCGAATGGAGCGCGGCTTATCTGCGATCAATGGCAACGTTGGCGATTACACCTGGAACGGCGCCAATGGAACAATTTTTTGGGTTGATCCTAAAGAGCAAATGGTCGTGGTGATGATGTCCGTTGCTCCGGGCGAGATTCGGAAGATTCATCGTGAGAAGTTAAATGCCCTAGTGTATGGAGCCCTTGAGAAATAGGTCTGCTAGGGCAGTACTAAGATTCAGGGCGCCAAATTTAAAAACCACTGTTGGGATAAGCAACGGTGGTTTTTAAGTGCTTCGTGACATTCTTGACTTGGCGGAATTTAGAGCTTGACGCCGGCCAATAGCAAAGTCAAGCGGCGCTTAAAACCGTAAATCTCGATAGTGTCTATAGAGGTTAGCAATTGATGCAAAGCCCAGCACCACAAGTAATACTGCAAAAAGATAATCAATCGTTAAGTCATTAAAGACACCCATTTGAATAGCGAGTGCTGCAGCAAGGAATGCGCCAACCGACCCCAATACTACGAGCTTAAAGTGAGGAATAAAAGCACCCAGGGTGATTGCCACAAATACCAAAATCAGATCGCCAACCAGTTTGTCGGCAGTCTCGAAAATATCATGAGTGATTTCGGGGTAAATGAGCTTTCCTAAAATGGCAATCAGCACAATAGTTCCCAGAATGGCTAAATTCAGCTTGGCTTTACTCAGAATGGCTTTGAGTTGATTATTCATATTTTCTTTTAAGCCCCACCGCTACTAAAAACCAGACTCATGCCGATCCACAAAAAGATGAAGGCAACCAAAATCGTCAAGCCCAGTTTCTTGAGGAAATACTCGAGCGTACCCATATAGGCTTCATCATTTCTGCCAAAGTATTGATCAAAGCGTTTCCAAACGAGGCGCGCTATCAGAAGCGGTAAGAGAATGGCCACAATGCCAAGTACTACGGTAAAGGAGGTGCTCATATCAGTATGGATCCTTGATCTATCGGAGATGGTTCGCTTGGGGGTAAAAAGTACACCAAGCATACAACGCTTGATTGACAGTGAGGCTTTTTACGATTTCGACCATGCATTAGCCTCTTTAATGCAGTGCCCACCTATTTTGTAAGGATTCATTGGATAATCAGGCATGTTTTTAAGCTACCGGTAGCGCCAAGGGTGTCTCTGGATGCGGCGAAATCTATCAATCAAGAATAAAAGGCCAATATGTCTGAAAACAATCCACAATTATCTGCAGCTCAACTGCAAGAAATTCGTACGGCCGTATTGGGGGCAGCAGCCAAAGCGCCAGGTGTCCTGATTGCCTTAGGGGTCTTATTTATCATCTTGGGAGCGATTGGCGTAGCAGGTCAAGCAATGTTCTCTTTCGTCACGATGAATGTGTTGGGGGCATTCTTAATTGTTGGTGGTGTTCTGCAGTTTGCCCACGCAATCAAGTCACATGGCTGGAAGAGCGTGACCATACAAGTAGTTTTAGCAATCTTGTACATTGCTACAGGTCTTTACACTTGGATCTATCCGATTCCTGCACTCGAAGCTATTACCTTGTGGCTCGCAGCAATCTTCTTCATTACTGGCTTCTTGCGTTTATGGTCTGCGTTCCAGCATCGTCATTTTGGTGAATGGTTCTGGCTGGTATTGTCTGCAGCCATCTCGATCTTGATGGGCGTATTGATCATGAATAGTTACCCAGCATCAAGCTTATGGTTGCCAGGACTGTTGATTGCGATTGAGCTATTGCTACAGGGCTGGTCAATGCTCTTTTTGGGCTTTGCTGCACGCAAGCTCACTCAGAGTAAGTAAGGGCAACACACTTTTTTGAAGACGATGGACTCATAGACCGCCATGAAAAAAACTGACCTCTATAAAAATCTCGGATTAGCGACTGCACAGCGCATGAAAAATTCTGTGAAGGCCGCTAAGCCTGGCGGCGCGGATACGGCTAAAACCAAAAAGGAGCTAGCGAATGCAAACCCCTTGCTAGCCTCCTTAATGGGTAAAGCGAAATCTAAGTAGCCACTATTAATAGACTTGGCTTTGATAGCGCCTCCCTTAACCGATTGATCACCTGAGTTTTTTTCTTGCAGTCAAAAAACCATTTCCTCTTAATTGATTTTTTTAAGGCTTTTGCTGCCTTCATCATCATCCTGCACCATCTCTCAAGTTATGGGCAGATCGCAGAAGATGCTCGCAAGCTACTGCCTGGGCTGATGACTTACTTATTTGAATATGGACGGTTTGCGGTCCAGATTTTTTTGGTGATGGGTGGTTATTTAGCAGCTCAATCTCTAACGCGTACCGGCGAGATGAAAAATCCTCGGGCGGTTCCGAAGCTGCTTTTGAATCGTTACTTACGGCTCTTCGCCCCATACCTTGTAGCTTTAATGGTGACTCTGGCGTGTGCTTGGGCGGCACGTTTTTGGGTACAAGATGAATTTGTTGGTAAATCTGAAACCCTGGGGCAATTTATAGCGCATCTCTTCTTCATGCAAGGCATCTTCGGTTTTGACTCGATTTCTGCTGGAGTTTGGTATGTCGCAATCGATTGGCAACTTTATGCGCTGATTGCAATCATGCTGAGTGTTTTTCCAAATTTACGAGCTTTGATTTGGGCCTCGATGATTTTAATCATCGCCTCTTTGCTGTATTTCAATCGACTCGGCTCTTACGAAAACTACTTCATTTACTTTATAGGAGCTTATGGCTTAGGAGTCTTGGCGCAACTGGCTAAAAATTACCCTGATCAGGCCGTAAATCGTATAGCCCGCATAGTGATCACGGTGATTGGCGTGATGATCTTGGTGGCTAGCTTTCAGGATTTTTGGCTACGCAATATTCTGGCGTATGGAACTGCTATCACACTAATTTTCTGGGGGGATTACGCCTATAAAAACCAGAAACACTTCAAAGCTCACAAGGCAGTCAATGTCATCCTTTGGGGGAGCCGCAGATCGTATTGCGCATTTTTGATCCACTTCTCATTTATCTTGTTAGCAAATACGGTTTACATTGCTTGGGGGATGGATCAGCATCATGATGGCATGATGGCGCTCGCAGTGATGTTAGTGGCTTTGGTGGCGAGTTGGGTTGCTGCGAATTTTTTATATCGCTGGGTAGAGGTACCAGCGCGACACTTTAAACTCTAATCTTTAGAGTCCCAAATCTTTTAAGACGCGGAAAATTTCTCGATAGGCTTTAGGAGGTTTGTTCTGCTCTTTTTCTCTGCGCGCATTGCGAATGAGCGTGCGCATATTCTGAATATCCATATCTGGAAATTGCTCGATTAGCTTCGTGAAGGTGTCATCATGAGAGATGAGCTTATCGCGGTAATTTTCTAGAAAATGCAGCTTAGCCGTTTCGGCTTTACTCACGCCTTGAATCGCGTCTAGTCGTTTCTGAATCGTCTCAAGCTCTTCTTCATTTAAAAAACGCATGAGCTTGCCAAGATATTGTTTGTGACGACGAATCGCTTCAAAACTCTTAATTTTGGGTGTTTCTGCAATTGCCGTTTTAATGGCCTCATCCATGGGAATGCTTTTAAGTGCATCGCTACTGAGCGCAGCTAACACTTCAGCCAGCTTTTGGCGCTCTGTCATTTGGCGCTTTAGCTCAGACTTACTTGGCCCCTCATCAAGCTCTTCCTTCTTGGGGGTGCGATTCTTTTCGTTTACGTGCATTGAGTGATTTTAGACTGTAATAGCTATGAGATCGCACGGTAAAGCTGCTTTTGGTCTAGTTTTTGTTTGAGCTTGCGAAGATCGGCTGTTGAAAAGAGCTGACTTCGTCCAATGACGTCTTTGGACTTTAGTTTTCCGGCCTGAACATAGCAAGGAAAGCTTGGCATTGAAATCTCTCCATTTTCTGCAGTCTTTCCAGTAAAGAATGGGGTCATTCGGAAGATGATAAACGGATGTTAGATCATCATTGGTCTTATATAAAATTAACAAAAGTGACAAGTATTACTGGATTCTTGAGTATGGTGAATAATGAAGCTAGTGTTTAAGACGCCGATCAAAAAAAAGATATGACTTCAGCAGACCAAAACAATACCTACGACTACATCATCATTGGTGCCGGTAGTGCAGGATGTTTGTTGGCCAAGCGCCTTACAGAAGACTCCCAAAAGCGGGTGTTATTGATTGAAGCGGGCAAGAGTGATAACTATATTTGGATTCATATTCCAGTGGGTTACTTGTATTGCATTGACAACCCTCGCGCCGATTGGCGTTTTCGTACCAGTAATGAAGTTGGCTTAAATGGGCGATCATTGCTGTATCCCCGCGGCAAGGTGCTTGGCGGTTGCTCCTCAATTAACGGCATGATTTATATGCGCGGGCAGGAGGCTGACTATGAGTCTTGGGTTGCTGCAACTGGAGATGAATCTTGGTCTTGGCAGAATGCGCTCAAGCGCTATAAGCAATTTGAGGATTACCACGGCGCTGCCGATGAGTGGCATGGTAAGGGCGGTGAGTGGACTGTTTCAAAACAGCGTTTGCGTTGGCCCATCATGGATGTGTTTAGGCGGGCAGCAGTGGAGGCCGGCATCCCAGCGTCGGATGACTTTAATCGTGGCGATAATTTTGGTGTGGGTTACTTTGATGTTAGTCAGCGTTCTGGCTGGCGTTTGAATACTGCTAAAGCATTTTTAAGTGATGCTGCTAAGCGCAGCAATCTGACTATCATCACCGAAGCAGTGGTGACAAAACTTCAGATTGATCCTGGCACGAAGAATTGCTATGGCGTGGAGTATTTACGCAATGGGGTTGCCACTCAAGCACTTTGTGCAAACGACTGTGGCGGTGAAGTCTTGTTAACCGCAGGCTCTATCGGCAGCGTGCAGATTCTGGAGCGTTCTGGAATTGGTGATGCAGGCCATTTGAATAAGCTGGGTATTGCGGTGCTAAGTGATTTGCCAGGCGTCGGTGAAAACTTACAAGATCATTTGCAGTTGCGCATGATCTTTAAAGTGAATGGTATTGCGACCCTGAACACCAAAGTGCATTCAGTATTTGGAAAAATGATGATTGGCTTGGAGTACCTCTTGAAGCGTTCTGGACCGATGTCAATGGCGCCTTCACAACTCGGAGCATTTGCTTATAGTTCGCCAGATCAAGCTAGGGCTAATGTGGAATACCACGTACAGCCTTTATCGCTCGAAAAGTTTGGAGAGCCACTGCATGCGTTTAATGCATTTACAGCAAGCGTGTGTAATTTGCGTCCTACTTCCCGTGGTAGTGTTCATATTCATTCGCGCGATCCTCTGGCGCCCCCAGTGATTAGCCCCAATTATTTGTCAACGGATGAGGATCGTAAGGTCGCTGCAGAATCCTTGCGTCTGACTCGCAAGATTGTTGAGGGTGCTGCTTTGAAGCCGTACACCCCTGATGAGTACAAACCTGGGAAGCAATATCAAAGCGATGAAGAATTGGTTCACGCGGCCGGAGATATTGGTACGACGATTTTTCATCCGGTGGGGACTTGTAAGATGGGTCGTGCCGACGATCCAATGGCAGTGCTTGATTCTGAGTTACGTGTTAGAGGAATTCATCACCTACGTGTGGTTGATGCCTCGGCAATGCCAACCATTACCTCTGGAAATACTGCCGCCCCTACTATGATGATTGCGCAGCGTGTAGCGGAACTGCTCACTGGTGAATAAGACTTCCCATCCGAAAGATGCGCATTACCAACTACCTCTGAGTCACCTCTTACTTGCATTAGCAATCGTGGCGGTGTGGGGTACGAATTTTGTAGTCATTAAAGTGAGTTTGACTAGTTTCCCGCCATTTTTATTCGCTGCGCTGCGCTATTTCTTTGCTTTATTGCCGCTAGTGTTTTTTATTCCCAGGCCTAAGGTGCCGTGGAGTAATCTTTGCGTCTATGGTTTAGCAGTTGGGGTTGGGCAATTCGGAATCTTGTACTTCGCCATTGATGGACATATTTCCCCGGGCCTAGCTTCCTTGGTGATCCAGACCCAAGTATTTTTTACGATCGCCTTTGCTATGTTTTTTGCGCGGGAAAGGCTGCGGCTTTACCAGGCAGTAGCTGTGGCCGTAGCGATGATTGGCCTCGGAATTATTGCAGTGCACACTGATGCTGCAACAACAGTCTTGGGTTTAGCTTTGGTGGTATTTGCGGGTTTTTCTTGGGGAATCGCAAATACCACTAGTCGGCGCGCTGGGAATATCAATATGTTCGCGTATGTGGTCTGGGCAAGCGCATTTGCGATTCCGCCATTGTTCTTGATATCTTGGATTTTTGAGGGGGGCTGGGGGATGATGAGTGGCTCCATCGCAAGCGCACCAGTAGGGGCGTGGTTGGGCGTGCTTTGGCAGGCTTGGGGAAATACCCTGTTTGGCTATGCCGCATGGGCTTGGTTGCTGGCAAGGCATCCTGCGGCAGTGGTGGCTCCGGCACCGCTATTGGTACCCATTTTTGGCATGGGGGCATCCGCTTTTTTCTTAAGTGAGCCATTGCCGGTTTGGAAGCTTTTGGCTGCCGGCTTGGTCATTGCCGGCTTATTAGTGAATTTGTTTTGGCCAACCCTTCAGAATCGGCTGAGAAAGTCGCCCCCTCAAGCCTAAAGGCTAATGTAAAACCCTAATACCAAGCTCTTTCTTTGCTATTACATTAACGGTAATATTACTATTCAACGTTTATATCAAGCGTATAAAAATTTTTATTTCAATAGCACTTTTTGGTCATGGAGACTTTATGAAAATTCGTCATCACATTTTTGCAGTAGCCGCTGCTGCAATGCTTTCAACCGGTGCTTATGCTGCCGACATTAAAGTGGGCGTGATTGGTCCGTTTACCGGTGGCTCGTCTTCAATGGGTGTCAGCATGCGTGATGGTGTGCGTTTAGCCACTAAAGAAATTAACGCTGCTGGTGGCATTAACGGCAACAAAATTGTTTTAGTCGAGCGTGATGACGAAGCAAAAAACGAACGTGGCGTACAAATTGCACAAGAGTTTGTGAATAATGAAAAAGTGATCGCTACGCTGGGATACATTAATACTGGTGTGGCTTTAGCGTCCCAACGTTTTTTCCAAGAAGCAAAGATTCCAGTGATTAACAACGTTGCTACTGGATCCCTGATTACCAATCAATTTCCGAATGCCCCAGAAAATTATGTGTTCCGTACATCTGCTGCTGACAATATTCAAGCGCCGATGATTGCTAAAGAGGCAGTTGAGAAGCGCGGCTTGAAAAAAGTGGCGATTTTGGCTGACTCTACTGGCTATGGTCAATTGGGTCGTGAGGATTTAGAAAAAGCGCTGAAGAAATATGGCGTAACCCCAGTAGCAATTGAGAAATTTAACATTGGTGACGTGGATATGACTTCACAGTTGCTCAAGGCTAAAAATGCTGGTGCAGAAGTGATTTTGACTTATGCTATTGGACCTGAATTGGCACAAATTGCAAACGGTATGGCTAAATTGGGTTGGAAAAAACCGATGATCGGCAGCTGGACATTATCTATGGCTAGCTTTATTGATACTGCTGGTAAAAATGGTAACGGCGCAACTATGCCAGAAACCTTTATTCAAGTGGGTAACACTCCAAAACGCAAAGTATTTATTGACGCTTATCTGAAAGAGTTCAAGCCTAAGAATGGCATTATTGCTTCTCCAGTCTCTGCAGCCCAAGGCTATGATTCTGTTTTCCTGTTGGCAGCTGCTATCAAGCAAGCTGGCAGTACAGATGGGCCAAAAATCTTGGGCGCATTGCAAAACTTGAATACGCCATTAGAGGGTGTAGTAACGACTTATAACAAGCCTTACACCCAAACTGACCACGAAGCCATTACCGAGCAAGATGTGGTGATGGGTATTGTTGAAAATGGCCGTGTAGAGTTTTTGAATGCTGAAGATGCTAGCAAGGGCACTAAGAAGAAATAATTGCGACAAGTTGAATAGATCTTGACGGTCTATTCCGAGTTTGCAATAGTGGTAATGACAAAACGCCGCCTCTAAAGCGGCGTTTTGCTTACAATATGAAGTTCTTTAATAAAAACAGTTTTTAGTATTTTTTAGGCCTAGACAATGGAAATCTTTGCACAAATCCTCTCAAGTGGAATAGCGGTAGGCATGATCTATGCGGTCATTGCTTTCGGCTTTCAGTTGACCTTTGCTACTTCTGGCACCTTGAACTTCGGCCAAGGTGAGGCCTTGATGTTAGGCGCCTTGGTTGGTCTAACTTGTGTTGATACGCTGGGCATGAATTACTGGCTCATGATTCCAGTGGTGTGTTTATTCGGTATGTTGCAAGGCGGATTTGTTGAGTGGATCGGCGTGCGTCCTGCGATCAAAATTAAATCTGAATTTGGTTGGATTATGTCCACAATTGCTCTGGGTATTATTTTCAAAAACGTTGCAGAAAATATTTGGGGCCGTGATGCCTTACCATTTCCATCGCCATTAGATTCTGAGCCCTTTAATTTTTTGGGCGCAAATATTATGCCCATGGAAGTCTTGGTGGTCTTCGGCGCGCTCGTAATGATGTTGTTGGTTGAGTTCTTTAACCGTAAAACCATTTATGGTAAAGCTGTGGTTGCCACTGCAAATGACCGCGATGCAGCGGGCCTGATGGGCATCAATACAAGTATGGTGATTACCTTTTCCTATGCGCTTTCTTCTTTAACTGCAGCGTTTGCAGGTATTTTGATTGCGCCATTAACCTTAACGGGCGCAACCATGGGTGGCGCTTTGGGTCTCAAGGCTTTTGCTGTGGCGATTATTGGTGGGCTTTCCAGCGGTCTTGGCATTATTGTTGGCGGATTGATTTTGGGAATCGTCGAGACCGCCACCGGTTTCTACATCTCCACCGGTTATAAAGATGTGCCAGGTTTGATCTTGCTATTGCTTGTACTTGCGTACAAACCTTCAGGTCTCTTTGGTAAATCTGCAATTAAGAAAGTTTAATAATGAAATTGAAGGCTCATCTCCCTCTATTAATTGCAATAGCGGCACTCTTTTGTTTGCCACTGGTGATTCACAATCCTTACTACATTCACTTAGCTGAAACGATTCTGATTTACACCATTTTGTTGTTTGGCTTAGATATTGTGGTCGGTTATGTTGGACAAGTTTCTTTGGGTCATGCCGGTCTTTTTGGTATTGGCTCTTACACAACCGGCATCTTGTTCTTTCACCTTGGCTGGCCTATTTGGGCGACGATACCCGCCGCTATTATTGTCACCGCAATCTTTGGCGGCATTTTGGCTTTGCCTGCCTTAAAGGTGATTGGACCTTACCTTGCCATGGTGACCCTGGCCTTTGGAACCATCGCTCAGATTTTAATTAATGAGATGAGTTGGATTACCGAGGGTCCTGTCGGCATCAAGTTGACCAGACCTGAGATCATGGGCGTCCCCATGACAAAAGCCGAGTATTTCTGGTTGGTAGCCATCATCATGATCTTGGCTTTAATTGTGATTGATCGCTTTGTGAAGTCGCAAATGGGTCGAGCTTTTGAGGCTTTGCGCGATAGCCCTGTTGCCTGTGACTGTATGGGTGTCTCGGTATATCGCTATAAGGTGATTGCCTTTGTGATTAGCGCTAGCTTTGCAGGTTTAGCTGGCGGTTTGTACGCCTATTCAGAGCAATACATCTCTCCAAATACCTACGTCAACGAACTGGCAGTTCTATTCTTGCTGGCCATCATCATGGGTGGACGCAAGTCACGCTTAGGTGCGGTGATCGGTGCAGCCATTATTGTGTTGCTGCCAAAGTTGCTCGATGATGTCCATTTATTCCGAATTGTTGCTTCAGTCATTGCTATCACCGTTGCACTCGGTGCTGTAGTACTGCTTTCTAAGAAAATCACTACAGTCAATCGAGTGGCAGTCCCCTTGGCAGGCGTGGTTGGTTTAGCAGCGTTTTCATTCTGGTTAGATAATATTTCTGACTGGCGTTTAAGTATCTTTGGCTTCATGATTCTGTTGGTGGTGTACTACTTGCAGAATGGTATTGTGGGCTTTACCAAGAGCTTCTACCAATCGATTGCCGGAAAAACCAAAACATCACGTGGTGAAGCTGTACAAGCTGCTGATGATTCCATCAGCTTTATTAGCGCAGTTGGAAAGCAAAATAGCGGCACTGAACTCTTGCAGGTAGATTCAGTATTGATGCAGTTCGGGGGCCTGAAGGCCTTGAACAATGTCAGCTTAAGTATTAAGCGCGGAACCATTCATGGCTTGATTGGCCCTAATGGTTCTGGCAAGAGCACCATGATGAACGTGCTGACGGGTATCTATGTTCCTACAGCGGGTAAGGTCTTGTATGCGGGTAACAGTGTTGTTGGTAAGAGCTCTTCTGATATTGCTTTATCAGGGATCGCACGGACTTTCCAAAACGTGCAACTCTTTGGTGAGATGACTGCATTGCAGAATATTTTGGTAGGCCTGCATCACACTTTTCAATCCAATATGCTTGAGATTGCTTTGCATCTTCCTCGCTATGTTAAGGAAGAGAAAGAGGCTCGTGCTCGCGGTATGGCCCTTTTAAAGTTTGTCGGTTTAGAGGAGTTGGCTAACGAAGAGGCGCGGAACTTGCCCTACGGTAAGCAACGTCTTTTGGAAATTGCGCGCGCCTTGGCATTAGACCCAGAATTACTCTTATTGGATGAGCCGGCAGCTGGTTTAACGGCGCCAGATATTAAAGAGCTGTTGCTGATTATTCGGAAGATTCGCGATAACGGCATTACCTTCATCTTGATTGAACATCATATGGACGTGGTGATGTCAGTTTGCGATACGGTATCTGTGCTCGATTTCGGTCAGAAGATTGCTGAAGGCAAGCCAGCTGAAGTTCAAGCAGACGAGAAGGTGATTCATGCCTACTTGGGTACTTAATCACTAGAACTATATTGAATCGGTAAATACCATGTTATCTATTAAAAATCTTGAAGCGGGTTACGGCAAAGTGAAAGTCCTTCATGGCATCAGTATTGATGTCCCAAAAGGTCAGGTGATTACTTTGATTGGTTCAAACGGCGCTGGCAAAACAACTACTATGCGAGCCATTACTGGCATGATTAAGCCTACCGGTGGCGAAGTTACTTTAGCTGGTGAAAAAATTGATGGTTACGACTCTCATAAAATTGCCCGCTTAGGCTTAGCACACAGCCCAGAGGGTCGCCGCGTTTTCACCACCATGTCGGTCAATGACAACTTGTTATTGGGGGCCTTTCCTCGCTTTACAGGAAGTCGGCCAAAGGGTGACATCAAGAATGACTTAGAACATGCTTTAGAGATGTTCCCTCGTCTTAAAGAGCGCCGTAATCAATTGGCAGGCACTTTATCCGGTGGCGAACAGCAAATGCTAGCGATGGCTCGTGCCGTGATGCTGAATCCAGAAATCATTCTGCTAGACGAGCCTTCTATGGGGCTTGCACCTATTTTGGTCGAGGAAGTATTCAAGATCATTTCTAAGTTGAAGTCACAAGGTGTGACTATGTTATTAGTTGAGCAGTTTGCAGCTGCCGCTCTAAATGTTGCCGATTATGGCTACGTGTTAGAGAACGGTAGGATTGCGACTCATGGGCCTGCAAGCCAACTCAAGGATGATCCTGCAGTGAAAGCTGCTTATTTAGGCGGTGCTAGTTCGCATTGATCATTTGGTAGCCTTCTAAAAAAGCCCTCGATTTGAGGGCTTTTTTATGGCAAATCAATTGCAATAAACAAGATCATGATGTCGATGACTTGTTAAGGTTTGAATTCACTAAGCTTGATTGGGTGCGAATGATGAGACTATGAAATAAAAAGATGGCAAGGAATAGTAGTCCTATAAGCCAGTGCACTAGGATGGTGTTGTCGCGGATTTCTGCGGGGCCGTAATAGAGTAGAACGCCAGTAATTAAGAGCGTGGATAAGCAGACTAATTGGCTAATGCCACTCAGTATTTTTCGGTTTGCCTTAAGACCAGCCTTTAGATGGAACGGCAGAATGGTTCCGAGTGCAAGGCTTGCCATCACGGCTGTGATGCCATGCCATGACAGCAGAGCATGGGTTCCAAGCAAATACGCTATCCCAGTGAGGCTACAACTTAATAAGCCTAAGATAACAAACCATTTTTGCCAGCTGGGCATCTTGCCTAAACGACTCATGCTGGAATACGTACAGCCTTAGCTGAGAAATAGTTAAAGCAGGGGTGATTTACGTGGTTGGAGATGGCTAAAACTTTAGTGAGAGCATCTGCATAGAGGCACTGCTTTGCAATAACGGAATACGATTCTGAAAACTCTACCTGCGAACTATTGAGAGGATTAATCAGGTAACTGCCTGCAGTTTTGGTACGCCTTAAAAAATAGAGACTACTAGTCGCAATCGATGCATTCTGTATTTGGCCAATCTCCATCAATTTACTAGGATCAGCGGGATGGCGAATGTGCATGGTTTGAGTTTTATTACCAAATACGCGTAGATCACCACCTGCGTTGACACAGCCTGACTCTATGCCGTCGGCTTGTAGGCTGTCCACGGCCATGTCGACTGCGAATCCTTTGGCGATACCTCCTAAATCTATGCAAAGGGGTTTTTTTGAAAAGATCTTATTACTATCGATGAAATGCAGGTCTTCAATTCCACCAAATCCGTATTGTGAGACTTTCGGAAGACTTGGGGTCGATGGTAGAAAACCCGACGCCGATAAGTGCTGCCCAATGCCGCAATTAAAAAGACCGTGAGATTGTTCGTATACAGCGCGCGCTGCCTGCAGTACGAGAACCGTCCAGGGATCTAGCGTTAAGATCTCAAGGTGTGACCGATCATTCATTTTAGAGAGCTCGCTATGAGCTTGATGAAAGCTCATTAAGTCCTGTACCTTCTGGATTGCAGCAAAGGCTTTCTCGATTGCCTCTGAATAGGGTTGATCGATGGTATCAATGCTGATCTCCACAAATGTCCCCAGTAATGGTCGGCAGCGAATCATTTCTTTTGCGTTGCCTTAAGGGCCAAGTCATATAAAACCAGCACCCGCTTTACACCATCAGTCAAATGCTTGCAGGATAGGGTCGCGCCACTAATATTCTGAATATCCTGATTGAGTCTTACGGGATCGGAGGCGCTTTTCCCAACAAATTGCTGACGCCACTGTGCCTGAGCTACTTCGTAACCATAGGACTCAACATATTCGAGTATCTCGATGCTTTGCACAACTCCAGTCGGACTGATGCCCACTGCGTAAGTGATCATCTCGTGCTTGCCAACGACCTCATCGACAATAAACCAACTTCCATTAGATGTTCTCCAGATCCGCTCACCTTGAAATGGATAACGAATACTAGAGGCCTTACGCATCTGCTGCTGAAGGTCTTCAGTGATGAGAATGGGGTTTTTAATCAATACCTGATTTGGAAACATGATTGCTTGCGCTTGCTCAATAGAAACATAAATCTTCGCTTGAGCAAGGATCGGGATACAGGCCGCAGTCAGACCTGTAAATATGAGGAGGGGGTTCGGTTGCCAGTTCATTAGTTCAGCGGGAAACCGACTTTGATAATGAATTCATTCACGGAATGGCTATCCCAGACGCGTGCGTTAGAGCATTCAGCTTCCCCTCCACCCATACAAGTGCCACCTTTTAATTGATAGCGCCATGCACCAGTGACCCACCAGTCTTTAGTCGCATAGTGCAGATTGGGCCCAATGAAAGTCGTTCTTTGCACTTGATTACGGAGATTGAGTTCTGAGTAATCGTTATGAAAGCGAGCCTCGACACCTCCCGACCACTTGGGTGCAAAACGGTAGCTTGCGCCTAGTAAAAAATCCAGCATGGATTCAGGAACATTACCGTTCTCAATAAATTTCAAGCGTTCATTGGCGGCAACGACGTTACCCGCCAGAATTAAGCGATCGTCCATGAAGTTGGATTGCAATAAGACGCGCGCTTCAATCTCATCTTTATTTCTTCCCCAAGTAGGTTCTAAATACAGGCCCACACCTATTGGGTTAGTCACGGGGTTGCTCATGCGGTAAATACCCTCTAATGAACCGCCTTCAATGCCACTCTTTCGGTAGGGAGTGCTGGGATCATGACTAGATGGCACCCCATAACCTCCAGTGCAAGTTGGACTGTCGCCACACGCCTCTGGATTGGTGTAATTTTGATTTGCGTTGGTGTAATAGGAGTTGATATATCCAGCCACCTGGAAATTAGAGGTGAGGCCATATTCAAGTTCTGATCTTGCGGTCCAGGCGTTATAGCTGCCAGAGGCTTGTTGTCGATTGAGTTGCAACCTTTGCTCAAACTCAAGCTTGCCTTGGGGCTGAAGGTCTAAGGTGTAAATCCAGCCAAATACACCTTCACCTGCATGGGCAAACGAAAGCGGAAGTGTGGAAGCGCAGAGGATGCTGCAGGTGATGCGTTTTTTAATAGTCAATGTCATGGTTCTGTTGCGTTGGTGGATAAAAACTAAATGAGAATGATTCTTAATATACAGGATTAAATAGGAATCATTCTCATTTATGAAATATCCATGACATCACTAATGAAATGTTTTGATCGTCGCTCAGAGTTGACTTGTAAGATGGCGACTATGGATGCGCAAGCGCTTGAGAAACTGGTCTTAATGAAAATGCCCTTTGGGAAGCATGCTGGGCGTGCACTTGCGGATTTACCGGGTAACTACCTCGCCTGGTTTGCGCGTGAGGGGTTTCCGAAAGGTGAACTCGGGCAATTACTTGAGCTCATGCATACCTTAGACCACAATGGCTTACGTGGCTTATTAGCGCCTATTCAAAGGGCGCATGGTTTAACGGGTCGCTCGAAAGCGCCCTAGTTCACTTTGTATCAAGGTTTGGTCTTCTGCCATGTAAATACCCTACATCGGCTGGTAAATGAAAGTCGATACCGGTTTTTTCTTTTAAATCTTGATAAGTGATCGGTGATGACATGATTGCTTCATTGGTGTTTTCTACCCAATAAGCCCAAGCAGTATTGTTACTCGGCTCAAATACCAATTTGAAAAGATGTGCCGGAATCGTGACTTTGCCACTGCCGATACTCCCAAGCTTACCCACAGAACCGGTGAAGACATATAGATTCCCCGGGATGCGTTTAGCGTATTGCCGAGTAGGCTCTTCCACATTTTTAGCCCAGATTCCCTGATTATTTTGCCTTGCTTGCGGCATCATATTTGCCAAGGAAAACGATTGCGCCATGGCCCTTTCATTGCTCATGTCACCTGCTGGGGCGTTATGACCTCGGTCGTAACCACTGCCCCGATAGTCTGAGAGTAGGGCGCGCTCGTTAAAGGCTAAGCGCGCTTCTTCATAAAATTGGTTTGTTCTGCGAGGGTGAGGTGCAGTTAAGCGTTCGCCATTCAAGTTCTCCACTGTATAGATGGGCTTCTTATCGATGGGGGAGTAGAAAACTGCAAAGCTATCAAAGCAGAGTGCGCGGCCCACTTGCTTGCTGCTGGGTATCTGGCGATTGGGAAAAAGGTCCTGGCATTCCTCGAATAGCGCCAAAGCGCTCAGGGGGCTTAAGAGAGAAGTTACTGTGAGCAGTTTGATAAGCCATTTCATAGGTATCAAGTGTAGGAGAGGTAGACCTTGTGCAGGCAATTGATCTTTTTGCAGTTATGCCAATAGTAAGAAAAGGTGAAATCGGGGACCACTACCGGTAGAAATGAGCAGCCTTTAAAACACTAGATGTATGGTTTTATTACCGTTGTGGTATTTCAAATACTAAAAAAGTCTGTTTTATCACCGTTTTTTACACTATGAAATTAGTGACTACTTACATTTATAAGTCATTGATAAATATAGAGTAATTAAAAATTCAATTGACTCCATTGCCCTTCACATCAATTTCTATATGTATTGGTTATGAAAACCACTTTCTTTATTCTTGACTTGATATAAGAACCTTCTTAGGATGGCACATGTTTTTTATATATTGCACTGCAACATAAATCAGCGTATCGATTATGGGGTGATGCAAATGGATGAATGAATATACGTTTTTTAAATAATTTAAATAGCTTAAAGATCACTTGGCCGCCAAGATTGGCTGCCAAAGGTTTGTTTGCTCAAGCTATGGCGCCGATGTATCGGGTGATCAATGGATTGCTTGTAGTTGCTGTATTCATGGTGGTGAGCCTTTGGCTTTCTGGCAATGGTACCAATGCTGGAGCTTTTGATTTGGCTCGTATTCTCGTGCCTGATGAGGCCCGTCACATCGTTTGGCAAAATGGCTTTGGTACCGCTGATGTTTATACCGAGGCAAATCCTAGTCAGCTGGATGATCAAGCCTTCATGGCCAACTCCTATACTAAGGCTCAGTTAGATCAACAGTCGGGCCTGAGCGGCGTCAAAAAACATACTATCGCCTTATTAATGCCTTCAGTTGCACATTCTCGGGTGATGCCGATCTCAAACTTAACGGATCAGATTCCCAGTTCAAAAATTGATCCGCAAGCGCTTGATGCCAACTTGATGGGATCGATTCAGAATCAACGCGCAGTCGCTGATTTTTTTGAAAAAAAATACAGCCTTGAGCGTCGCAAAATTGAAGAGTATGTTTCTAATGCAGTATTGATTGCCAAGGAAGCGAATATCGACCCAGTGTTGTTGTTGGCTGTGATGTCGGTGGAATCCAACTTTAATCCTAATACCAAAAGTGATGCTGGTGCAGAAGGTCTGATGCAGGTCATGACTTCAGTTCACAAAGACAAGTACGCACTTTATGGTGGAACATCTGATGCTGTAAAACCTGAGGTGAATATCCGGGTTGGCGCCTATATCTTGAAATATCTTATCGCCAGCGCTGGTTCATTGCGCAATGGTTTGAAGTTTTATGTTGGCGCTGCGAATGCAGAAGATGATGGTGGTTATGCCGATAAGGTGATGGCTGAGCGTAAACGCATTATGAGCCTCTGTCAGCCTGTTGTGCCCAATAGACTTACGCTTAATGGTAAAGAGTTGCGCTCCTAGTCTTGAGTAAGATTCAAAAGATAAGGCCACCGATTTGGTGGCCTTATCTTTTATAGGACGGCAATGGATCCTATTAATGGCATTAGTTCACGCCATGCAACTCAACATCAAAGACCAATGTGGCATTCGGTGGAATCACGCCGCCAGCACCGCGAGCACCGTAACCCATCTCCGCAGGAATGATAAGCGTACGTTTGCCACCAATCTTCATGCCTGCTACGCCTTGATCCCAACCCTTAATCACATGACCGGCGCCTAAAGGAAAACTAAAGAGCTGGCCGCGATCTAGGGAGCTATCAAACTTGCGACCTTTATGGTCTGGGGCATTTTCATCGAAGAGCCAGCCGGTATAGTGGACATCGACTTCCTTGCCTGGGGTTGCTTCAGTACCTTCACCTAGCACGGTATCGATTTTTTGAAGTTCACTCACAATATTTTCCTCTTAAACTGAAATAGATTCGCTAGTATATTCCGAGTCCTATAGCGAGACTCTCGCTATTTATGCGCTTGATGTTTTATTTTTGCGGTGAAGAAGACTTAGCCAAATGAGTGCTCCACCAGTCAGGAAAACGGGTAACAATGAGATGAGGTTTAAAGTTTTCCAGCCTTGACTTGTAATCATGGCGCCAGAAGCAAAAGCGGTAAACGCCATGGTTCCAAACACAAAGAAATTAATTGCCGCTTGGGCTTTATCACGCTCATCTGGTTTGTAGGCGGTCATGGCTAAAGAGGTCGAACCGGTGAATAAGAAGTTCCAGCCAACTCCCAAGAAAAAGAGAGCCGCTAAAAATTGATGCAAGTCTACGCCGGTGAGTGCGATAGAAATACAAATGCAATTGAGCGCTACGCCAACACCCATGATTTTGATTGCACCAAAACGTTGGATCAGTGAGCCGGTAAAAAATCCTGGGGCAAACATACCAATGACATGCCATTCCAATACCAGCGCAGTATCCGTGAAGGGGAGGCCGCAGATTTGCATTGCCAATGGCGTGGCTGCCATGAGTAAGTTCATGACGCCATAACCAAGCGCGGCACCAATAGCCGCCACCATGAAAACAGGTTGCATCACAATCGTTTTGAGATCCCGGCCGGCACCTAAGGCATGCTGGGTTTTAAATTCAGCCGGAAAGTGAATGCATTGCATTACGCCGATCCCAATTATGGCGGCAATTGCAAGTGTCAGATATGCCCCTAGAAAGGCCGTATCAAATAGACTTTTAGTCCAGGCCGCCAGGTTTGGTCCAATCACAGCGCCTAAGAGGCCTCCTGCCAGTACCCAGGACACAGCCCGATCACGCTGTGAGGCGACAGTCAGTTCCGCAGCAGCAAAACGGTAGAGCTGGCCGTTAGCCATGTAGTAGCCCGAGATAAACGTGCCGCAGATTAAGAGCCAAAAGTTCTTGCTATATGCCGCATAGGCGCAGATGAGGCTAGAGAGTAGGGCGACTAGTAAGCCAAGCTGAAATGAGATTTTTCGGCCAAAGTAATTCTGAGTCTTAGCCACAATTGAGGTTGCAAAGGCCCCACCAACCACATAGCCCATCACGGGTAGGGTTGCCATCCAAGGGATTGGGCTGAGGCTCAGGCCTACAAGACCATTAATAGCGATGAAAGTCACATTATTGGTCAGAAACAAGCCCTGGCAAATGATCAGCAGTAAAAGGTTTTTATTGAGTAGGGGGTGCTTGCTGGTCATGGACTGCAGTTTACGGTGAATTTCTAAAGTGGATCCTTTTCATGAATTCCCTGAAATTGGGCAACAAGAGCAGTTTGGACTTCAAATCAGGTGATTTTGGCGGTGTTGATGATTTAAAATGGAGGACTCACCCCATTAAGGCTAATCCCCATTGAAGACAGATGGAGGGCTGAATGTGAGGGTGACAAGGTCTAAACCGGACCTTGTAAATTTACCAAAATCGAGGAAATATTAATGGCTTCAGAGAAATCAAAGATCATTTACACGCTGACTGATGAAGCGCCATTTTTGGCGACTTGCGCATTCTTGCCAGTGATTCGTACCTTTGCGGCACCAGCCGGAGTTGAGATTGTGACTAGCGACATTTCTGTTGCCGCTCGTATCCTGGCTGAATTCGCTGACTGTTTGACGCCAGAGCAAAAAGTTCCCGATAACTTAGGTGAATTAGGGCGCATGACCTTGTTACCAGATACGAACATTATTAAGTTGCCAAACATCAGCGCCTCAGTTCCACAATTATTGGCCGCAATTAAAGAATTGCAATCTAAGGGCTACAAGCTTCCAGATTTTCCAGATGATCCCAAGAATGATGCTGAAAAAGCGATACGCACACGTTATTCCAAGTGTCTTGGCAGCGCGGTTAATCCAGTATTGCGCGAGGGCAACTCAGATCGTCGTGCACCGCCTGCTGTGAAGCGCTATGCGCGCAAGAATCCTCATTCTATGGGTGAGTGGAGTCAAGCTTCCCGTACTCATGTTTCTCACATGCATGGTGGTGACTTCTACGCTGGTGAGAAGTCAATGACGATGGATAAGGCCTGTGATGTGAAGATGGATTTGGTCACTAAGAGTGGCAAAACTATTGTGCTCAAGCCAAAGACCTCTTTACTTGCCGGCGAAATTATCGACAGTATGTTCATGAGCAAAAAAGCCCTCTGCGAATTTTATGAAAAAGAAATTGAAGATGCGTACAAGACCGGCATGATGCTCTCTTTGCACGTTAAGGCAACCATGATGAAGGTCTCACACCCTATCGTATTTGGTCATGCTGTAAAGATTTTCTACAAAGATGCTTTTGCGAAACATGCTAAGTTATTTGAAGAATTAGGTGTCAATGCAAACAACGGAATGAGCAGCTTGTATGACAAGATTAAAACCTTGCCAGACTCGAAGCGCGAAGAAATTATTCAAGACTTGCACGCATGTCATGAGCATCGCCCAGCATTAGCAATGGTCGATTCAGCTAAAGGCATCACTAATCTGCACTCGCCAAGCGATGTGATCGTCGATGCATCGATGCCCGCTATGATTCGGGTTGGCGGCAAGATGTGGGGTGCTGATGGACGTTTGCATGATACGAAGGCCGTGATTCCAGAGAGTACTTTTGCTCGCATCTATCAGGAAATTATCAACTTCTGCAAAACCCACGGTAACTTTGATCCAACCACCATGGGCACTGTGCCTAACGTTGGCTTAATGGCTCAGCAAGCTGAAGAGTACGGCTCACACGACAAGACCTTTGAGATTGCAGAGGCTGGTGTAGCCCGCATTGTGTCTGATGATGGCACTGTCTTACTCGAACAAAATGTTGAGGAGGGTGATATCTGGCGGATGTGCCAGGCCAAAGACGCACCAATTCGTGACTGGGTGAAACTAGCAGTGAATCGTGCACGCCTCTCGAATACGCCAGCAGTATTCTGGTTAGATGAGTACCGTCCGCATGAAGCTGAGTTGATTAAGAAGGTTAAAACTTATCTCAAGGATTACGACTTGACCGGCGTTGATATTCAAATCATGTCCCAAACGCGTGCTATGCGCTATACCTTAGAGCGCGTGATTCGTGGCAAAGACACAATCTCTGTAACGGGCAACATTCTGCGTGACTACCTCACAGATTTGTTCCCCATTATGGAGCTGGGTACGAGCGCGAAGATGTTGTCGATTGTGCCTTTGATGGCAGGCGGGGGACTCTTTGAGACTGGTGCTGGTGGATCTGCTCCTAAGCATGTCCAGCAATTAGTCGAAGAGAATCATTTGCGTTGGGATTCCCTTGGCGAGTTCTTGGCTTTAGCGGTATCGCTTGAGGATATCGGCGACAAAACCGGTAATGCCAAGGTTAAGATTTTGGCGCGAACATTGGATGAGGCTACTGGTAAATTGTTGGATAACAATAAGTCCCCATCACCACGTACCGGTGAGTTAGATAACCGTGGTAGCCAGTTTTACTTGGCAATGTATTGGGCTGAAGCCTTGGCTGCGCAAACCGAAGATCCAGAATTGCAGACCTACTTTGCGCCTTTGGCAAAATCCTTGCTTGAGAATGAAGAAAAGATTACTGCAGAGCTTAAAGCGGTTCAAGGTAAGCCAGCTGATATTGGGGGCTACTTCATGGCTGATGCACAGAAGTGCGAAGCGGTCATGCGTCCAAGCGCTACTTTCAATGCGGTTTTGAAGGCAGTTAACGCTTAAGCCACTTAAGCGAGTTAAACCAAAAAGGCAAGCCGTGAGGTTTGCCTTTTTTGTTGAGTGGAAGACCTCTGAACGGTACTTCAGCACTAAAACGCTAAGAGTAGGAGAATAAGTCTTATTAATACTTTCTTTGACGAAAGCCCGAGGACATCCTTATGCAGATGAAAGACCAAAAGATTTTGACTAGCGACATTACCCCTAAAAGTGTTTTTGAGAATCGGCGTGAGCTTATTAAGGCTGCAGCTGCTGGCAGTTTTGGCCTAGCCTTAGCACCATGGTTCTCCCGCAATGCATTGGCGGCCAACTCTGAGAAGCTAGCGGCCACTCTGAATCCTGCTTATACGCCCAAGGATGAGTTAAGTGGATATAAGAATGTCACGACCTATAACAATTTTTATGAATTTGGTACGGATAAGACAGACCCTTTTGTTAACGCCGGGAGTTTACAAACTCGACCCTGGACTATTTCTATTGAAGGCCTAGTGAAGAAGCCGATGACTTTAGACATTGATGCCTTATTAAAGCTTGCGCCGATGGAGGAGCGTATTTATAGAATGCGTTGTGTAGAGGCTTGGTCGATGGTCATTCCATGGGATGGCTATTCCTTATCAAAATTACTCAATAAGGTCGAGCCACTAGGCTCTGCAAAGTATGTTGAATTTATTTCTTTGGCGGATCGCAAGCAAATGCCGGGTTTGAAGAGCAATATTATTGACTGGCCCTATCGCGAAGGTCTACGCTTAGACGAAGCGATGAATCCCTTGACCTTGCTGACCTTTGGTTTATATGGAGAAGTTTTACCCAAGCAAAATGGAGCTCCAGTGCGGATAGTGGTGCCATGGAAGTATGGCTTTAAGAGTGCTAAGTCCATTGTCAAGATTCGTCTCACCGAAGAGATGCCTAAGACGAGCTGGAGTCAGTTTGATGCACGTGAGTACGGTTTTTATTCCAACGTCAATCCCGCGGTAGATCATCCCCGTTGGAGTCAAGCGACTGAGCGTCGAATTGCCGATAACAAAGGGGTATTCGCTCCCAAGATCAAAACAGAAATGTTTAATGGCTATGGCGATCAAGTGGCGAGCATGTACGCTGGTATGGATTTAAAGAAATTCTATTAGGTGAAATAGGCTTAGACCCATTGCGATGCTCATGAAAGGGATCATTTTTCTACTGGCACTTATTCCCTTAGACCGCTTGATATGGCTTGGGTTTACTGATGGTTTGGGAGCCAACCCAATTGAATTTATTACACGCTCAACCGGGACCTGGGCTCTAGTGTTGCTGTGTTTGACTTTGGCAATGACCCCTTTGCGACTTCTGACGGGCTCAACATTTTGGCTGAAGATTCGCAGAATGTTAGGACTATTTACCTTTTTTTATGCAGGCATCCATTTTTTGATTTGGTTATGGCTCGATCAAGATCTAGATTTCGCTGCCATGATCCATGATGTAGTGAAGCGGCCATTTATCACGATGGGGTTCATCAGCTTATTATTGATGGCGCCATTGGCGCTCACTTCAAATCATTGGGCACAAAGAAGGCTGGGTAGACGTTGGGCGCAATTACATCGCTTGATCTATATCATCGCTTGTACCGTGATACTCCATTATTGGTGGCATAAGGCTGGCAAGAATGATTTTCAGACTGTATCCATTTATGCGGCTATAGTGGGATTGCTATTACTTTGCAGAATTCCATTTATTCGCAA
>CANFLR010000026.1 GCA_947447945.1 Burkholderiaceae bacterium
CATGTCAGGATCTCCTATTTATAAGAAAGCGGTCTAACTATAAACGATTCTGCTATTTTTGTTTAACTAGCCCAAAATTGAGATTTCTTACTTAAAATAGGCAACTCGTTCCCCCTTTATATCAAATGGTGCACCGTTTAGAGAATCGATATGACCAGCAACTCCAGCCTTAAGCCACACAAACGTATTTACATCCAAGAGGTAGTCACGCGTGATGGGTTCCAAGCTGAAAGCGCTTTTATCCCAAGCGAAGAAAAAATTGCTCTGCTAGACCGACTGAGTCAAGCGGGTTACGCCAAAATCGAGGTCAGCTCATTTACTAGCCCTAAGGCGATTCCGATGCTAGCCGATGCCGAGGCGGTCATGCAAGGCATCACCCGAGTCCCGGGAGTTGAGTACACCGTCTTAATACCCAACCTTAAAGGAGCGGAGCGTGCCATCGCTGTCGGCGTTGATGAATTCAACCTCGTCATGTCAGTGAGTGAGGCCCATAATCAGGCCAATCTCAAAATGGGTCGTGAGGACTCTTTTAAAGCCTTAAGCTCGGTCATTGATCTTGCTCATGCCAATCAAATTGCGGTCAATATTTCCTTATCGACTAGCTTTGGCTGCCCAATGAGTGGCATTACCCCTTTATCCGAATTAATGCACTGGATTGACCGCTTTTCTGCAAAAGGCATTCGGGGAATTACGATTTGCGACACAACGGGTATGGCTAACCCAGCACAAGTACAAGCAGTTTGCGAGCACGTACAAGTCAAACATCCTGATCTTCAATGGACCCTACACTTCCACAACACCCGCGGTATGGGGCTAGCGAATTCCCTTGCAGCAATTAATAGTGGTATAGACCGTTTTGATGCCTCACTAGGAGGCTTAGGAGGGTGTCCTTACGCCCCTGGAGCTACAGGCAACATCTGCACTGAAGAGTTAGTGCACATGCTCGATCTTATGGGCTTTAATACCCATATGAAAATCGATCTACTTTTGGAGTGCTCCAAAGATCTTCAAAAAATCGTTGGCAGAGCTCTGCCAAGCCAATTGCTAATGGCTGGTAAAGTAGATCGGGTTTACGAATCGCTGCGTCAACTTTAATCACTATAAGAGACAACATCATGAAGCCAGTCTTGCTTGTTAAATCTATTGCTACTCTCGTCCTGACTTTTTTGAGCATGACATCTATTGTCTATGCCCAAGAATTTCCGCCCAAGAAAACCATCACCATGGTCGTTGGTTTTGCTGCGGGTGGCGCATCCGATAATGCTGCTCGCATTATTGCTAAAAAATTGAGTGAAAATCTAGGGCAAAGCGTCATCGTTGATAACAAGCCAGGTGCTGGCGGAAATATCGCTCATGCCTTTACTGCAAATGCTCCAACTGATGGCTCGGTGATTCTTCTCGGCTCAATCGGCCCCTTATCGATTGCTCCCCACCTCATGAAATTACCCTATGACCCTCAAAAGGATTTAGCCCCTTTGACTATGGGAATGAATTTTCCAAACGTACTAGTAGTGACCCCCTCCTTGGGAGTCAAAAACTTGAAAGAATTTGTTGCGCTGGCAAAAAAGAATCCGGGAACGATTACTTTTGCATCCACTGGGCCTGGATCTGCTTCGCATCTCCAGGGCGAACTCTTTAATGTGCGCGCTGACATCGATACCGTTCACATCCCCTATAAAGGCGGAAGCCCGGCAATGGTTGATTTACTTGGCGGCAGAGTCTCTAGTTACTACTCGACGATTTCAACTTCTGAGCCTTATATTAAAGATGGCAAACTCATTCCGATTGCATCAACTGGTTTAAAGCGTGCCTCAAGCCTTCCGGACGTACCAACCATTGCTGAGTCTGGCTATCCTGGTTTTGATGCAACCAACTGGTATGCCTTTGTTGCCCCAGGGAAAACACCTGAAGTTATTTTAGATAAATGGAATAAAGCTTTGCTTGCGGTATTAAATGACAAGACTACAAGTAAGCAATTGACTGAGCATGGTTTAACACCCAATCCAGGCTCTCGCGAAGATTTGGCTAAATATATTGCCAGCCAAACTGCCGTATGGGGAAAGATTATTGCCGACAGAAAAATTACCGCCGAGTAATCAAAGACTCAGCAGTAATAATCTTAAGGTCTGTTCAAGCTTACTGGGCGGTCCAGCCGCCATCCATGTTCCAGGCTACACCCCTCACCTCTGAAGCGTCCGGTCCACAGAGAAAGACTGCTAAAGCACCGAGTTGTTCTGGTGTGACGAACTCCCCCGAAGGCTGTTTCTCTGAGAGCAGAGCAATCTTCGCTGCCTCCACTGAAACATGATCTCGCTCGGCCCTGGCATCCACTTGTTGTTGCACCAAAGGTGTCAAAACCCAACCAGGACAAATCGCATTACAAGTAATACCAGTGCGAGCAGTTTCCAAAGCAGTCACCTTTGTCATGCCAACAATGCCATGCTTGGCTGCAATGTAAGCCACTTTTTGAGTTGAAGCGACTAAGCCATGGACTGAGGCAATATTAATAATGCGCCCCCAGTTACGTTTTTTCATGCCAGGAAGTGCGTGATGTGTCGTATGAAATGCAGAGCTCAAGTTAATTGCAATGATGGCATCCCATTTATCAGCAGGGAAATCTTCGATATTTGCCGTGTACTGAATCCCAGCGTTATTAATTAAAATATCGAGTGCACCAAAACGCTTCTCAGTCTGTTTAATGAGGTCCTCAATTTCTGCTGGCTTACTCATATCGGCGCCGTGATAATCAAGCTCTACACCACAATCCTTAATTTGCTTCAGTGCAACCTCTTTATCGCCAAAACCATTGACCATAATATTGACGCCCTGCTTTGCTAAAGCAACGGCCATACCTAAACCAATGCCGCTCGTTGAGCCAGTTACTAATGCTGTTTTACCTTTTAATGTTGACATATGAAGACTCTCAAAAATAGTGATGAAAAGATAGGATACAACTACCAAGAATTAAATTAAATGGAGCCAGTGCCCGATTTGGTGCCAAAAGCTCTCAGGCACCAGGGTCAGCAGCCATGTCATTGTGAGATAGCGCATCAGTTTGCCAATAAACATATAAATGACGCAGGGTTGCCAGGCCAGGTTCAGCCATCCGGCAACGATACACAGGGGATCGCCAAAGCCAGGAAGCCAGGACAACAGGAGAACCTTAGGTCCATGCCGTTCCAGCCAAGCTTTCATGCGACCGTTTTGAGGCCCTTTGAGTAATTTAAAGCGCCTGCGGGCAATGGAACCTAAGAACCAATCAAACATCCCTCCTAGAGTATTACCCACAGAAGCAGTGGCAATGGCCGCCCAATAGAAATTGGGGTTAATGGAAATATAGCCAAATAGGATAGGCTCTGAGCCGATAGGTATTAGCGTTGCCGAAATAAAGGCGCTAAAAAAGACCGCTGGTAAACCAATGGATGGCATACCAAACCATCCAAAGAAATGCTCCAGCATTTGATCCATTAAGCAATAACTCCAGACTTCCTTAAAATATCAATTTGCTCTACTGTTAGCCCAGCTGCTTTCATAATCTCATCCGTGTGCTCTCCCAAGGTCGGAGCCCGATAACGAATCGCCCCAGGGTTCTGAGAAAGTTTAGGAATAATTCCAGGAACCTGCACCCTCAAACCATCAGCACTCTCCACGCTCTCGATAACACCTCTTGCCTGGTAATGCGGGTCTTCAGCAATATCCTTAGCGGTATAGATTTTCCCCGAGGGCACTTCTGCCTTAATCAAACCTTTCAAGACCTCATCCAAGCTAAGGGTAGCGGTCCATGCATTAATCGCTGCATCAAGTTCTGCCGACCGTTTGGCTCTCCCATCGTTTTGCGCCAAACCAGGGTCGCTCCCCAAATCCGGTCTGCCAATAAGCGCCATTAAACGCTTAAATATAGAGTCTCCATTGCCGGCGATCAGGACATATTGACCATCGCCGCATCGGTAAGCATTGGATGGTGCAATACCTGGCAAGGCACCCCCTGCAGGCTCACGAATCGCACCGAAGACAGAATACTCCGGCAGCAAACTTTCAGTGAGATTGAAGATTGACTCATACAGGGCCACATCAATCATTTGCCCTTCACCGCCGCGTGCATCGCGCTCATATAAAGCAAGTAAAACACCTAAAGCACCGTGTAAACCGGCAATCGTATCCCCCAATGAAACTCCTGCTCTTACAGGTATTTCATTGGGGTGTCCGGTGATGTATCTCAAGCCAGCCATGGCTTCGCCAATTGCTGCAAAACCTGGTTCATCGCGCTTAGGGCCGTCCTGCCCATAACCCGAGATGCGCAGCATAATCAGCTTAGGGTTTGCCTTGTGCAAGGCCTCCCAACCCAAACCCCACTTCTCTAAAGTGCCTGGTCGAAAGTTTTCAATCACCACATCTGCCTCTAACGCCAAGCGACGGGCGATATCTTGACCTTCCTTAACACGTAAATCCAAGCAGATGGATTGCTTATTACGTGAGTGCCCTTGCCACCATACCGATGTGCCCTTATGCAGCATGCGCCATTTACGCAAGGGATCACCCTCCCCCGGAGATTCAACCTTGGTGATGACGGCGCCAAAATCAGCCAAGGTTTTAGATGCAAAAGGGCCGGCAATTAATTGCCCTAACTCTAAAACTTTAATGCCAGAAAGGATTTGTGGTGACTTCAAATTGGTAATCTCTTGAAAGTATTTCGATAGTTTTTTATCTTACTTCGCTATTTTCACGGATTTTCAAAACTTGCTTAAACTATTGGTAAAAACCCGTAATATGCTTTAAACCCATTAGTAAAGAGACTTTAATGAACCACCCTATACCCAAGTCAGATCAATATCAAGACATGCGCGAGGCATTGCGCGACATTTGCGGGAGTTTTGACTCTGGATACTGGCAAAAGGTAGATCATGAACGTGCCTATCCAGAAGCTTTTGTCGATGCCATGGCACAAGCCGGTTGGTTATCTGCCCTCATTCCTGAAGAGTATGGCGGGTCAGGCCTGGGTCTTGCCGAAGCCTCGGTGATTATGGAAGAAATTAATTTCTCAGGTGGTAACGCAGGGTCCTGTCACGGTCAGATGTACAACATGGGAACTTTGTTGCGCCATGGCTCTGATGCACAAAAGAAACTGTATCTACCCAAAATTGCTACAGGCGAATTACGCTTACAAAGTATGGCAGTAACAGAACCATCAACGGGAACGGATACCACCAAATTAAAAACGACTGCTGTTAAACAAGGGGATCGCTACATCGTAAATGGTCAAAAGGTTTGGATCTCACGGATTCAGCATTCTGATCTCATGATCTTATTGGCTCGAACTACCCCACTTTCTGAAGTCAAGAAAAAATCTGAGGGCATGTCGATCTTTATCGTCAACCTCAAAGACGCAATTGGTAAAGGGATGGAAATATCACCAATTGCCAATATGGTCAATCATGAAACCAATGAGGTTTTCTTTGATCAGTTAGAGATTCCCGCTGAAAATCTAATTGGCGAGGAAGGTCAAGGATTCAAGTACATCCTTGACGGCCTCAATGCTGAACGCACCTTAATTGCGGCTGAGTGCATTGGCGATGCGTACTGGTTTGTCGATCGCGCACGTCGCTACGCAAATGATCGTGTAGTGTTTGATCGTCCAATTGGCAAAAACCAAGGCATCCAGTTTCCGATTGCTGATTCTTATATTGAAACTGAGGCAGCAAATCTGATGCGCTTTAAGGCATGCGAGCTCTTTGATCGTCATCAAGCTTGTGGTGCCGAAGCGAATATGGCGAAATATCTTGCTGCTAAGGCATCATGGGAAGCGGCCAATGTCTGCTTACAAACCCATGGGGGGTTTGGCTTTGCCAATGAATATGATGTCGAGCGTAAGTTTAGAGAAACCCGTCTTTACCAAGTGGCGCCTATCTCAACGAACCTGATTTACTCCTATGTGGCAGAACACATTCTTGGCTTGCCAAGATCTTTCTAAAAGGCTTGTATGAGCATTCGTCCATTAGACGGCATTACCGTTGTGTCTCTCGAACATGCCATTGCTGCACCCTTCTGCACACGCCAACTTGCGGATTTAGGTGCACGCGTCATCAAAGTTGAGCGCCCAGGCAGTGGCGACTTCGCTAGAGCCTATGATGAACGTGCTAAAGGAATGTCTTCTCACTTTGTTTGGGTCAACCGCTCTAAAGAGAGTCTTACGCTAGATCTCAAGCAGCCCAATGCATTGGCTGTATTAAAAACTCTCTTAAAAACAGCGGATGTCTTGGTACAAAATCTAGCACCTGGTGCCGCTGCCAGAATGGGCCTTACAGCGCAATTGCTGCATCAAGCAAATCCCGGTCTGATTTTGTGCGATATCTCTGGCTATGGGAACAATGGCCCTTATCGAGATAAAAAGGCTTATGACCTCTTAATTCAAAGTGAAGCTGGATTTTTATCCGTTACTGGCACTCCAGAGTCACCCAGCAAATCTGGAAACTCTATTGCAGACATCGCGGCAGGCATGTATGCCTATACCAATATTCTTGCTGCCCTACTCCAAAGAGGTAAGACGGGTAAAGGCTCTAGCATTGATATTTCGATGTTGGAATCATTAGGTGAGTGGATGAGTTATCCGCTGTACTACGCTTATGATGGTGCTACACCGCCCCCTCGCAATGGTGCCGCACATGCAACCATCTATCCGTATGGCCCCTTTAAAGCTGGTGATGGCGGCACAGTCATGCTGGGTCTGCAAAATGATCGCGAATGGGTGCTGTTCTGTGAGGTGGTATTGGAAAATACATCGCTCGGCAAAGATGAGCGCTACGATAAAAACTATAAGCGCAATGAAAAACGTGCAGAGCTTTTAGACATCATTGACGCCTGCTTTAGCAAACTTACTACTGCGCAAGTCATTGCAAAGCTGGATCAAGCGCAAATTGCAAATGCACGCCTTAATGATATGAATGGACTTTGGCAGCATGAACAACTACAAGCTCGCAAGCGCTGGGTTGAAGTCGACACACCAGTAGGTCAAATTTCCGCACTTCTACCACCAGGCCTTAATGATAGTTACGACTATCGAATGGATGCAATTCCTACTGTTGGGGAGCATACCCAAAAAATCTTGTCTGAAATTGGCCTCAGCGAAAAGCAGATCCAAGAAATGGCAGATAGCAAAGCAATCTAAAGTAGCGGTGATGCTAGATGCGCTGCATTTTCTAGCATCATGCGCCACCTTGGACGACTTGCCCAAGCTTGCGTATCCACAAAATCAGAGTGTTGCAAATAGGAGTTAACTAGCGCCTCAAGCTTCTTACAAAAATCTTCGCTATACACAATTAAGCTAATCTCGAAGTTCAAACGCAGGCTGCGTTGATCAAAATTCACGGAGCCAAAGATCGCAATCCGCTTATCAATCAGCATACTCTTGGTATGCAATAGCCCTCCACGAAATTCGGCAATATTGACTCCGGCACTTAAGAGGTCAGCATAGATACTTCTACTACTCCAAGCGACTAAGGTCGAGTCATTGAGCTTGGGAACAATTAAAGTCACCTTTACCCCTCGATTGGCTGCAGCCATAAGCGCCTGAATCAAGCCATCATCTGGCCCAAAATAAGGCGTAGTAATCGTGAGCTCCTCACGTGCATCCATCATTGCCGAGAGCAAGACCTGATACAAAATATCATCCCGATAAACTGGGCCAGAGGCAAATTCTTGGGCTAGAACTGCCCCGGTTGGAGCGGAAATTTCAGGATTGAGATCGTTGAATCTGGTCACGCCCGAAGTTGCAACGCTCCAATCAAAAAGAAAAGTGAGATCAAATTGAGAAACTACCGGCCCCTCAATCCTAACTAAGGCGTCAACCCATTCGCCCACCCCAGAGTCCTGCTTAAACATTCTGGGGTCAACTAGATTCATGCTGCCGGTCCAAGCCACTAAACCGTCAATCACAAATATTTTTCGATGCAGGCGAATATCAGCACGCCGAAATTGAAAGCGACCAATTTGAATAGGGAGCGCTTCTGTTACCTGAATGCCTGCATTTCTGAAACGCTTCGGCCAATGTGACTTGAGCCAATCTTTACTTCCCAGTGAATCCAATAAAACCTGGCAAGTAACACCCCGTTTGGATGCAGCTATCAAGGCTTCACCAACGCGATCGGCATCTCCGCCCAATGCCCAGATATAAAACTCAAGATGTAAACTTTTCTTGGCGCCATTAATTGCATCAATGAACTTTTGCAAAATCTCCAAAGAATTTGTGAATAATTCAATTTGATTTCCGGCGATCGCTGGCGAGCCATTTTTTGACGCCGCTAAAAGACTTAAGGCTCTGCCTTCAAGCGGAAGTTGAGTGCGATCAACTTCGAATCTCTGGCGCATACGGCATGCAACCGCATCATAGTCCTTGCTCATACGCGCAATTTTTCGCATGAGGCTCCGACCTACCGGGCGCTCACCAATGAGAATGTACAAACTGATTCCGATTAAGGGGAAGGTCATCACGATGAAAATCCACGCAAAAGCAACGCCCACAGGCCTTCTTGCTGAAATAATCACCAAGATAAAAAAGGTAACCAACAAAAAGTGGAGTAGAAAAATCCAAGTTAAATCTCGAATCAAAGGAAAAAAGAAAGTTAACAAACTATTCACAAGAGCTCCAGTTCTGCAGTAATCCCTAGGTGATCAGATAATTTTAGCCATTCGTGCAAAATGCTTGCAGAGTGGATTCTTAATCCTCGCACATAAATTCGGTCCATGGAAAGCATAGGTTTTATACTCGGAAATGTCTTTGCGGGCGAGCCTGTTAACACCTCAAATACTTCACTAAATCCAGCTGCTTTCATAGGCGTGCTAACACGATTGCGCCAATCATTAAAGTCCCCCGCCACAATCACTGGGGTCGTCCCTGCCAAATCATCTATGTAGCGAATAATTTCTACCAGTTGACGTTCGCGCCCACCTTCGAATAAGGCAAGATGGACACAAAAACAGTGGATAGGTTTTTGAAAACCCTCTATATGCGTGATGCTATGTAAAAGACCCCGTTTTTCAAAACGGTAAGCGGAGATGTCGTAATTATTGCCATTTTGCAGGGGGTGCTTTGACAAAATAGCATTGCCGTGATGACCCTCGGGATACTGAACATTTTTTCCATAATGCCAGTGATGCCAAAAATCCTCAGCCAAGAAATGGGTTAATTCAGTGGCGGGCCACTGACTAAACCTTCTCACTCTGCCGCGGTGCTCTTGCTGGAATTCCTGAAGGAAGAGCAAATCAGGATGATGCATCCTCATTTTTTGACGCAATTGATAGATAGTAGATTGACGATGCAAAGGGGATACCCCTTTATGGACATTCATCGTCATGATGCTAAATCTCCCAAGCTTGTTTTGGGGCATCAAACTATCCCTGTGCTTGCTGGCGTCTGATGCGCGCCTGATAAATTTCACCTTCAACTAGATCCTGGCATTGCATGCACTTATTGCAAATAGACGCCTGCTCCCGAAGCTCCTCAATCGAGCTAATTGGGTGCGAATCGAGGTACTCGCGCAAATCGAGATCCCAGACCTCATTACAGAGACATATCACCTCAGCCATTGGTATCCATGTGAAAATTCAGTTGCATCAAAGCTATTTTGCCATCCCCTTGATAGAATCGAGCGCATGCTCCATGCCTTTCAAGACGCCTTCTCACTCCTAACCCATTTAGATAATGGCGTGATGGGAATTGTTTTAGTCTCCCTGGAGGTCAGCATTACGGCCTTATTCTTTGGGACTTTGATAGGACTCCCGCTGGGTGCACTGCTAGCCACTGAAGAATTTCGGTACAAAAAGGGCTTGATTATCACTTTAAACACCCTGATGGGGGTACCAACCGTCATTGTTGGTGTTGTGGTGTATCTATTGCTATCCCGCACAGGGCCTCTAGGTTCATGGGGATGGCTCTTTACGACTCAGGGTATGATTCTTGCCCAAATACTGCTCACAAGCCCCTTAATCGCGGCTCTCAGCAGACAAATACTGGAAGATTCCTGGCGCATTCACAGAGATTCCTTTTTGGCGCTCCACCTACCCCGTCCCTCCTACCTCAAGTGGCTGATCTGGGATTGCCGATTCTCGCTCAGCATTGCCATTATGGCTGGATTGGCGAGGGCCATCTCTGAGGTTGGCGCAGTCATGATTGTTGGTGGAAATATCGACCGCTCAACCCGAACCATGACCACTGCTATTGCTCTAGAGACTAGCAAAGGAGATCTCCCGCTTGCGCTCGCACTGGGAATGATTTTGCTATTCATTGTATTGTTAGCAAATCTCTTTACCTTCGCAGTACGTCAAATTGCAGAGCGTCGCTATGGTTAATGAAAAAGAACAATTTAGCCAATTCATCGAACTCAAAGACGTGCTGGTCAAAAGCAATAGTAGAACTATTCTGAGTATTGCGCACGCCATCATTCCCACTGACCGCATTACTGCCTGCATTGGACCTAATGGCGCAGGCAAAACGACCCTGCTCAAACTGCTTGCCGGATTAATTACTCCAGACTCGGGCTCGGTCACTTACTCGTTTTTTCCTGCTAAGACTGCCCTTGTGTTGCATCACACACCAATGATTAAAGCCTCTACGCGCGCCAACCTCAAGATGGTGATGGACGCAGATCCCAGCATCACCATCAATCAAATAGACGCCATCCTAGAGCAAACTAATTTAACCCGCCTTGCTGATAGTCCCGCTCATAAATTATCTGCTGGTGAAAGACAGAAGCTTTGTCTTGGTAGAGCAATTCTGCAAAAACCTAATCTCATTCTTCTCGATGAGCCGACGGCTAATTTAGACCCCAATACAACCGAGCAAGTGGAAGGCATGATCAGCCAATTTAGAGAGCAGGGTTTTGAGCTCATCTTTTCCTCGCATCAACTGGCGCAAGTAAAAAGAATTGCCCAATATATTATCTTTATTGATGGCGGGGGAATAATAGAAAAGGGGCCTGTAGGGCCCTTCTTCTCACATCCTCAAACCTCAGCAGCTAAGCAATATCTTCGTCAAGAGTTATTGGCAGATTAAGTCTCTCTAGCTCTCAAGTATTCTGAACAACAATATTCGGAAATTTGTTACTCATGTCTTTTGAAAGACTCGCAACCCGAATAGCGACCTGTCTAGCAATCTGTTTATAGGTAGCGCTGATAGCCCCGTCCGGATCAGCCACGACTGTTGGCCGCCCAGCATCAGCCTGCTCACGAATGGAAAGATTTAATGGCAAGGCCCCTAGAAAATCAGTGCCATATTCTTTACACATTTTCTCGCCGCCACCAGCACCAAAGACATGCTCTTCGTGACCACAGTTAGGGCAAATATAGGTACTCATGTTTTCAATAATGCCGATGATGGGAACGCCAACCTTTTCAAACATCTTCAGGCCCTTGCGCGCATCAAGTAAAGCGATGTCCTGAGGGGTGGTTACGATCACAGCGCCCGTAACGGGGACTTTTTGCGCCAGCGTCAACTGAATGTCTCCCGTGCCGGGAGGCATATCAACAATCAGATAATCCAAATCACGCCAGCGGGTTTGCCGTAACAGTTGCTCTAGTGCAGATGTCACCATTGGTCCACGCCAAACCATTGGTGCATCTTCCGCAATCAAAAAACCAATCGAGCTTGCTTGCAAACCATGGCCTTCCATCGGTTCGATTGTATTTTCCTGAAGAGATTCTGGTCGCCCCGTAATACCCAACATCATTGGTTGACTTGGCCCATAAATATCCGCATCCAAGATACCAACCTGCGCACCCTCTGCCGCTAAGGCTAAGGCCAGATTTACTGCAGTCGTCGACTTACCAACACCACCCTTACCACTTGCAACGGCAATAATATTTTTCACTCCAGGTAATAGCTTTACACCGCGCTGGACAGCATGTGACGCAATTTGACTATTCACGGTCACGCTCACATTTTTGATATCTGGCAAATTACGGAGGACCTCAATAACGGATTTACGGATTGCTTCATGTTGACTTTTTGCTGGGTAAGCTAAGTTAATCTCCAAAGAAATATCACCGCCTTCAACTCGCAAATTTTTAACAGCCTTCGCTGTTACAAAATCAAGCTCAGTATTTGGGTCAACAACAGTTTTTAATGCTGCCTGTACAAGTTCAACAGTGACTGCCACTTCATTCTCCTTGGAATTGCCATACCCCAAAAGGAGGTGTGGCATATAAATTAGTCAATTAACATCAAGATTGCGATAGTGGCTAGATTAACCCCACTCAAGATTCTTTGCTGAGCAGCAAAGAGGTGATGTACTACTGAATTACTGGAAATCCTGCATCAGTAATCAACTGGCTAGCCACCTCAGGACTCAAACTGGTTTGAAGCGTAACGATCTGGGTAGTCAAATCTGCCGAAACCTTGGCTTGAGGATCTTGATTCTGTACTGCTCGGGTCACTGCATTAATGCAACCTCCACAGGTCATCTCCGATACTTTAAGACTAAACATGGCAAATCCTTTTCAACTTTACTCAAGTAATCCCCTATTAGAGGTTTATAAGGTAGATTATCTTCTATATGGACGACTCACAATCTCTGAATCCAGATTTTTACACCCTTGATATTGGTGGAATGACCTGCGCCTCTTGCGTTGGTCGCGTGGAAAAGTCCTTAAGCAAAATTCCGGGGCTTGAGGCTGCGACCGTCAATTTAGCGACCGAGCAGGCTAGAGTAAGACTGAAAAGCAACTCTCCGGCCACGATCGCAGATATCATTAGCGCCATTGAGAAAACGGGCTACCAAGCAAAACTAAGTGCGGCCAAGGGCATCGCCTCAGAAAAACCACCAAAGTCATTTTGGGCGGCAGACGGTTTGGCCCGCGTGTTGATAGGCTTCATCCTTTCTGCCCCATTATTTTTGCCGATGCTTCTCATGCCCTTTGGGATTCACTGGAGCCTGCCCCCGCTTTGGCAGTTGATCTTAGCAACGCCAGTGCAATTTATTCTGGGGTGGCGCTTCTACAAAGCTGGCTTTAAATCACTCATGGCTGGCGTAGGTAATATGGATTTATTGGTTGCCCTAGGAACTAGCTCAGCCTATGGCCTAAGCCTCTACCTCATGCTGGCAGAAGGGTATACAGTACATGAGCTCTACTTTGAAGGTGCTGCCGTCATCATCTGCATGGTCTTATTAGGAAAGTGGCTAGAAGCAAGGGCCAAACGCCAAACCAGCGAAGCCATTCGGTCACTTCAAAAGCTCTGGCCTGAACATGCAAAAGTTCTAGATCCAACTCTCACAATTGATCGCAATACGGCCTTAGATCAATATCGCGACCTACCGCTAGATCAAGTTTTACCCAAGGATCATATTTTGGTTTTACCGGGCGAAAGAATCCCAGTTGACGGCGTCATTCTGATTGGTAACAGTCATGTAGACGAATCTTTACTAACCGGAGAAAGCGAAGCACTCAATAAGCAAATCGGCTCTCAGGTTATTGGCGGATCTCTTAATGGTGAAGGTGTATTAATGATTGAGGCGCAAGCTATAGGAGTTGAAAGCGTCCTCTCTAAAATCATCACCTTGGTGGAAGAGGCACAAACGCAAAAAGCCCCAATTCAAAAGCTGGTTGACCAAGTAAGTGCTATTTTTGTACCTACCGTTATTGTGATTGCCCTCATTACCGGGCTTGCTAATTGGATTTATCTTGATTCGGCATCGCTTGCTATTTTGCGGGCGGTATCCGTACTAGTGATAGCCTGCCCTTGCGCACTTGGCTTAGCTACACCTGCTGCCATCATGGCGGGGACTGGTGTAGCTGCGCGCTTTGGAATTTTGATTAAGGATCCACAAGTACTAGAACAGGCTCATCGACTCGATGTCGTTGCCTTTGATAAAACGGGCACTCTCACCATTGGCCATCCCAGAATGCTGGCACTCATCCCTCTCATATCAAGCTCTACCGAAAATGAAATCCTGGCTACGGCTGCAGGAATGCAATTAGGAAGCGAGCATCCCTTAGCAAGAGCACTATTGGATGCCGCTAAAGAACGCAATATTTCTCCAATACCCAGTTCAGACAGCAAGGCACTTACAGGAATTGGGATTACAGCAAAACCAAACTCAGGACCATGGCAAAGTCGGCGTCTTTGTTTGCAGAGTATTGCTTCACTGCATGAACATTCAGAATACCAGTCCATCCTTGCAAGGGCGCAAGCTCACTTAGATGAGGGGCAGACTATTTCGATATTGATGGACGCCGAGACTCCAAATCACCCGATTGCACTGTGTGCTTTTGGCGATGAACTAAAGCCCAATGCAAAGCGAGCAATCGCAGCATTACACCGGATTCACATTCATACGGTCATGCTATCGGGAGATAACACCGCTGCGGCAACACGAGTAGCACACTCCATCGGCATTGATGAGGTTTTTGGACAGATCATGCCTGGCAATAAAGCAGAGATGATTCGTCAATTACAAATGCGCTCTGGTACTGAAAAACGTCACTGGGTAGCAATGGTGGGTGACGGCATCAATGATGCACCCGCCTTAGCTTCGGCCGATGTAGGTATGGCAATGTCCACTGGCACAGATGTCGCTATGCAGGCGGCCGGAATTACCTTAATGCGGGGTGATCCTAGCTTGGTAGCCAATGCTATCGATATCTCTAAAAAAACCTGGAATAAGATTCAGCAAAACTTATTTTGGGCCTTTGCATTTAATGCTACTGGTATTCCGTTGGCAGCATTAGGCTACCTTTCACCAATGCTAGCTGGTAGCGCAATGGCGCTATCGAGTTTCTGTGTTTTAAGCAATGCCCTACTCTTAAAACGTTGGAGACCTGTGCATTAATTGCGCATCTTATTTTTGCTTTTTGCGAATGAACTCAATATCACCATATAAGGCACGTGTTTCTGATTTAGTGTTATCGGTATCCGTCAATAAAGCAATACCAATCACATCACCTGGATTTTCACCGTAAGCACGCTTGTAATCAGCGGCGAGATCGCGTTCATGCTTGCGCCACTCGCTCAGATTTTCCCAGCCAGAATCTACCACAATCATTTTGATGCGCGAGGTGTGGGCATTCTCTAAAATTGTATTGACAGGTGTTTTACCAGACCAAACATACATTAAGGTTGCATAAGGCATCTCTTGACCGCTAATTAAGCTGGCCATCTCAAAATTCATCTTTTCTTTGAGACTGAGTTTGGTTTTATTACCATCAAATGCTACCAAGATCCGAAGTGGAGCATCATCACGAGTGCGCTCGGCATTATCCGCTTCTGGTATTGATGCTTCTGCCTTCCATTCCCATTTCAGCCAAAGATTTTGTACTTGCTGTGGCTTTAACTTGATGGCTAATCCAGATGCAGAAGTCTTAGAGTTTGCACTCAGAACGGTTTTTCCTTGGAAGTTCTCCAAGCGATATACCGTATTCTTTTTATAAGGGGCGATGCGATAAAAGTGCCAGCCAGCCGGCATACCATCGCGTACAGTTTCAGTAGAAAATTTGGGTACATTTTCTTGTGCTGGTATTTGATCTAAAGACAGCGCTTGTCCAGATTCATCCTGAACCGAATCCCGCGATAGCCCCGCACAAGCTACTAGAGTGGATACCGCAATGAATACCCAACAGAAAGCCCATAAACGAGCCAAAGTCTGAGTGAGGAGTAATGGGTGTTTCAACATCATTCAGATATTGTCCCAAATAAATAGCCAACTGAGTCTAAAATCATTCCAGTCAATCCTTAGTGAACTTCATGAGACATCGGTCACCTTCCACCTGGGCAGTCATTTGTGTCTGCATCGCGGCAGTCATTCATCTTGGGCTGGGGTTTTCGATGGAGTTTTCTGTTGATGAAGCCCATTACGCACTGTATGCCCAACATCTGGCGTGGAGCTATTTTGACCACCCTCCCCTAGTTGGCTGGATTCAATGGCCAATAGTTAGCCTCACATCTTCGGAAGGAATGATTCGACTCATTCCAGAAGTATTTTGGATTCTTTCCTGCTACTTGGTCTATCAAGTCACACTTGAACTTCATCATCTACTTCAAGTTCGTAATGCTGACTATCGCAACAGTGCACCCCCGTCAGCAAGTGATTGCGGCTTGTTTGCTGTCCTCGCGATGATTGCAGCACCCCTTCCACATGTCCTAGCCATTGGCTTACTACCCGATAGCTTGTTGTGCCCGTTAAGCCTGGGCTTGATGATGATGGCCTTACGGTGGTACCGACAGGCTAGATTCACTCTATTGGATTGGGTTATCACAGGAGCCCTCTTGGGCTTAGCAGGCTTAAGCAAATACACCGGCATCTTTGCTGCCCTTGCCTTGTTGTTCGTATTTTTAAGTACATCTAAGAAACCTTGGTTTGCTGTGTCAGGTTTTTGGCTTGCGGCCTGTATTGCGCTTGTACTGATCAGCCCCATCCTCTATTGGAATTGGGTGAATGATTGGATTTCCTTCAAGTATCAGATTGCTCACGGTGCAGGTGGCAGCTGGGTATGGCGTAGAGTTGTAGCTTTTATCGGAATTCAAATTGCCTCTTATGGCCCACTACTAGTGCTTGGTGTTTGGATTTTTTGCAAAAACTGCTTTCATACAGCAAAGTTACCTCTATTAGCCCTACTCAGTTTTTTCTGGATTCCATTTGCTGTTTTTGCAGCACTATCTGGCGGTGGCGGACTCCCGCATTGGACTGATCCCGCTTGGTTTTGTCTTGCACCCTTTGTGGGTATTGGCTTAGCAAAAGCATGGTCAATGCAACATCGCAAGCTCATCCGTTTATTCATGGGAATCCAAATTCTGCTTTGCTTGCTTGGGTTTGGCTTAGTTTTCATCGGTGGGATTACTGCGACTTCTCTCAAATCCAACCCCATTGCCGATCTTTATGGATGGAAAGTTGCCGGACAAAAGGCTGCAGAACTTGCTAAAGCAAATCAAGTTAATGGCATTGCAGTTCAAAACTGGACACTGGGAAGTCGAGCTGCTTGGTATACAAGCCCGCTCCCTGTATTCGTTCTGGACCAACGCCAAGATCAGTTTGACCTTTGGTTTGGGCAATTACCGCCAGGGGCCAGTGCTTTGCTAATCAACTGGTCTGGCATGAACTTTGGCAGCCCCACTGGAAATAAGTCAGGTTTTGAGCGCTGCACCCCTCTAGAAAGCCTTCAAGTATCTCGTTTTGGACAAAATTTGTCGAAATTTGACTTCAGTCTATGCACAAACTGGCAAAAGAGTGCTTTATCAGAGTAATTCAAGCCCTGAGGTGCTCAAGGCATTATCCTTACGCCTATGACTTCACAACCCCAAACCACTCATGAAGCCACATCTGGGTGGAAAACAATCCTAAAGCGCGCTTGGCCAACAATCCGGATTTTGTTATCACTTGCCCTCCTCTGGAAAGCTACCAGCGGCATTGACTGGCATACGATGCTCAATTCTGAGATCAATATGCAACCAAAATGGTTTTTAGCGGCAGGTCTAGCGATTACTTTGGCTTTTATTTGTGGCGGTCTGCGCTGGGGATTTTTAATGCGTAAGGTTGGCTTTGAAGGTGGTATTAAAGACTACATTGCACTCTACTTTGCTGGTGGACTCATCAATCAAGGGCTTCCTAGCACTTTAGGTGGTGATAGCTACCGCGCCATTACGGCCAGTCATTTAAATAGTGGTGGTCGATTTAGTGAGAGCAAAGAGCTCAATCAAGAGTTGCATCACGCAGTCGATTTAGGGCACGCACCCCCTAAATTACGACTCAGCTTTTCAATGGTACTAGTAGATCGTTTACTAGGTCTAGCCGGTAACAACCTCTTAGGGGGTATTGGCCTCATTCTCGGAGGCGCCACTTTAGCCGCATGGGGAACTATCCTAGGTTATGCCCTCACTGCAGTCATGATCACTTCGGGTCTAGCTATGGCCTTGATATTGGCCTGGACACCAGCGCGCAATCTTCTCCAAAAGGGATTGGACCGACTGCACATGAAACAGGCTCTCCCAGGAATAACTTTTGCTTTTTCCTGGCCAATGAACATTGCTCAAGCGAGCTTTGCAATTGGCATTCACTTTCTAACCATTCTTGCTTTGGGTTTTTGTTTAAAAGCCTATGGTGCTGATGCCCCCATCGAAGGCCTCATGATTGGCTTGCCGGCACTCAGTCTATTGCTCATGCTACCCATTAGTATTTCCGGCTGGGGGTTGCGTGAGGCAACCTTATCATCGGTACTAGCACTGTGGGGTGTCAACCCATCTCTTACCGTAGTGGCATCGATGAGTTATGGCGCTCTAACGCTACTTTCCGTTCTGCCAGGCGCATACTTTTTGTTGAAACGAAAATAATTTAAAGTCGAACTATGAGTATTAGTGTCAATACCATGCGTGCCATTGACCATTGGGTCGGGGTTCCACTTTGTGCCGTAGCAACACCATTGGTTGCTTTAGTTGATGCCATCAAAAATCTCTTTACCAGCGAATCAGAAACCCCAAAAAAATTACTGTTCATTGAGTTATCTGAAATGGGGAGCGCTATTTTGGTGGATCCTGCCATGCGCAACGCACAGGCGCGTGGAGCAGAACTATTCTTTCTAATCTTTAAAAGTAATCGCGCTAGCCTGACCCTATTAAATACTGTCAAGCCTGAGAATATCTTCACGATTGATTCCTCCAGTTTGGGTGGCTTAATCAAAGATACCCTACGCTTTCTGATTGTGGCCCGTTGTCGTGGTATTGATACCGTGATTGATCTAGAACTATTCTCACGGTTTACCGCACTTCTGACTGGTCTTTGTGGCGCTCGGCGGCGCGTTGGATATCACATCTTTCACGGGGAAGGTTTATGGCGAGGTGCAATGCTAACCCGCAAGGTCCACTACAACCCCCATATTCATATTACGAAGAACTTTCTTTCTCTCATACATGCAGCATTCGCAACAAGAATTGAGACCCCTTTTAGTAAAATCCAGATTAACGACTCTGAAGTTCGTCTAGAGCAAGCAAAGATTGATCCGACTGTTATGGACTCCGTCCGTGAACGCATTGAAGCCTTAGCACATGCAGCAAAAATTATCTTCACACAGGGTACACAACGACTCATCCTCATCAACCCCAATGCAAGTGATTTGCTACCACAACGTCGCTGGTCACAACAGCGCTTTTCTGAACTGATTATTAGTATTCACCAACAGTACCCTAATGACCTGATTCTGATTACTGGATCTCCCGCTGAGATTGACTATGTTGAAAAGGTTCGTGTGGTCGCCAATGTAAAAAATGCCATTAACTTTGCTGGTCAGGTGAGCTTCGCTGAATTACCTGCGCTATATACATTGTCCGATGTCATGGTGACCAATGATTCTGGTCCCGGGCATTTTTCAGCAGTAACACGACTCAGAACTGTTGTTCTGTTTGGCCCTGAAACTCCAGCTCTCTATGGCTCAATAGGAAACTCGATTGCAATTACCGCAAATCTTGCTTGCTCGCCTTGCGTGAGCGCTGCCAACCACCGCAAAACACCTTGCCAGGATAACGTTTGCATGCAAGCCATCACGGTTGCTCAGGTCCTTGAAAAAGTCATTGTTCAAATTCAGGATGCCGACCAAGCAAAGGCTTCTTAATCGGCATGGGCAATAAAAACTTCTCGCTCACGGTATTGCTAATTCCTTTTTTACCGCTGGCTTTGGCTTTTGTCATCTACTTTGGCAAGCTACAAACCAACAGTTTCTTGCTGATCAATCAAACTACCCAAAATATTCCAGATATTGTGTGGGCTTCCCTAACTTTTTTGGGAAACGGTTGGGGAATCTTTGCAATTGCCTTTCCATTACTATTAATTGCCCCACGATTATTAACGGCCGGCATCTTCGCGGGGATCATTTCCGCGCTTGCCAGCTCCGCCCTCAAACCCCTCTTTGATTTTCCTAGGCCTGCAAGTGTTTTGCTAGACGGCAACTTTCATCGCATCGGTGATCTATTACTTTCCAAGGCATTTCCTTCTGGACACACCCTGACTGCTTTTGCGATTGCTAGCGCCCTGTACTTTTCTTGCGCCAAACCAAAGCGTGCACCTCTATCTTGGTTATTTGTTCTTGCGGCACTGGTTGGGCTATCGCGCATTGCAGTAGGTGCGCACTGGCTTACTGATGTGCTGGCTGGTGCTAGCGTGGGTTTATGGTGTGGGATGCTAGGTGCCAGGCTCTCGCAATTCGTCAATGACAAGCAACTACTTCCATACACAGCATGGTCTCGCATCATTGCGATTGGTGGGGTCATTACGATCTACGCACTCCTTACCCAAACAATGGATTTAGACTTAAACCAACCTATCCAGTACGCATGCATCGGACTGATTGCTGTGACGCTAGTGTCATTTCTTAAACTTCAGAAATCGAAGGCCATCTAGCTCACCATGTTTAGCTATCGTCACGCTTTCCATGCGGGTAGTCATGCCGATATTCTGAAACATGTCACCTTACTTCATCTAGTTCAATATCTGCAAGAAAAACCGGGTGCCCTCACCATAGTTGACACCCATGCTGGTGCCGGCATCTATAGCCTTGAAGATGGCTTTGCTGCTGTGAGCAAAGAAGCAGATAGTGGTATTTTTCGCCTCGCCCAATTTGCTGATAAATACAAAGCCTCTGGCAAAAATATTGGGGATAGTATTCAGAATTATCTTGACTGCATTCAAGCAGTTAATCGTGATGACCACACCACCCTTTACCCCGGATCCCCTTTTATATTAGCCAGCTTATTGAGACCGCAAGACCGTCTCAAGCTGTTTGAACTCCATCCCAAAGAGATTGATGTCTTGCGGCATAACGTGAATCAATTAAAACAAGCAAAGCAAATTGATGTTTATGCTGAAGATAGCTTCAATAGACTTAAAGGACTGCTCCCACCCCCAAGTAGAAGGGGTCTCGTCTTAATTGACCCATCATATGAAGACAAACAAGACTACCGCCATCTTGAAACAGCCATGCAAGAGGCTTTGCAGCGCTTTGCAACGGGTTGCTATGCTATTTGGTACCCCGTTCTTTCTAGGAGAGAGTCTGCCGCATTGCCTGATCGCATGAAAAAGATTGCAGTGGCCCACGAACGCTCATGGCTACATACTGAATTACGTGTTGAAAATGCACCGGGTGAGCGTCGTTTGCAAGCCAGTGGCATGTTTATCATTAACCCACCGTGGACCCTGGAAAAGAATCTCGCAGTTACGCTACCGATACTGGTTGAAGCCTTAGGTCAAGACAGTGGTGCAGAATATTTTCTAAAGAGTTTCGAAGTCTAATATTGAAGTATGTGTTTTGCAGGTCTTACCAAGTCGCCTTTAGAGAAAAACTTTCAGGCTTGTAAGTAAGATTTACTGAGGCACCTACAGGCAATGTGAGTTTTTCTGCTTGATGACCAAACGGCAATCCAGTCAAGATTGGAATTGATTTTGGAAGTCTGGATCGAATCAATTCAACAGCGCTCTCTAGTTGATAGCCTCGATCGTTGTCGAACAGTCGATAGCCTGAAAATCCACCTAACATAATGGCACTTTGAGAAGCCAGAATTCCAGAATCCAATAACTGCATCAGCATGCGCTCTATGCGATATGGATGTTCGTTAACATCCTCTAGGAATAGAATGCCGTCTTGAATTTGCCCCAATGATGGCATATAGGTTGTGCCTACTAAACCGGCCAAAACAGTTAAATTACCACCCCAAAGTATTCCAGATAATGTACCAGTAGCGAGCTTCCCCAAATGGGATTGCACTGTGTGCACAGTGCAATCTACAGTGCGCTCTTCCATTGCTTGCAAAAAATGTTTCCACATAAAGGAATTCGGTGCAATGACATTGCCCTGCTCGTCTTGACGACCAAAATCAAAATTGAGCATGGGGCCTGCTAAAGTGACTGCGCCTGCCTTGGCAAATAGCGCTAACTGGAATGTCGTGAAATCACTGTGGCCACAGATTTGTAGACCGCTATTCACAGCCTTGGCAATGGCATTCCATTCAATATCCGGCAGCAAACGGTGAATTCCGTATCCACCCCGCATCACCATCACGAGATTATCTGGTGCAATTTTTTGGAGGTGATTGATTTCAGCAAGGCGCTCTGCATCCGTACCTGCAAAACGTTGCATGACTCGCCCTACACAAGCCTCATTCTGAATAGCAATGCCTTGTTGCTTTAACCATTCGATGCCAGCTAAAGGGCTACGGGTATCTAAGCTAGCCCCAGAAGGAGCAATGAGGTGAATTGACTTCAACGTCGCTCCTTAAAAAAATCTCGCAATAATTGACCGCACTCTTCTTGCAGAATACCTCCTTCGACTACGGTCTGATGATTAATTTGCTTCATAGAGAACAAATCTATCACACTCCCTGCAGCACCGGTTTTAGGATCGGGAGCGCCGAAGACCAAGCGTTCAAGTCTTGCATGAATCATTGCGCCAGCACACATGGCACAAGGCTCTAAGGTAACGTATAGGGTTCCTCCAGGGAGTCGATAGTTTTTTTCTTGTAAAGCGGCAGCTCTTAATGCCAGCATTTCAGCATGGGCGCTGGGATCGTGATGGGCAATTGGTTGATTAAAGGCCTGAGAAATCACCTGACCATCACGAACCAAAACTGCCCCGACTGGAACCTCCCCTGCCAGCGCCGCCAACTTAGCCTGCTCCATAGCCAGTTGCATAAATTGACGATCAAGCTGGACTTGCATCATTTAGGGATGGGTAACGTCCGCCCAACAATTGGGGGTTTCATAAAGACGGATTGAAGATAATTGCAACTGACCACCAAAAGCCTTTTTAAATACTGGCTCCAAAATAGTAAAGGCAGCATTGGCAAGGTTCTCAACTGTTGGCACATGCTCCATCAGCACAGTTTTGTGATTGGGTAGGCTTGATAAAAAATCGACCACCGTCTTATCTTCCCTTGCCACCAAGAAGGCGTGATCCCAAGGTTCGACCACATACTGATTGGCTAAACGTTTAATATCGCCAAAGTCTAAAACCATTCCATCATCTGGCTTACCTGGGTGATTCGCAATCTCTCCGCACAAGGTAATTTCAATTGCGTAACGATGGCCATGAAGGTGTTTGCATTGACCACCATGATTTGGAATACGGTGGCCCGAATCAAATTCAAGGCGACGTGTAATCGAGATGGCGGGTTGTTTACTAGTCATTTCATATTCTTTCAAGTGCACTGGCGTGTCTAGCGAATCCCGATCAGCTTATGTGATTGAAGACTCAATCTCCATAATGGATGCTTTTGACATAAACGAATTGCTAATGCGATATTGTCCTTCAGATTTGGGCCATCCATGGCCTGCAAAAAACGATGGCGGTAATCCATTTTTTGAAAACGGGCCATTAACCCCTCTAAATCAGAGTGTCCAAACTGCGGAATTACCAGTTTAAGTTCGTTAGCTTGCAATACAAGCAATTCAGAACCTGCTTTTGGACTGACGCAAACCCAATCTACACCCTGAGGAACTGGAATGGTCCCATTGGTCTCAATCGCCACTTCGAACCCTTTGAGATGTAAGGCGGTAATTAAGGCGCTATCCAATTGCAGCAGAGGTTCGCCACCAGTAAAAACGACATAGCGTTGATGGGGGCCTGCTAAAGTGCTTCTCCAAGCAGCTTCTATCGTCTCTGCCAACTCCAGTGCAGATGCAAACTTACCGCCACCATCACCATCGCTCCCCACAAAGTCGGTGTCACAAAATTGACAGACTGCGCTAGCACGATCCTCTTCGCGGCCGCTCCACAAATTACAGCCAGCAAAACGACAAAAGACAGCTGCACGACCAGAGTGAGCACCCTCGCCTTGAAGGGTTGGAAATAGTTCTTTAACGGTATACATCATGATGTGCTGATTTTAAGCGCTAAGCTTACTTCCAGGACACAAGCTCCCACTGCAGGAAATCTTCCCAATACGCATCGGACCAGCTCACGCCATTGGTGATATAGCGCCCAGATGTCCTGCGGAAGACCCAGCGACCGATTTCTGGTGAGAACCAAACATCCTCATCCCGAGCATTACCAACCCTGAAGATGTCTTGACTCGCAAAGTAAGGAATTGCATTGTGATAATGGAGTGTCAAAAAATCTCCGGCGGGAGCTTGTACCTGCTCCCACTGCAATGCTTTCATATCAACCCCCCAGTAATATGTTCCATCTGGGTAGCCCAATACCCGATATCCCGTTTTATAGAATTGATTCCAGCCAACAGTCAGTTGGAGCGGCCAGACGGGTATTGGGTTGACAAACTGCTGCGCAGGATTCCAGTGCGGTTCTTGAAGAACATATCCCCAAGGACTTTGCACCTCATCTGGCAGTGCGCCTGCTTTTGCACCCGATCTCTGAATGCGAATCTGCTCCCCCACTGTAACGACTCGTTCGGTAACGACATCCACTAACTCCTGGTTAAAAACATTACGGACGTTGTAGACCCATTCTTGACCCACTATTGGTGGACGAGCAGCTGGGGTGGGCACCGGTTGCGCTGCGATGATCCCAGTGGGAAAAGGTTGTGTAGGAATACAAGCCGTGAGCAAGAGGAGAAATACTAGAAGCGCTCCGCGCAGAAGTTTTATTTGTAGGAAATTAATTGCCATTGATAAGCATCCTCGAGAATAGCTGGACCGACCTCTCCTCTAATTTGATATGAGCCAGAAGACTCACGAGCAACCCAACGACCAATGCTGGGGGCAAACCATAGGGTTTCTTTACGAATACAAGCCATTTTATTGTCATCATCGCTCTGGTAATGAATGAGATTGTGATAGCACATGGTTATAAAACTACCAGCAGGAACAGTGAGCTGCTCCCAACCGTGAGCACTCATATAGAGCTGCCAATCATTCATTGCCTTTGGGTAACCAGCGAAGGTGTACTTGCTCTCCATTTGCTTGTTCCAGGTAGACGATAACGCTTGTGGCCAAAGCGCAATGGCTGGATTGAAATGTAAAGTACGCGACCAATGCGGATCCGTTATTACCATTCCCCAGGGTGCTTGAACTTCATCGGGCAATCGATCGCCATTAGCATCGGTGCGTCCTATGACGATGGTTTCCCCGATCGAAGTAATCTGCTCATGAACCAGGCCAACGTTCTTGCCATCAAAAACATTGCGCTTGATATACGACCACTCTTGACCCAATTGCGGAGGACGTATCAGAGGTAGTGGATTAGGTTGGGCTATTGGAGTTCCTCGCTCATACGATAGCGGCACGCCACATGCTGCTGGAGCTAAAGCAGCAGCAGTAATAAAAGTGCGACGTGTTAGTTTCATATTTTCCAAAAAGATGAGCTCACTAAACCTTTGTTTTTATTAGATATTGTACTCATGCTTCGCATCAAGTAACCCTAACTCTTCAGAGCTAAACCCTGCCTGCCTTCGGGCCTCAAGATTAAATGGCCCCCTAAGGGTAGGAGCGCGATATTTTTTGGCCAATTCTCGATAAGCAGTGATTGGGGAAACCTGATTCTGGGTACATAAATAATTAAACCAGCGATTACCAATCAATACATGCCCTATTTCATCGTTGAGAATAATCTCGAGTATTTGAACAGCCTTGTCATCCTTGACTTGTTTAAACCGATCCCGAATTCCCGGAACAGCATCCAAACCTCTTGCCTCCATCGTTCTTGGAACTAAGGCCATTCTGGCAATTACCGCATCTGTTGTTCTCTCCACCATCTCCCATAAACTATTGTGAGCTGGAAAATCACCGTAGCTAAATCCAAACGATTGCATGTGCGCATTTACTAAGCTGAAATGGTATGCCTCTTCTTTGGCAACTTTTAACCAATCTTCATAGTATTGCTGGGGCATATTCGGAAAACGCCAGATCGCATCCAATGCAAGATTCATGGCATTAAATTCAATATGGGCAAGTGAATGCAACAGACTTGCCCTACCCTCAATGCTGTCCATTTTTCGTTTGGGAACCTGCAAAGGTGGAACTAACTCGGGCTTCAATGGACGTCCAGGAAGCCTTAGATCTTGAATATCAAAATCACTTGAAAGATCTAAATTGATTTGCTGATCCTGGTATTGACTAAACAAATCATGAAGTAGGCTCACTTTAGATCGTGGATCTATATTTGCAAGAATAGTGAGGGATGATTCTCGCAACTCGGGCGCAGAAGATGGAACTTGTAGTGAGTGTGATGTCATAAAGCCTTACTTTGATTCCGCTCCCTGCAATGCAGCATATTCATCCTGACCACCCCTTTTGCGGGTACCTGAGACGAGTCTTCTGGTGCATGATTGATCAATATAGCAACTGCTATCTATATGTTGTAAGCTCAATAGCAACAACGATTTCGCTCATTTTAATCTACCAGGAAGTTCTGATATGAATCACTTCAAGTTACTCATTTGCTGCTTTTCTTTGATGGGTGCTTTGGCACAGGCGCAGGTAGAGTCGACCTTTTCGGTTCTACCAGTCGATCCAAAACTGGAGCTCCTTATCTCAACCCAAAGCAAATTAGAACTGGTCAAAACTGGTTTTGGGTTTACGGAAGGATTGACTTGGATCGATGCTGGCAAATCAGGATATTTACTGTTCAGTGACATCCCTGCTAATGTGATTTACAAAATGACCCCACAGGGAGAGTCATCGATTTACTTAGAAAAGAGTGGCTATACGATGCCAGATTTATGGCGAGCCGGCATGGCATTTACCAACGGTAGAGACCCAAGCGATCCTCAGTTTGAGCGCTTCAATATGAGTGGCTCAAATGGACTTGCCCTAGATCGTCAAGGGCGATTACTGATTGCTAGTTGGGCTGGTCGCTCTATCGATCGCATCGAGAAGAATGGTAAACGGACCACTCTTGCTTCGGAGTTCGACGGTAAACGCTTTAACGGTACTAACGATGTGGTGATTAAGAAGGATGGCACGATTTATTTCACCGATACCTTCGGCGGGTTGAGATTACGAGATAAAGATGAAAAAAAGGGGCTTGATTACCAAGGGGTCTACATGATCAAGAATAGTCAGGTGAAATTACTCACAAAAGAGCTGCCAAATCCAAATGGCCTGGCTTTTTCTCCAGATCAAAAGATTCTCTATGTCAATAGCGGAAGTGATCGCTTCATCAAGCGTTTCGATGTCAAGGATGATGGCACCCTAGGCGAAGGAAAGTCTTTCATTGACTTCAGCGCTGAGAAAGCCAAAGGCATCTCTGATGGCATGAAGGTGGACTCAGAAGGCAATCTCTGGAGTACGGGCCCAGGAGGAGTGTGGATTATGTCACCTGATGGGCAACATTTAGGAACTATCTTAGTTCCAGAATTAACTGCAAATTTAGTCTTCGGGGGCGCCGATCGCAAGACACTGTACATCGCTGCAAGAAGTGGGATTTATAAGATCCCTGTCAATGTAGCAGGACTGCCTTAGGGGTCTTTAGGAAGACATATATAGGTACAGTACATACTGTTTTAATGAATCACTAACCACTCCGAAGAGTGGTTAGTGATGCATTTTTAGTCAAATCCAAGGGAATGACAAGGCGGCAACTAGCAGGTACCCCAGCTGCTGTCACTGTAAGCCACTGCCGCGCCAGAAGCTTCCATAGCCTCATCATTTACTTCAACCATTGTTACTTCTTCTAATTCAATCATTTGTACTGGCATGGTATTTCTCCAAGGTGGGTTAATAAGACTGTGAAACAGGTATTTCACCCATAATTTATAAAGTACTTTATTACTAACTAAAACCCTCCGAACGAAGGGATGGGTTTAACCCCCTCTTTGGATCTCTTTACAAAAATACGCCCAAGAATTAACCAAGGCGGCCAGAGTTCATTTAAGGGTATTTGA
>CANFLR010000027.1 GCA_947447945.1 Burkholderiaceae bacterium
TGTCCTGAAGCTATTGTAAAATCACGCAAAATCATGAAATATCTCATGGTGTTGGGTAAAAGGTTGTAAATGTAGGGCCCAAACACTTTTAGGAATTTTTGCCAAGGTAAACATAATGCGTCAAAGCTCTCAAATCTCCAAATTAACTGCTCTACGAGCTAGTTTTGCAGCCCTCTCGATTTTTGCTCTGTTCAGTGTTTCTGGCATGGCTAATGCTGCAGATTCAGCCCCTATGGCAGCCCCTGCCGCTGAAGCCAAGGCCCCGGTGGCGTCTGGTAAGCCAGCGATTGATCCAGTGCTTGGTGAGGCCCTTTATAACGCTGGGGACTCCAGCAGAGGCGTCGTAGCCTGTATTACTTGCCATGGTCCCAAGGGCCAGAGCGCAGTAGGCACATGGCCTAAATTAGCCGCGCAGCATGCTGCGTACATAACCAAGCAGTTGAGTAACTTTAAAGATGGTAGCCGTGCAAACCCCATCATGATGGGAATGGCCGCAACCCTGACCCCTCAAGATATGGCCAATATTAGCGCCTATCTTTCTAAACAGGCCCCATCTGAAGGCGTTGCACAAAACAAAGACACCATTGAGTTAGGTCGGAGTATTTATCGTGGAGGCATTGCCTCTAAGGGTGTGCCTGCTTGTGCTGGCTGTCATAGCCCCAATGGCGCAGGCATTCCAGCACAGTACCCGCGTCAGGGTGGCCAGTGGGCTGAATACAATAATGCGCAGTTGATCGCTTTCCGTGAAGGCGTACGCAAGAACAGTATGCAGATGACGATGGTTGCCACTAAACTTTCTGATCAGGAAATGAAAGCTGTAGCAGATTACATGGCTGGTTTGCATTAAACATTCAGCCCTGTAAACCAAAACCCCGCTCTAATCTAGCGGGGTTTTTTATTTTTCAGTAGTGAGACTGCCAAGAGAAATGTCTTAGGGTAATAGATGTTCGTTAGCAAAAAGATCTTTAATCTTTTCTCGTTCTCTGATTAAGTAGACATTTTTTCCATCAACCATGACCTCGGCTGGCATTGGTCTCGTGTTGTAGTTTGATGCCATGACAAAACCATAAGCACCAGTAGAGAGAATTGCCAAAAGATCGCCCTCTTCAACCGCAAGCGTGCGATCTTTGCCAAGCCAGTCACCAGATTCACAAACAGGACCGACGACATCATAGCTGGCGCTTTTGACCGCTTTAGCCTTTATTGGAATGATGCCGTGATATGCCTCATATAGGGCGGGACGCATTAACTCAGTCATTGCTGCATCGACGATGCAAAAATTTTTCTCCACACCCGGTTTGAGGTATTCCACTTGAGTTAATAGAACTCCAGCATTGCCCACTAAGGATCTACCAGGCTCTAGAACGATATCTAGATGTCCAAAGCCACGCTCTGCGACACGATTGAGCAAGGTATTGGTAAAGTCAGTGATGTCGGGGGGGCTTTCTTCGCCATAGGAAATGCCAAGACCTCCACCGAGGTCTAGATGATGAATCTCAATACCTTCCCTATGAAGGTGGGCGACAAGATCCAACACTTTATCTAGCGCATCAAGGTAAGGGGCTGTCGTGGTAATTTGTGAGCCGATATGACAATCAATGCCAAGCACATCAATATGCGAAAGGAGGGCAGCCTCACGATAGGTTTTTAGAACCTCGTGGTAGGCAATGCCAAACTTATTACCTTTTAACCCAGTAGAAATATAAGGGTGGGTTTGGGCATCCACATCTGGATTGACGCGTAAGGAGATGGGGGCGCGACAATTGAGCTCTTGGGCAACCCGATTAATTTTGTGAAGTTCTGCAATCGATTCCACATTAATACATTTAACCCCGGCGTTTAATGCTTGGGCGATCTCAGCGGCAGATTTTCCAACGCCCGCAAAGACTAAGCTTTTCGGCTCAGCACCAATGGCGAGTGCGCGAGCCAATTCGCCACCACTTACTAAGTCAAAGCCCGCACCTAACTTTTTGAAACAATCAAGCACCGCTAGATTGCTATTGGCCTTCATCGCAAAATGCACACGGGCACGGCGCTTGCCATTTGAATCAACACAAGCACGATCGTATGCTTGATATGCCTCAGTCAATGCTTTTTTACTGTAGATATAGAGAGGGGTGCCAAATTTTTGCGCTAGGTCTGCCAAAGGAGTCTCTTCGGCATACCAGGAGCCATTACGCTCTGTAAATCCAGATAAGGTAGGAAGGGGGATTGCAGAGCTTTTCATAGCTTTACCGGTGAAGGGTTTGATCCGCCAGGATTTTGGGAGGGGTATAGGATGCCTTTGGGCTCGGGCTCACTTGGGGCTGGAGGAGTGGGTGGGACATTAGGCAAATAAAGCGGCCCTCTAACCCCACATCCCACAAGGGATATTAGGAGGCTAATACCGAGAGTTCTTATAAGAATCGCTATCATGAATGTCTCTAAAACGAATGATTGAATATAGCATGCAGGACTCTAATATGAAGCCAAATAATTCAGCGTCAGAATCAATTGATGATAAGCAATTTCATCAATTGGGGGCAAATTTACTGCACTCCCTTGAAGTTGCTTTAGAGAAGGCGGATGACGAATTAGACCTGGATTTAGATATAGAGCGTCAAGGGGGTAATGTGATTAATATTCGCTTTCGAGACCGCAGCGTGATTGTTGTAAATACCCAGCCACCATTACATGAAATTTGGGTTGCCGCAAAGTCTGGTGGATACCACTATCGCTGGGCTGGCACACTCTCTTCACCCTTGTGGCTTGATACCAAAACTGGCTGTGAATTATTAAGTGACTTATCTCAATTTGCTAGCGCCCAAGCCGGCCAGCCAATCAAGATTGATTTATTAAAGTAATTAAGCTGCACCGGTATTGGTAAGGGTTTCAATCACAATTGGATTGGGTACGCTTTGAATGCGTGCTTTACCCATTTTTTCCAATAGAACATAACGTATTGTTCCTGCCTCAGTCTTCTTGTCGACTTGCATGAGTTCGAGGTAGCGCTCAGCACCAAATTTTGGTGGCTGTGTTGGAAGATTCATTGAATGAATGATCTTGATGAGGCGATCAAGATCCATTTGACTGATTTGCCCAAGTCGATGTGATAGGTCTGCGCCTAGGACCATTCCACAGCCAACAGCTTCGCCATGTAACCATTCTCCATAGCCCATCCCTGCTTCAATGGCATGACCAAAGGTATGCCCAAAGTTCAAGGTGGCGCGAATACCGCCCTCCCGCTCATCGGCAGAAACTACGGCAGATTTAATTTCGCAAGAGCGTAAAACTGCATGCGCCATTGCTTCAGTATCGCAAGCTAAAAGAGCCTTAGCATTGATTTCTATCCAGTCTAAAAATTGGGCATCAGCAATGGCCCCGTGTTTGATCACCTCTGCTAGTCCAGCAGAGAGCTCACGCGCAGGTAGGGTTTTTAAAGTCTCTAAATCAGCGATGACGGCTTCGGGTTGATGAAAGGCGCCAATCATATTTTTTCCAAGCGGATGGTTGATCCCTGTTTTGCCGCCAACAGATGAGTCAACCTGCGCTAATAAAGTCGTTGGTACTTGAATAAAACGGATGCCGCGCATGAAGCTGGCAGCGGCAAAACCGGTCATATCTCCTATGACACCGCCACCAAGTGCTACTAGCATGGTTTGGCGGTCGGCGCCGTGAGTCAGTAGGGCATCAAAGATGAGCTGTAGATTTTTCCAGTCTTTATAGGATTCGCCATCAGGTAAAACAATTCTTCTGACAACCTTACCGAGTGTCTCTAAAGTTGTAGTGAGTCGATCTGCATAAAGCGGTTCAATGGTTGTATTGGTAACGATATAAATTGAGCTAGCTTTTTTACAGGGACTAAATAGTGATGCTTGATCAATCAAGCCCGTACCAATATGAATGCCATAGCTTCTACTGCCGAGATCTACTTCAAGTGTTTTCATAAGAATTTCAGGCGGTAAGTTCAAGCTGCATGATTAAGGTATTGACCAGTTGATTGACGCTGGGCTTACCAGTTTCAATGACATGGTCTGCGATTTCGCGATATAGGGGGTCGCGCACAGCATACAAATTTTCCAGAATTTTTTTAGCATCCCCATTTCTGAGGAGCGGCCTACCTTCGCCACCTTTTGTTCGATGCCAAAGTTCGATAGGGTTTGCGTGAAGGTAGATAACCACCCCTCTCTCGCTCAGAAACCTGCGGTTCTCTGGAAGGAGGATTGCACCCCCTCCAGTGGCTAAAACAATATTGTTCTCAGAGGTAACCTCATTGATCGTTTGTGCTTCGCGCTTACGAAAACCCTCTTCACCCTCCATATCAAAGATGACTGGAATTTTTACGCCGCAACGCTCCTCAATCGCATGGTCGGCATCTAGAAAGCGACGACCTAATTTTCTTGCGAGCAATTTACCTACAGTCGACTTCCCGGCACCCATGAGGCCGATAAGAAAAATATTGTTGGATGAAGAGTTCACTTCTTGATTTTATTAGGGTTTGTCAAGAACGGTGGGGGTTAAGAAAACGAGCAACTCCGTTTTATCTTGTAATTTGGATTTATGCCGAAAAAAACGGCCAATTATGGGGATATCGCCCAACAAAGGAACTTTGACCTCATCCTCACGTTCTGTGGTCTGAAAAATGCCGCCAATGATGGCAGTGCCACCATTTTCTACGGTGACCTCAGAACTGAGGTTTTTGGTATCAATCGCATAGCCTTGCTCGGTTTTCATTCCAATCGTGTCTTTATTGATCCCTACTTGCATCGAGATCCTGCCATCAGGATGTATTTTTGGCACAACCTCCAGGCGGAGATTTGCTTTTCGGAACTGTAGCTTGCTTCCGCTTTGAGAGGTGGTTTGATATGGCAACTCTGTTCCTTGCTCTATGGTTGCCTTCACTTCATCTCCTGTCATGATGCGTGGATTAGAGAGAATTTTGCCCTGGCCATCTGTTTCAAGGGCGGAAAGCTCCATTTGGAGTAGCCGACTCGCATTTTTTGAAACGAGGGTGGCGGCTAGGCTTGCTGGGCTAAAGCCACTGAGGCCGGCACCTGCCAAATCCATCTTGCTAGATAGCTTTTGATTGGGATTGCCACCAAGCCCTTGAGCTTCATACCCTAATTTCATCCCTAACTCCCTGGCAAAGCGCTGGTCAGCCTCAACGATCCTTGCCTCTATAAGGATTTGTCTTGGGCTATTAACGTGGTCCCCTCCAAAAGGTAGGGCGGCATCCTCGCGGCGAAATTTTTGAAAAGCTTGTATCTCTGAATGCGGCCCAATCCAGTAAATATCGCCATTACGCGCTAATCTGAGCCCCCTGCTAGCAATGATGGAGTGCAGTGCGGTTTCCCAGGGTGTGTTGTTCAGATCAACCGAAATCTTGCCCTTAATCGACTCACTAAGGAGAAAATTAGTGCCTCCAATTTTGGCCAGAATCTGGAGAAGCTCAGATAGCTCGATATCAGTAAATTGCAAACTAATGGGCGTATTCCGGGCCATTTGGGGGGGATTATTTGCCTGCGCCAAATTGGCCCAACTGCATATGGATAAGGTAATACACCCTATGAAAATTCGGATTTTTAAGTGGGGTAATTTCATTCGATTTTTGAGACCTTCAGAATTAAGGTTTTACCTTTCAGGTGGGTAAGGGAGACCTGGGTTTTTTGGATTTCTGAAAGATGCCAATCCCCCAAAACAGGGCTGCCAAGTTGCAGCGCCACTCTTGCCTTGCTAACCCAGAAAAAAGCCTGCTGAATACCGCCAACTTGTGCCATACCCAGGTAACGCCAATGCCGTAATTCAAGTTCATGAGGGTCGGGCTTGGGAGGGGCTGGGATCTTTTTCAGGGGGGTCTCTACTGCTTTAGAGTGAATACTCACTTCTATTTCATCTATTGCTTTATAAAGACGATCTTCAGAATCTTGAAGATCATAACGAAATTGGGACAATTCCTTTTTTAAAGCCAGAACTTGATTTTCACTTTCCTCAAGTGCCAGCTTGGCGTCAGTTTTGAGAGACTCATAGGCTAAAAAAAGGAGGGCAATAAAGCCTCCCAAGAGACTAATACACACCAATAAAAGTATTGAACTGCTACTTTTGATAAGCTCAGTAAAGATCCCTAGAGAAATGTTTTTTTCTCGAATGGGGGTTGGTTGAGCCATGGATTTAGGGGTAGAGGATTTGCGAATTCCATGGGGGTCAGGGATGGCAGGATCGTCCCCTAAGTCACTCAGAATGTCATCAAACGACTGCGGGGAAATATGACGGTTTGGCATATCCCATTGTTTAGCTTTCCGAGCGGAAAATCGATCAGATGAGGCAGATCCTGGTGTCAGTAAATACTTTCAAGTTTTTCTGTCAATTTAAGGGGAGGGAGTGTAAATAAATAAAGATAAGCAACCTATAATTTGGGCTTATGGCTCTTCCCCCAAAAGACAAACCGCCTCTTAATCAGCGGTCCAGCAGATTTCCCGATAGGCGCCCTCGTCAATATGGCCTGAAGTCGACAGTGAAAGGGGGTGCCAATCCATTAGTCAAGGCCTTGCTCATAATGGGCGTTGCCTTTGCATTGGTTTGTACTTTGTTATTGGGATATGCCTTTTTAATCGCCAAGCCCAATTTACCGAAGATTTCTGCTTTGTTGGATTACAACCCCAAAACCCCTTTGCGTATTTATACGGCTGATAAGGTTCTGATCGGCGAGTTTGGAGAAGAGCGTCGCAAGGTAATCCCTTTGAGTGAAATTCCCTTGAGTATGCGTAATGCCGTGATTGTGACTGAGGATGATCGTTTTTACTCACATGGTGGAGTCGATTACGTCGGCGTCTTAAGGGCGGGGTTGGCTAATATGCGAGGCCACCTAGCGCAAGGCGCATCTACCATCACGATGCAAGTCGCCCGCAATTTTTTCTTGAGTAATGAAAAAACATTTAGTCGGAAGATTTATGAAATTTTATTAGCTTGGCAAATAGAGGCAGAACTGAGTAAAGACAAGATTTTAGAAATCTATATGAACCAGATTTTTCTGGGGCAACGTGCATTTGGGTTTGCAAGCGCAGCCCAAATCTACTTCGGTATTGACTTAAAAGAGATCACTATTGCTCAGTCAGCAATGTTGGCGGGATTACCTAAAGCACCATCTGCATATAACCCCGTTACCAATTTCAGGCGGGCAAAGATACGGCAGGAATATATCTTGCAACGCATGCGTGACCTAGGCTATATCACCCCTGCCGAATATCAAAAGGCAATGGCCGAAGAATTGCATATTCGGGGGCTTGGTAATGAGTTCAGTACGCGCGCAGATTTTCCAGCTGAGATGGTTAGGCAGATATTGTTGGCCCAGTATGGCGATGCGATCTATTCTCAAGGGCTTGATGTTTACACAACCATTTTGAAGGCTGATCAAGACGCAGCTTATAAAGCGGTGCGCCGCGGTATTTTTGAATATGATTTGCGCCATGCTTATCGTGGACCAGAGGGGTTTATAGATCTCCCTGAGGACGCCGTTAAGAAGCAGCGAGCAATTGATGAGGCTCTATTAGCTTACCCTCAACTCGATGATTTGCAGTCTGGGGTGGTGCTTGATGCTAAGCCAAAAGAAATGCGCGTGATGACTTCGTCTGGTGATGTCATTACACTCCAAGGCGATGCTCTCAGGTTGGCTGCGGCATCGCTCACAGATAACTCTCAACCGAAAAAGCGTTTGCGACCAGGTGCAGTAGTGCGCCTCCTTCAGTCAGAGCCGGGGGTTTGGAAATTAGCGCAACTGCCTCAAGTAGAGGCCGCTTTTGTCTCCATGAATCCAGAAACTGGAGCAATTCTTTCCTTGGTTGGCGGTTTTGATTTTCGACGCAATCAATTCAATCACGTCACTCAAGCTTTACGTCAGCCAGGCTCTTCATTTAAGCCATTTATTTACTCTGCCGCACTTGAAAAAGGATTTACACCAAGCACGATGGTAAATGATGCACCCTTGTCGATTGGGAGCCTAGAAACCGGCAGTCAAGCCTGGGAGCCGAAAAACTATGACGGGAAGTATGAGGGCATGATGCGCTTACGAACTGCTTTGGCAAAATCAAAGAACGTAGTATCGGTTCGATTAATTAGGGCCATTGGCCCTTCTTATGCTCAGGAGTATATCCAGCGATTTGGTTTTGATCCAGAGAAGCACCCGCCTTATTTAACGATGGCCTTGGGCGCGGGCTCTGTTACGCCTTTACAAATGGCAACCGCTTACAGCGTTTTTGCCAATGGCGGATATCGCGTTGATCCATTTTTGATCAATAAGATGGTTGATTCAAAGGGTGCGATCCTTTTTGAAGCCAAGCCGGTGAGCGTGGGCGATGGCGCCCCGAGAGTCCTAGATGCGCGCACAGCATTTGTGATCGATAGCATGTTGCAAGAGGTTACTAAAACCGGGACCGCAGCAAGCGCGCGTGCAAAACTGGGTCGCAATGATATCGCCGGTAAGACCGGTACGACGAATGATTCGCATGATGCGTGGTTTGCTGGCTATAACCCTAAAGTTGTGGCGATTTCTTGGATTGGTTTTGACAAGCCAGAAAGCCTGGGGGATAGGGAGACTGGCGGTGGCTTAGCATTACCAATGTGGATTTCGTATATGACTACTGCGCTGAAAGACAAGCCACAAGAGTCACGGGATGTCCCTAGTGGCGTTACTCAAGTCGATGGGGATTGGTTTATCCCTGAGTTTGCCCCTAACGGTGGCGTGCGCGAACTTCAGTAAGTGACTTAGTCATGGCGAGGCAGGCGCGCATTGTTATTCCGGGTCAGGCAATGCATGTCATGGTCCGCGGGAACAATCGTGAAGCACTTTTCTTTAGTGATGCTGATCGTAAAATCTACCTCGATTGGTTACGCGTAGCTGCCAAACAATATGCTTGCCCAGTCCACGCATTCGCGCTCATGCCTAATCATGTGCACCTGTTGATGACCCCCCAGGATCTGCATTCCTTAGGAAAAACGATGCAATCTTTGGGTAGACGATATGCTCAATATTTCAATCAGCAGCAGCATCGCTCAGGAACAATTTGGGAAGGGCGATATCGGTCCTCACTCATTGACCCAGATTATTTTTTGCGTTGCCAGCGCTATATAGAACTTAACCCCGTCAGAATGGGCTTTACATCCAGCCCACAGGACTCGTCATGGACTAGCTTTGCAACCCACATTGGCGGAAATGCTGAGCCATGGTTAGTAGATCATCGGTACTTTTGGGAATTGGGTAATACACCGTTCGAACGGCAAATGAATTGGGCTAACTTTGTTAAAGAGGGTGCACCGCATTGGGAAGACAAGCAAATTACAGAGTCCCTCATACGCTCCAAGCCCTGGGTAAGCGATATTTATGCAAAAAAATTGTTTAAAGACAATCCACAAATTGCAAAAATACGCCATCGAGGCCGCCCTAGAAAAATAAATACTTTTAAATCAATAACTTAGATTGTTTATGGACTAAAAAGCCCGTTTGAGTTTGAGCTTCATTTTTTCAGTCTGTCCCCATTAAGATAATTCATTTTGGTGCTAAGCCTTTATAAATGGGACAGACTCATTTTATTTATATTGCAAGCCTGTAGGTATTCCCCTATATTTGATCCTCCAAAAGTAATTAGGCCTTTGTCGCCCCTCGGAAATACTATGACTACACACATCAATTCAGACCTTCGTCCCATTGCTCAAGGGTTATATGACCCGCGGAATGAGCATGACGCTTGTGGCGTTGGATTTGTTGCGCACATTAAAGGTAAAAAATCACACGAGATCGTCGCTCAGGGCCTAAAGATTTTAGAGAATTTAGATCATCGCGGCGCTGTAGGTGCTGATGCATTGATGGGCGATGGCGCAGGTATTTTGATTCAGGTTCCCGATACCCTCTATCGTGAAGAGATGGCCAAACAGGGTGTCATCTTGCCACCATTTGGTGAGTATGGTGTCGGCATGATCTTCTTGCCAAAAGAGAATGCTTCACGATTGGCGTGCGAACAAGAATTAGAGCGTACTGTACGCTTAGAAGGACAAGTCGTTTTAGGTTGGAGAGATGTGCCGGTAGATGTTCAACTGCCAATGTCTCCTACCGTTAGAAAGACTGAGCCATTTATACGCCAGATTTTTATTGGCCGAGGTCGCGACATCATGACAACGGATGCGCTAGAGCGCAAGTTGTACGTGATCCGCAAAACAGCAAGTCACGCTATTCAAGATTTACATTTAAAACATGGCAAGGAATATTTTGTTGCATCCATGTCTGCGCGCACGATTGTTTACAAAGGTTTGCTTTTGGCAAATCAAGTAGGTGCCTACTACGAGGACTTGCAAGATCCACGCACTGTTTCCGCCTTGGCTTTGGTACACCAACGCTTCTCTACAAACACTTTCCCGGCCTGGGAATTGGCCCACCCATACCGTATGATTGCTCACAATGGTGAGATCAACACGGTTAAGGGTAACGTGAACTGGGTCAATGCCCGCGAAGGCGCTGTGAGCTCCCCGGTGTTGGGCGATGATTTAAAAAAACTGTGGCCATTAATTTATCCAGGTCAATCGGATACGGCTTGTTTTGATAACTGTTTAGAGTTGCTCGTAATGTCAGGCTATCCCTTGGCACAAGCCATGATGATGATGATTCCTGAGGCATGGGAACAGCATACCTTGATGGATGAAAACCGTCGCGCTTTTTATGAATATCACGCTGCGATGATGGAACCTTGGGATGGTCCTGCTGCAATGGCTTTTACGGATGGCCGTCAAATTGGCGCGACACTAGATCGGAATGGTTTGCGCCCAGCGCGTTATTACGTCACGGATGATGACTTGGTCATCATGGCTTCCGAAGCTGGGGTATTGCCTATTCCAGAAAATAAGATTGTTCAAAAATGGCGCTTGCAACCAGGCAAGATGTTCATGATCGATATGGAGCAAGGCCGCATTATTGATGACATAGAACTGAAAGATGCTGTTTCAAAAGCGAAGCCATACAAGAGCTGGATCGATGCGGTACGTGTTAAGTTGGATGAAGTTGATGCGAGCAAAGTGGACATCGTTGATGAGAAAATGACGATTCGTCCGGCCGCAAAATTATTGGATCGTCAGCAGGCATTTGGATACACCCAGGAAGATATTAAGTTTCTGATGGCGCCAATGGCCATGACTGGTGAAGAGGCTATTGGCTCGATGGGCAACGACAGCCCACTGGCTGTTCTTTCAAATAAAAACAAGTCCCTTTATAACTACTTCAAGCAGTTGTTTGCACAGGTGACCAATCCTCCGATTGATTCCATTCGCGAAAATATGGTGATGTCATTGGTGTCGTTTATTGGGCCTAAGCCTAATTTATTGGATACCAACAATATCAACCCACCAATGCGCTTAGAGGTCAGCCAGCCCATTTTAGATTTTGACGATATGACGAAGATTCGCCATATTGGTCATTACACCAACGGTAAGTTCCGCTCCTACGAGCTGGATATTTGCTACCCAGCTATTTGGGGTAAAGCAGGAATTGAGGCGCGTTTGGCATCTCTTTGTGCAGAAGCAGCAGATGCGGTACGTTCGGGCTATAACATCCTGATCGTGAGTGATCGTCAGGTAGATGAGCAGCATGTAGCAATTCCTGCGCTCTTAGCAACGTCAGCGATTCACCAGCATTTGGTTGAAAAAGGTTTGCGCACTAGCGTTGGTTTGGTTGTTGAAACTGGTAGTGCTCGTGAAACACATCACTTCGCACTTCTAGCCGGCTATGGGGCTGAAGCAGTTCATCCTTACCTAGCAATGGAAACCTTGGCTGAAATGGCGAAAGGCCTATCTGGAGAGCTATCACCTGAAAAAGCCGTCAAGAACTTTATTAAGGCGGTTGGTAAAGGCTTACAAAAAGTGATGTCTAAGATGGGCATCTCAACCTATATGTCTTATACCGGCTCGCAAATTTTTGAGGCAATTGGCTTAAATCATGATGTGATCGACCAGTATTTCAAGGGCACGCCATCCAATGTTGGTGGTATCGGGGTGTTTGAAGTAGCCGAAGAAGCTCTACGCATGCATACCAGTGCATTTGGTGATGATCCAGTCCTAACGAATATGCTGGAGGCCGGCGGTGAGTATGCTTATCGTGTGCGCGGTGAAAACCATATGTGGACCCCAGACACGATTGCAAAGTTACAACACTCAACCCGTATTGGTGCTGAGAAGGGCTATCAGACCTATAAAGAGTACGCGAACATCATTAACGATCAAAGCAAACGTCAAATGACTTTGCGTGGTTTGTTTGAGTTCAAGATTGATCCAGCAAAAGCGATTCCTTTAGATGAAGTAGAGTCTGCAAAAGAGATCGTTAAGCGTTTTGCAACGGGTGCGATGTCGCTGGGTTCGATTTCTACTGAGGCTCATGCTACCTTAGCGATCGCCATGAATCGAATTGGTGGTAAGTCAAACACTGGTGAAGGCGGTGAAGACCCTAATCGTTATGTGAATGAACTTAAAGGCATTCCCATCAAGAAAGGCGAAACCTTAGCAAGCATCTTGGGAGATGATGTTGTTGAGGCCAATATTCCTTTGTTGGCTGGTGATTCACTGCGTTCTAAGATTAAGCAAGTAGCTTCCGGTCGTTTTGGTGTCACTACTGAATATTTGCGCTCGGCAGATCAATTGCAGATCAAGATGGCTCAGGGCGCCAAGCCAGGAGAAGGCGGTCAATTGCCTGGCGGTAAGGTGTCTGATTACATTGGTAAGTTACGTTACTCGGTGCCAGGCGTTGGTTTGATTTCTCCACCCCCACACCATGATATTTACTCAATTGAAGATATAGCTCAATTGATTCATGACCTCAAGAATGTTAATCCTGCAGCTGATGTTTCGGTCAAGCTGGTTTCTGAAGTGGGGGTTGGCACGATTGCAGCTGGTGTAGCTAAAGCCAAGGCAGATCATGTTGTGATCGCTGGACATGACGGTGGTACTGGTGCATCTCCTTTGTCGTCTATCAAGCATGCTGGCTCCCCTTGGGAGTTGGGTTTAGCTGAAACTCAACAAACATTAGTCCTTAATCGCTTACGTAGCCGTATTCGTGTTCAGGCCGATGGCCAAATGAAAACAGGCCGCGACGTTGTGATTGGTGCTTTGTTGGGTGCGGATGAATTTGGTTTTGCAACTGCGCCATTAGTCGTTGAAGGTTGCATCATGATGCGTAAGTGCCATTTAAACACTTGCCCTGTTGGTGTTGCAACCCAAGATCCAGCGTTGCGCAAAAAGTTTGCTGGTAAGCCGGAGCATGTAGTGAACTTTTTCTTCTTTATTGCAGAAGAGGCTCGCGAGATCATGGCGCAATTGGGTATTCGTAAGTTTGACGATCTCATTGGTCGAGTAGATCTATTGGATACACGTAAAGGCATTGATAACTGGAAAGTTCATGGCTTAGATTTCAGCAAAATTTTTGCTGCTCCAAAAGTTCCCGCAGACGTACCACGCTATCAAGTTCTAACCCAAGACCATGGTTTAGCAAGTGCACTAGACAATATCTTGATTGAGAAGAGCGAGCCAGCAATTGAGCGTGGCGAGAAAGTTTCTTTTATTGTTCCAGTGAAGAATGTCAACCGTACGGTCGGTGCAATGCTGTCTGGTGAAATTGCACAGCGTTATGGCCATGCAGGATTGCCTGATGACACGATTCATATCCAATTAAACGGAACTGCTGGCCAAAGCTTTGCAGCTTTCTTGGCCCATGGGGTTACCTTAGATTTGGTTGGGGACGGCAATGACTATGTAGGCAAAGGCCTATCTGGTGGTCGCGTGGTAGTGCGTGCCCCACATGAGTTTCGCGGAGATACGGCCAAGAACATCATTGTTGGTAATACTGTTCTGTATGGCGCTATTGCTGGTGAGGCCTTTTTTAATGGCGTAGCTGGCGAGCGTTTTGCTGTGCGTAACTCTGGCGCAACAACGGTTGTTGAAGGTACTGGCGATCATGGTTGTGAATATATGACTGGTGGCACCGTAGTGGTGTTGGGTGCCACAGGCCGTAACTTTGCTGCTGGTATGAGTGGTGGTATTGCGTATGTATATGACGAAGATGGTTTATTTGAAAAGCGTTGTAACACCAGTATGGCGACTTTAGAAAGAGTGCTGCCCTCTAGTGAACAAATCGCTAAGATTTCTCAATCACAGTGGCATGCCCCGGTAGATGTCAAGGATGGCGGCGAGCGTTTAACAGACGAGCAAATTCTGAAGAGCTTAATCGAGCGCCATTTCCGATACACCGGCTCTGAGCGTGCCAAAGCACTTTTAGCTGATTGGGAAAACGCCCGTGGTCGTTTTGTGAAGGTTCTGCCAACTGAGTACAAACGTGCTTTAGGTGAGCTATGGGAAAAAGCGCAAAACAATACCGTTGCGGCTTAAGTGACTTCATTAACAAAGACAGACATTAAGAAAAGATACTAAGGATTTAATATGGGCAAGGTCACTGGATTTATGGAGTTTGAGCGGGTTGATGAAACTTATGAAGCCCCTACTAAGCGCCTCCATCATTACAAAGAATTTGTTGCCGCCTTGACTGATGAGGAGGCAAAAGTTCAGGGTGCACGTTGCATGGACTGCGGCATTCCATTCTGTAACAATGGTTGCCCAGTCAATAACATCATTCCTGATTTCAATGAGTTGGTATTTCAAAATGATTGGAAGAATGCATTAGAAGTTTTGCACTCCACCAATAATTTTCCTGAATTTACTGGCCGCATTTGTCCGGCACCTTGTGAGGCTGCTTGTACCTTGGGTATCAATCGTGCACCAGTTGGCATTAAGTCAATTGAGCATGCCATTATTGATAAAGCGTGGGAAAACGGTTGGGTTAAGCCACAAACTCCAAAAACAAAGACTGGTAAAAAAGTTGCAGTGGTTGGTGGCGGACCTGCTGGGATGGCAGCTGCACAGCAATTGGCACGTGTAGGTCACGACGTCACTATTTTTGAAAAGAATGATCGTATTGGTGGCTTGCTTCGTTACGGTATTCCAGATTTTAAAATGGAAAAGTGGCTGATTGATCGTCGGGTTGAGCAAATGCAGGCTGAAGGTGTGCAGTTTGAGACAGGCGTTTTTGTTGGTAAAGAAGCGATTGGTCCTGAAGTCAAAAATTACGCAACAAAGACGGTTTCTCCAGAGCAGTTGATGAAAGATTTTGATGCTGTTGTTATCAGCGGTGGCGCAGAGCAACCCCGTGATTTGCCGGTGCCTGGTCGTGAGCTGGCGGGCGTGCATTACGCCTTAGAATTTTTGATTCCGCAAAACAAAGAGAATGCTGGTGATTTCAAGAATGAAATTCGTGCTACTGGTAAGCATGTAGTGGTGATTGGTGGTGGTGATACAGGATCAGACTGTGTTGGGACATCAAACCGTCATGGCGCAAGCAAAATTACTCAGTTTGAACTACTGCCCCAGCCCCCAGAGGAAGAGAACAAGCCGTTGGTATGGCCTTATTGGCCAACGAAATTACGCACATCCTCATCTCATGATGAAGGCTGCGAACGGGATTGGTCAGTGGGTACCAAGCGTTTTGAAGGTAAAAACGGCAAAGTCGAGAAACTCATTGGCGTTCGTTTGGAGTGGAAAGAGGGCAAGATGACAGAAGTGCCGAACTCAGAGTTTGAGATTAAGGCCGATTTAGTACTCTTGGCGATGGGTTTTGTGTCTCCAGCACAACAAGTGCTTAATGCTTTTGGTGTTGAGAAAGACGCGCGTGGCAATGCAAAAGCAAGCGTTGATGGTCAAAAAGCCTATCAAACAAACGTTGCCAAGGTGTTTGCCGCTGGCGATATGCGTCGCGGCCAATCTTTGGTGGTTTGGGCGATTCGTGAAGGCCGTCAGTGCGCCCAAGCGGTTGACGAATATTTAATGGGGTCTTCCGTTCTTCCCCGATAATATCGAGGATATGAATAGTAGCCAGCCCCATTCTTTGAGCGCAGATCAAACAGCGAGAGAACAAGCTCATAGCGAAGTTGTTGTTGCAATTCGGGATGTTAACTTTTCATATGCACCTGGCGAGCGACAAATTTTGTCGGGACTTAGCATGGAGTTCCGACGCGGTCAGGTAGTTGCCGTAATGGGTGGATCGGGTTGCGGTAAGACTACGATCTTAAGACTCATTGGCGGTCAATTTACCGCGCAGTCAGGTACGGTTCTATTTGAAGGTCATGATATGGGCAAAATGGGTTCGACCGAACTCATGGTTGCTCGTCGCCGTATGGGAATGTTGTTCCAGTTTGGCGCCTTATTTACAGACCTGAGTGTTTTTGAGAATGTCGCCTTTCCTTTGCGTGAGCATACTGATTTGAGCGAAGATCTTTTGCGCTCCCTGGTGCTGATGAAACTAAATGCAGTAGGTTTAAGGGGCGCACGGGATTTGATGCCCTCACAAATTTCTGGTGGTATGGCAAGACGGGTCGCGCTAGCGCGCGCTATTGCACTTGACCCACCATTAATCATGTATGACGAGCCCTTTGCGGGTTTAGATCCTATTTCTTTAGGAATTACTGCACGCTTGATTCGGGATTTAAATGATGCGCTGGGTGCTACCAGCTTATTGGTGACGCATGATGTTGAGGAAACCTTTGAAATTGCAGACTATGTTTACTTCATTGCTAACGGCAGCATTGGTGCGCAAGGCACCCCAGAAGAATTAAGTCGTTCAACTGACCCATTTGTCAGACAGTTCTTAGATGCTTCGCCTGATGGGCCGGTCCCGTTTCATTATCCCGGTCAGAGCCTCGGGGAGGATTTTGGGGTGCTGGTGAAATGACCATGCTTCAATATGTCTTTGGTTTATTGGGCGACCTCGGATTTTTTATTCGTCGTAACCTCACAAGTCTTGGTAATGCTGCCCGCATGTTTTTTGCAGTCATTTGGCGCTCCACTTTTTTATTGAAAAGACCGCGCTTGGTATCAGACCAGATTTTATTTGTTGGCAATCACTCTTTTGTAATCATTGCCATCTCAGGTTTATTTGTTGGTTTTGTCTTGGGCCTACAGGGTTATTACACCCTGAATCGCTATGGTTCGGAACAGGCGCTAGGATTGCTGGTAGCTTTGTCCTTAACTCGTGAGTTGGGTCCAGTCATTACCGCTTTGTTATTTGCGGGTCGCGCGGGGACATCACTCACAGCAGAAATTGGCTTAATGAAGGCTGGCGAACAACTGAGTGCCATGGAAATGATGGCAGTTGACCCATTGAGTCGTGTCATCGCACCTCGTTTGTGGGCTGGCATTATTGCCATGCCTATTTTGGCAACCATCTTTACGGCAGTCGGCGTCATGGGGGGTTACTTTGTGGGCGTTCCCTTGATTGGTGTGGATTCAGGGGCATTCTGGTCACAGATGCAGGGTGGCGTAGATCTCTTTTCAGATATTGGCAACGGCCTCATTAAAAGCGTGGTCTTTGGTGTGGCAGTTACCTTTATCTCACTGTATCAAGGTTATGAGGCTAAGCCTACGCCTGAGGGGGTATCACAGGCGACCACTCGCACTGTGGTGATTTCTTCCTTATCGGTCTTGGCTTTGGATTTCTTGCTGACCGCAATGATGTTCTCAAATTAGAAGGAATAAACTGGGGCTCTTATGAGAAAAAGTGCAATTGATATTTGGGTTGGAATTTTTGTAGCCATTGGCTTGTTGGCAGCGTTGTTTCTAGCGCTGAAGGTCGGGAATATGAATGCAGTCTCCTTTGCCCCTACTTATAAAATTTCTGCTCGCTTTGATAATATTGGCGGTCTAAAACCTCGTGCACCTGTTAAAAGTGCTGGTGTAGTTGTTGGCCGAATTGCGAATATTTCTTTTGATGACAAAACGTATCAAGCAACAGTGGTAATGACGATTGAAGATACCTATAAGTTTCCCAAGGATTCATCGGCTAAGATTTTGACTTCAGGTTTGCTTGGTGAGCAATATATTGGTTTAGAGGCTGGCGGCTCCGATGACATGTTGGCCAATGGCGAAAAAATCACACAAACACAATCTGCCATTGTTTTAGAAAACCTCATCAGCCAATTCTTGTACAACAAGGCGGCTGATAGTGGGCAGGACAAGAGCCAAGACAAGGGCGCAACAAAATGATGGGTTGGGTAGCGAAACTTAAAGGCGCAGTATTGATTGGTTTTGCTACGGTATTGGTTGGATGTGCATCTATTCCCGCAGGGGTGGAGCCTTCTCCCAACGATCCTTGGGAGTCTTTTAATCGCTCCGTTTTTGAGTTTAATGAAGGCTTAGATTCTTACTTCCTCAAACCTGTGGTGACAGGTTATCGTTTTGTTTTGCCAGAGTTTGTCCGCGAAGGCATCTATAACTTCTTTAGTAACTACAACGATATTTATACCGCCCTCAATAATTTGCTGCAGGGTAAACCCAGTTTTGCCTTCAATGATCTGATGCGAGTGGTGGTGAATACGACCTTTGGCTTGGGTGGTTTTATCGATATGGCCACCCCTGGTGGTTTGGAGAAGCATAAAGAGGATTGGGGCCAAACTTTTGGGGTTTGGGGTGTTCCTTCAGGTCCTTATGTAGTCCTGCCATTTTTTGGCCCAAGCTCTGTTCGTGACACCTTCGGTACGGTTGCCGATTTAGAGACCGATTACCTCTTTAAATATATTCCCGATGTTGGTCTACGCAATAGCATCACTGCTTTACGGGTAGTGAATGCGCGCAATACTTATTACGAGGCTGGCGACTTACTCGATGGCGCAGCAATCGATAAGTACAGTTTTGTGCGCGATGCTTATATTCAGAGGCGTCAGTATCAAATTCATGAGGGAGAAGAGGGTGAAGAACCTCTGATGCCGCCTTATCAAAATGGCTATGAGTAAGTGAACTTGGCGGTAAGGGGCTAAAATTAGACCTTACTTCAGTTGGTCATTTAGGAACATATGAAAAGCTATAAAACAATGTCAAAGCAGTTCGCTTTAGTCATTTCCAGCCTCTTTTTCATTGCTAGCATGGCATTCGCTCAGGCGCCAGACCAATCAACCCCAGATGGCTTGATTAAAAGCGTTGTTTCAGAGGTGATGGCCTCCGTAAAATCAGATCCCGAAATTCAGAAGGGCAGTATTCCACGCATCGTCGATTTGGTGGAAAAAAAGATTGTTCCTTACACTGATATGCATCGCACCACTGAGATGGCGATGGGAGCCAATTGGAAGAAGGCGAACCCGGAGCAGCAAGCTCAGTTGGTCACTGAATTTAAAAGTTTATTAATACGCACCTATTCTGGTGCCCTCAGTCAATTACGTGATCAGACGGTTCAATTCAAGGCTTTACGCGCCGCACCTGACGATAAAGAGGTTGTCGTGAAAACGGTCGTACTTGGTCGCGGTGACCCCGTTCCGTTGGATTATCGTCTCGAGAAGACGCCCAATGGTTGGAAGGTGTATGACATGAATATCATGGGCGTTTGGTTGATTGAGGCCTATCGCAATCAGTTCTCGAATCAAATTAGCCAAAACGGTATAGATGGTCTCGTCAAGTTTTTGCAAGAGCGCAATAAACAGTTAGCAGCATCCAAGCCAGCAAACTAATTGAAAGCCTCCAGGACTATGCCTTTTCTTTTGCCTAGTAAAGTTACCCAAGAAAATGCGGTACAACTTGAAAAGGAAGGCTTATTAAATGAAGAGAGCTTGCAAATAGTTGACTGCAGTGCGTTGACAGACTTTGATTCAACAGCATTGACTGTGTTAATCGCTTGGCAGAAAAAACGATTGGTTAAGGATCAAAAAATCTCCATTGTGCATGCCCCAGAAAAGCTAAAAGTTTTAGCTAAGGTATACGGGGTTTCAGCATTGTTGGGTATGGCGTAGCATGTCCGCAGCAATTTCCATTAAAAAGGTATCCAAAAACTATGGCGCTCTTCAGGCACTAGACGATGTCTCGCTTGAAATACAGCAGGGTGAATTTTTTGGTTTGCTTGGCCCAAATGGCGCCGGTAAGACAACCTTGATTTCAATATTGGCTGGTTTGGTCAGCGCCGATTTAGGTCATGCGGCAATCATGGGTGCAAATGTACAGAGCCAATTTCGTCATGCCCGTCGATCTTTAGGGGTAGTTCCACAGGAGTTGGTCTTTGACCCCTTTTTTACGGTTCGTGAAACCTTGCAGTTTCAGTCTGGGTATTTTGGGATCCGAAATAATGATGCTTGGATCGATGAGATCATGGCGAATCTAGACCTCACCAATAAAGCCGATAGCAATATGCGCTCTTTGTCTGGAGGTATGAAACGTCGAGTCTTAGTTGCGCAGGCTTTAGTGCATAGGCCACCAGTGATTATTTTGGATGAGCCAACTGCTGGAGTTGATGTGGAATTGCGCCAATCGCTTTGGCAGTTTATTAGTCGACTTAATCAAGCAGGGCACACTATCGTTTTGACGACGCATTATCTGGAAGAGGCTGAGGCTTTATGCCAACGCATTGCAATGCTCAAACAGGGAAAGATTGTTGCCTTAGATACCACCGCTAATTTATTAAATCGTTATGGCACGGTCAAAAAAGATGGTGAGGGTAAAACCGATCTTGAAGAAGTATTTGTCAACATCATGTCTGGGAATGCCTTATGAAACAGGTAGCTCTGCAGTACGGTAGCGGCTTCCCAACTTTGTTGCGCAAGGAAATCAAGCGCTTTTATAAGGTGGGATTTCAGACGGTCGCAGCGCCGGTACTTACTGCCATTTTATATTTGATGATCTTTGGCCATGTGCTTGAGGGCAGGGAGATGTATGGCCGTTTGACTTATACCGCTTTTTTAATTCCTGGCTTAGTCATGATGAGCTTGTTACAAAATGCTTTTGCTAATACCTCCTCTTCAGTGATTCAGTCAAAAGTGACTGGTAACCTTGTCTTTGTATTGTTGGCGCCATTAAGTCATATTGAGTTTTATGCTGCCTACGTATTGGCTGCAGTTTTTCGAGGAATATCTGTAGGTCTTGGTGTATTTTTGATTACGGCATGGTACTCCCCGCCATCGCTTGAGTACCCTTTATGGATTTTGACTTTTGCATTTTTAGGCGCAGCAATTCTGGGTAGCTTGGGCCTGATTGCTGGCATTTGGGCTGATAAATATGACCAATTAGCCGCTTTTCAGAACTTCCTCATCATGCCTGCCACGATGTTGTCAGGCGTCTTTTATTCAATCCATTCCTTACCAGTAGCATGGCAGACGGTATCGCACTTCAATCCATTCTTTTATATGATTGATGGATTTCGCTATGGATTCTTTGGCGTATCGGACACTTCCCCTTGGAATAGCTTGGCGATCGTTTTATGTTTTTTTGTAGTAGTTGCTGCAATCGCGTTGCGGATGCTGCAAACAGGTTACAAATTAAGGAACTGAAACCCAAGATTTGTATTAAGTAGATTTACCAGGAGATTAAACAGATGTTGCCAACCCCTGAACAGATTGAGGGTTATATCAAGCAAGGCATTACTTGCAGCCATATTCAGGTTGAGGGCGATGGCCAGCATTTTTTTGCCACGATTGTCAGTCCTGATTTTGAAGGTAAGCGTTTAATACAGCGTCATCAATTGGTTTACGCTGCAATGGGCGATCGGATGAGGGCTGAAGTTCATGCATTATCGATCAAGGCTTTTACCCCTGATGAGTTTACAAAAAACGCCTCAGCATAAATAGTGGAATACATTCATGGATAAATTGCGAATGGTCGGGGGCACCCCCTTGAAGGGCGAGGTGCTGATTGCTGGCGCTAAAAATGCGGCTTTGCCTATTCTGTGCGCTTGTTTATTAACTGATCAAGCCATCGTATTGCGCAATGTTCCAGATTTGCAGGACGTGCGAACCATGCTCAAGCTTCTACAAGAAATTGGTGTGACAGTGAGCTTTCCCAATACGAGCGATCGCAGTCATGTGATATTAAATGCCGCCAATATTAAAAGCTCTGAGGCTACTTATGAGATGGTGAAAACCATGCGTGCCTCTATTTTGGTGTTGGGACCACTGCTTGCCAGAATGCGAAGCGCAAAAGTGTCTTTGCCTGGTGGTTGCGCTATTGGGGCTCGTCCAGTTGATCAGCACATCAAGGGCTTGAAAGCCATGGGTGCTGCCATCAATATTAAGAGCGGTTACATTCAGGCGAAAACCAAGTCACCTGAAGATCGTTTGCAGGGCGCTTCTATCCTGACAGACATGATTACGGTGACTGGTACGGAAAACTTATTAATGGCCGCCACTCTAGCATCTGGTAGGACTATTTTGGAAAATGCTGCGCGTGAGCCTGAGGTGGGTGACTTGGCTGAGCTTTTGGTCAAAATGGGTGCCAAGATTACAGGTATTGGAAGTGATCGATTGGTGATTGAGGGTGTCGAAAATCTACATGGTGCCGAGCATTCTGTCATTCCCGATCGAATTGAGGCCGGCACTTTTTTGTGTGCCGTTGCTGCCACGGGTGGCGAGGTATTGGTCAAGCAATGTCGTCCCGATACTCTAGATGCTGTGATTGTAAAGTTAAAAGAGGCTGGGGTAGCCATAGAAGTGGGGGCCGACTGGATCAAGGCAACTATGACAGGACGACCAAAGGCGGTGAGCTTTAGAACTTCAGAATACCCCGCATTTCCAACCGATATGCAGGCCCAACTGATGGCTGTGAATGCCATTGCTACTGGTAGTTCTATGATCACAGAAACGATTTTTGAAAATCGTTTTATGCATGTCCAAGAGTTAAATCGTTTGGGGGCCGATATTGCAATCGAAGGAAATACTGCGATTGCTCAGGGCGTGGAAAAGCTTTCTGGAGCAGTGGTGATGGCAACGGATCTCAGGGCTTCGGCAAGCTTGGTGATTGCAGGCTTAGCCGCTCAGGGAGAAACCCAAGTCGATCGGATTTATCACTTAGACCGTGGTTATGACCGTATGGAGCAAAAGTTAACCCTTTTAGGCGCCAATATTCAGCGGGTAAAGTAAGCCTGGTGGATAATTAGTCCATGAAACTGACTTTGGCCCTCTCAAAAGGGCGCATCTTCGAAGAAACTGCTGAGATCTTGTCTAAGGTCGGTATTAGTCCGCTTGAAGACCCTGAAAAGTCACGCAAACTCATTATTGAGACTTCCAACCCAGGGGTCCGCTTGATTATTGTGCGCGCATCCGATGTACCTACTTATGTCCAGTTTGGCGGCGCCGATTTTGGCGTTGCTGGTTTAGATATCTTGATGGAAAAAGGCACGGATGGTTTATACGTGCCATTTGATTTGAATATTGCGAAGTGCCGAATGTCTGTAGCAGTGCGTGAAGGATTTGATTACGATGCTGCAGTTCAGCAAGGCTCACGTTTGAAAGTAGCTACAAAATATGTGAACTGCGCGCGTGAGCACTTTGCGAACAAGGGTGTACATATTGATACGATCCAGCTCTATGGCTCCATGGAGCTTGCTCCCTTGGTTGGCTTGGCTGATGCCATTGTCGATTTAGTATCTACTGGAAATACCTTACGTGCCAATGGATTGGTAGAGGTTGAGCCGATTGCCAATATCAGCGCACGCTTGGTAGTAAATCAATCTTCATATAAGCGCAAGCGTGCACAGCTCCAGCCATTCTTTGAGCAATTGAAGTAAAGAGCGGGGCGACTGATCTAAATGTCCTCAGCAGAAATTAAAGTCAAGCGGCTCAATAGTCGGGACGCACAATTTAAAGCGGCGCTTCTATCAAGCCTCTCTTTACCGATGGCTGATGATGAGGCGATTGATGCCGCGGTTATTAAGATCCTGGCGGCAGTAAAAGCCAAGGGCGATGATGCTGTGCTGGCGTTTACAAAACAATTTGATCGCTTAAATATCGCTAGCGTAGCTGAGCTAGAAATTTCAGGTAAGGAACTAGAAAAGGCTTACCTAGGTTTATCAATAGAACAAAAAAATGCTTTGGATATTGCTGCACAAAGAGTGCGCGCTTATCACGAGAAGCAAAAGATCGAGGCAGGTTGCCATTCTTGGGAATATCAGGAGGCTGACGGAACGCGTTTGGGTCAAAAAGTGACCGCTTTAGATCGCGTTGGTATTTATGTTCCCGGCGGCAAAGCTGCCTATCCTTCCTCTGTATTGATGAATGCCATTCCTGCAAAGGTTGCGGGTGTTAGTGAAGTCATCATGGTGGTGCCCACCCCTGATGGGGCGCGCAATTCTTTGGTGCTTGCCGCTGCATATTTGTCTGGGGTCGATCGTGTTTTTACCATTGGTGGCGCTCAAGCAATAGGCGCACTAGCGTATGGTACAAAAACCATTCCATCTGTCGATAAGATCGTCGGTCCAGGTAATGCTTACGTAGCTGCGGCTAAGCGAAGAGTCTTTGGCATCGTTGGCATCGATATGATTGCTGGTCCTTCAGAGATTTTAGTTTTATGCGATGGCTCAAGTAATCCAGATTGGATTGCAATGGATCTGTTTTCTCAAGCTGAGCATGATGAATTGGCCCAATCGATCTTGCTATGCCCAGATCAATCGTTTATTGATCGGGTAGAAATAAGTATCAATAAACTTCTACCAGAGATGCCGAGGAAGAAAGTCATTGAAGCCTCTTTGACGAATCGTGCTTTATTGATTCAGGTGCAGGATATGGTGGAGGCATGTGAAATTGCCAATGCGATTGCTGCAGAACATTTAGAAATCTGTACCGCTGATCCACGGAAGTGGGCAGACCAAATTCGTCACGCTGGGGCCATTTTTATGGGTAACTTCACCAGTGAAGCTTTGGGTGATTATTGTGCTGGACCAAACCATGTATTACCAACCGCACGCACTGCCCGCTTCTCTTCTCCTCTGGGTGTATATGACTTTATCAAACGTTCCAGCATGATTGAAGTCAGTGAAGCAGGAGCACAAACCTTAGGCGCAGTGGCTAGTACGCTTGCTCACGGCGAGGGCTTGCAAGCCCATGCTCGTGCAGCAGAAATGCGTTTGAAGAAGTAATTGCACAAGTCTTAATGACTAGCCAAGATTTCTTGAAGCGCCTTCAATAGCCCATTGCTTTGTTCATCTGTGCCAACGGTAATGCGAAGAAACGCTTCAATCCGTGCTATCTTAAAGTGCCGCACAATGATGCCGCGCTCACGCAAGGCTTGATAGAGTTTTTCCCCTGCATATTTTGGGTGGCGAGTAAAAATAAAGTTCGCGCTGGATGGAAGTGTGTCAAAGCCCAGTGAGTTAAGTTCTCTAACCAGACGGATACGGGTTTGCATGACTTTGGCGCAACTTGTCTCTAAATGCGCTTGATCTTCGATGGCAGCAATAGCGCCGGCTTGAGCAAGGCGCCCCAGCGGGTAAGAGTTAAAACTGTTTTTAACGCGTTCTAAGCCTTCAATCAAACTTGGGTGGCCAACTGCAAAGCCAACTCTTAAGCCAGCAAGCGCTCGAGATTTAGACAGAGTGTGAACAACCAATAGATTTTCTGGGCAACTTACACCACGCAGAAGCGGGATGCAGGATTCCGTGCCGTAATCGACATATGCCTCATCAATGACTACAACAGAATCTTGGTTATTTGCGAGCAGTGTTTCAATTTCTTGTCTGGAGATTGCCCTGCCAGTTGGGGCATTAGGGTTGGGGAAAATAATGCCGCCATTTTGCGATGGGTAGTTCGCCGTCTCAATCTCAAATTCTGCGCCTAGGGGAATGTTTTTGTATTCGATTCCAAAAAGCTTGCAGTAGACCGGATAAAAGCTATAGGTAATGTCTGGAAAGAGAACGGGGGCTTGATGCTTGAGTAAGCCTAGGAATACATGAGCTAAGACTTCATCGGAGCCATTTCCTAAAAATACTTGCCGAGGATCTAGCCCATGCAAATCAGCAATGGCTTTTTTGAGGGCAAGACCTTCGGGATCAGGGTAGAGTCGCAGATCATCATTGGTTTGCTGCTCAATGGCGGCCAGCGCTTTAGGGGAGGGCCCATAGGGGCTCTCATTGGTATTGAGCTTTACCAGCCGCTGCATTTGCGGTTGCTCCCCAGGTACATAGGGGGTAAGGGTTTGAACAACAGGGCTCCAAAAACGGCTCATCGGGGTACTCAGGTCAAAAACAGCAGGAAAATGAATTAAATCCAGTACTTACATTTGTACTAGCAATGATATTATGAGGCTTCACTCAACACTTCGCCTCGCGGCGCAACGAAGCATGCGGCAAGCCGACGTTACCCGAAACACTTCGGAAACCAAAATTCACATTGCTATCAATTTAGATGGCACCGGTAAGGCTGAGTTAGCCTCGGGCGTTCCTTTCCTAGATCACATGCTTGACCAGATAGCACGTCACGGCATGATTGACTTGAAGGTGGTCGCTCAGGGCGATACCCATATTGATGATCACCATACGGTTGAAGACGTAGGAATCACCTTAGGCCAAGCATTTGCTAAGGCTGTAGGCGATAAAGCGGGTATTACCCGTTATGGCCATTCTTATGTCCCTTTGGATGAAACTTTGTCCCGAGTTGTGGTGGATTTCTCGGGTCGCCCAGGCCTGGAATTTAATGTGCCGTTTACACGGGCGCGGGTAGGCGATTTTGACGTTGATCTCAGTATTGAGTTTTTTCGGGGCTTTGTGAATCACGCTGGCGTAACGCTGCATATCGACAATTTGCGCGGTATTAATGCCCACCATCAGATTGAGACGGTATTTAAAGCTTTTGGTCGCGCCTTGCGCATGGCTTTGACTTTGGACCCACGCGCTTCTGGCGTTGTTCCTTCAACAAAGGGCAGTCTGTAATCTAGAGCACTTCTAGCTGCCCAGTAGAAAACAATAGAGAAGATAGGTTAAAAGTTGGCGCAAACGATTGCCATCGTTGATTACGGAATGGGAAATCTCCGCTCTGTGTATCAAGCTTTTCATCATGTAGCTCCTGATGACAATATTCTTATTGCTCGGCAGCCTAGAGACATTGTCAGCGCCCAGCGAGTTGTTTTGCCTGGTCAAGGGGCAATGCCAGATTGCATGAAGCACTTAGCAGAATCCGGTTTGCTGGAGGCGCTTTTAGACGCAGCCAAAAATAAGCCTCTTTTAGGCGTTTGTGTGGGCGAGCAAATGCTTTTTGATCGTAGTGCCGAGGTGAGAACTAGTGCAGGTTTCGGCTGGACTCCTTGTTTGGGTTTGATTCCAGGAGAAGTGTGTCGCTTTGAGTTGGCAGGAAAAAAACAAGCTGACGGTTCCGCTTATAAAGTCCCCCATATGGGCTGGAATCAGGTTCGCCAGGATACTAAACACCCACTTTGGGCTGGTATTCCCGATTTAACAAGCTTCTATTTTGTGCATAGTTATTACGTTATTCCGCAACGCAATGAAGATATCGCGGGTTCAACCGAATATGGGGACTGGTTTACTTCTGCTGTGGCAAGGGATAATATTTTTGCAACACAATTTCATCCAGAAAAAAGTGCAGAATACGGATTGAAGCTTTATAAAAATTTTGTTTCCTGGCAACCTTAATACTTTTCTAACCCATTGCTATGCTGCTGATTCCCGCAATTGATCTTAAAGATGGCCACTGCGTTCGACTCGAACAAGGTGACATGGACAAAGCCACAGTTTTTTCTGAAGACCCCGGTGCAATGGCTGCACATTGGATTAGTAAAGGTGCGCGTCGTTTGCACTTGGTGGATCTGAATGGTGCGTTTGCTGGAAAA
>CANFLR010000028.1 GCA_947447945.1 Burkholderiaceae bacterium
ATGGGTGATCCAGAAGTCAATGCTTGGGTCAACATCAAACCGGATGACACAGTGGTAATTCGCATTGTGCGCTCAGAAATGGGTCAGGGTACCCGTACTGGTTTAGCGCAACTTGTGGCTGAAGAGCTGGAGTGCAATTGGAAAAAAGTCATCACCGAGTCACCCACCCCAGGGCATAGCTTGGCGCGTAAGCGGGTTTGGGGTGAGCATGGCACTGGCGGTAGTCGTGGTATTCGTACTTCGGAAGATTATGTACGTAAGGGTGCAGCAGCAGCCCGCATCATGTTGGTTCAAGCTGCTGCCAATCAGTGGAATGTACCAGTGAGTGAGCTGAAGGTTGACAAGGGTGTGATTACCCATGTGCCTACAGGGCGCAAAACGACTTATGGCAAGGTTGCTACGCAAGCAGCTATGCTAACCCCGCCTGATCCTAAGTCAATTACGCTTAAGGATCCTCGGAATTGGACGGTCGCCGGTCAGCCTTTTGCTCGACTTGATACTGCTAATAAGGTCAATGGCACAAAAGTGTTTGGCGTGGACTTGCAATTGCCAGGGATGCTATGCGCTGCCATTAAGGCCTGCCCCGTATTCGGTGGAAAAATTGTGAGCTATGACGAGGCAAAAGTAAAAAATCTTCGGGGCGTCAAGGGCGTTGTGAAGGTTAATGACGCTACCGTAGCTGTTGTGGCGGATACCTGGTGGCGTGCTAAGACTGCACTTGACGTATTGCCGATCGTTTGGGACGAAGGCAAAGGGGCAAACACCTCTTCGGCGGATATCAATAAAGCCTTGCGTGATGGCTTAGATGAGCAAGGTGATTTTTGGCAACGTAAAGAAGGCGATGCTTTAGGGGCGATTGCTTCTTCCAGCAAAAAAGTGGAAGGGATTTATTTCACACCATACCGTGCACACGTCAATATGGAGCCGATGAATGCAACTGTGCTGATCAGTGGTGACCGAGCTGAGGCGTGGGTGCCTACGCAGAATGGCGAAGGTTCATTTGCGGCACTCTCTGAGGCAACTGGCTTTGCGCTAGACAAGTGCGAAGTTTATAAGTTGGACCCTGGGACCGGCCTTGGTCGTCGTGGGGGAACTCAAGAGTACGTTACTCAGGCAGCGATTATTGCTAAGAAGTTTCCTGGCGTACCGGTCAAATTGATCTGGAGCCGGGAAGAGGATATGACTCATGACTACTACCATCCAATTGCCATGGCGAAAATGACTGCTGGCTTAGATGCAGCAGGCAATCTAACGGGCATGCATATCAAAGTTGCTGGCCAGTCTATTAATGCCACATTGGCTCCGATGGCAATTAAAGATGGCAAAGACGAACGTCAGCTCCAAGGATTTTATGAAAAGGGTCCTGATGCTCAATTAGGCTATAAGTTTCCAACACTCTTGACCGAGTATGTGATGAAAAACTCACATGTACCAGTCGGGCCATGGCGTGGCGTCAACACTAATCAAAATGGTATCTTCATGGAATGTTTTATGGATGAATGTGCTAAGGCGGCCAATAAGGATCCTTTGCAATTTCGCCAAGCTTTGATGCAAAGTCATCCTAAGCATTTGGGGGTGCTTAATGCGGCGGCAAAGAAGGGTAACTGGGGCAAGCCTACTGCGCCAGGTGTCCATCGGGGTATTGCTCAGTTTATGGGCTATGCCAGTTACTCTGCGTGTGTTGCGGAAGTTTCTGTCAAAGGGAATATCGTCCACATTGAACGCTTGGTATTTGCACTCAACTCTGGACATGTCGTGAACCCTTATTTAACACGCGAGCAAATCGAGGGCTCGGTGGTGATGGCTTTGGGTGCAATCTTTAATCCAGAGATTACCGTCGAGAATGGTCGTATCAAACAGCAGAATTTAGATTCTTATCCCCTATTGAAGTTGGCATCAACCCCCAGTGTGGAGGTGGTACTGGTTCCTACTTATGACTTCTGGGGTGGTGTCGGCGAGCCAACAATCTGTGTGGTTGGTCCTGCGGTGGCTAATGCGATTTCTGCTGCAATTGGCAGACCAGTTCGCAATTTCCCACTCTATAAAGAGAATCTTAGTTTGGCCTGATGATCTGGCAGTAGTATTGCAAGTAGAAAGCCGCCTTCGGGCGGCTTTCTTTTGCGATGGTTTTTGGAGGTTGCGGCTGTCGTTGCTACACTGTAGACATTAGTAAGATTAGTCTACACATTGGACATTAATTAGGAGTATTTCCATGCCAAAGTTTGCTGCAAACCTCACCATGATGTTTAATGAGCACCCCTTTCCGGAGCGCTTTGCAGCAGCTGCAGCAGCTGGCTTTACTGGGGTTGAGTTTTTATTTCCTTACGATTATCCCGCTCAAGACGTTCAGAAGTGGCATCAAGACGCCAAGGTCCAGAACGTATTATTTAATTTACCGCCTGGCGATTGGGCTGCAGGCGAGAGGGGTATTGCAGCATTGCCAGGCAGGGAAGACGAATTTAAAGCGGGCGTTGCCAAAGCAATTGAATATGCACTTGCACTGGGTAGTACTCAACTCCATATGATGGCGGGCATTGTTCCGGTTGGATCTGATTTGCTTGTACACCGAAAAAGCTACCTTGCAAACCTCAAGTATGCAGCGCGTGAGTTGGCAAAGCATCGGCTAACACTCTTATTGGAGCCGATTAACACTCGTGATATGCCAGGTTACTTTTTAAATCGACAAGACCAGGCACACGCCTTACGGATTGAGTCAGGCGAGTCGAATGTTAAGGTACAGATGGATTTTTATCACGCACAAATTATGGAAGGTGATTTAATTGAAACCTTTAAAAAATATGGCGATGCTATTGGCCACACGCAAATTGCGAGTGTGCCCAAAAGGAATGAGCCTGATGATGGGGAAGTCAATTACCCCGCTATTTTTAAGTTGCTAGATGATTCTCAATATCAAGGTTGGGTTGGTTGTGAGTATCGACCACGTGGCAAAACAGAAGATGGTCTCGCCTGGTTTCGGGCTGCTCAGAAGTAAATAATAGGAATTGAATATGGATGGTTTTTTAATTTTTGTTTCAGAACTGCCGTATTCTTGGTTGGGTGTACTGCTTGTTTTATGGATCTTCTTTGAGTTTCTGTACCGCCTGATTCGCAGGGTCTTATATGAATTCAAGTATTTGAGACGGCGTTATTCAGAAGAGCAAAGAAAGATGATTTCTTTGTACATCATTGGCCTTGGCTTCTTAGCCTCCCTTCCTGTTTACAGTGCTAAGTACCTCAGAATTTTGCATGCCCTCAATGATTTAATCCGTTTTTAGAAGTTTTTCTATGGCATTGGCTAGCGCCAGAATGCGCTTCGCGTCCTGAATGTGCAATTCTTCAATCAACTTTCCATTCAATACCGCAATGCCCGCGCCTGAGTTAATGGCGGCATCGTAGGCAGCAATTTTTTGTCTAGCTTCATCGATCTCTGCTGGGGATGGTCCAAAGATCGCATTGGCCAAAGTAATCTGTTTTGGATGAATGAGGGTTTTTCCATCAAAACCCATATCTCTTCCTTGAATGCAAGATTCCCGTAAGCCCTGTTCATCGTCAAGCGAGAGATGAACGCCGTCGAGTACGCACAAATGATGTGCTCTGGCTGCTAGCACAGCAAGTGAAAGCGCGGTATGTGTTTCTGCTCTGCTTGGTGTGTGCCGAGCATGAAGATCTTTCACGAGATCAGAGGTGCCTAAAACTAGGGCTTCTAGCAAAGGATGCGAGCTAGAAATTTCTGCAAGCTTAAAGATTGCCATAGGCGTCTCAATCATCGCCCAGATCTTTATAGTGTTAGCTGGGTTCAGTTCCTTCAGGAGTTTAGCCACCGCTTGAATCTGGGAAGCTGATTCCACTTTAGGCAATAAGATGGCGTCTGCCTTGGTGTGCGCAAAAGCTTTTAGATCATCCAAACCCCATGGTGTATTGAGACTATTTACTCTGACAATACATTCACGCTGTCCAAATCCCGTCTCCAGCGCTAAGGCAATGTTTTTTCTTGCTTGGGCTTTGGCGTCAGGGGCAACCGCATCTTCTAGATCGAGGATGAGGGAGTCAGCATCTAAGCTTTTTGCCTTTTCAAGAGCTCGAGTGTTCGCTCCTGGCATATAGAGTACTGAGCGTCTTGGACGACTGGTATTGATCATGGCTAAGGGTATCTTTGGAAGAAGCAAGGGGTCTGTGAGGAAGTAAAAATAGCACATGTCGTGACTGGGCCAAGCTAGTTTGGGATCTATGAGCTTTTTTATACCGCAGCGCCGCAAAATTATTTGGATTTCTAGTGGTATTTCTCTATGAAGACAAGGAGCCCATGGGAGTAGATTGAGGGGGTAAGAGTTGTCGATAAAAGCGCTCTTAGTAACTGCGCTTTACGACTTGACTTTGGCTAAGGCATTATTAAATAGGGCGCGGCACTAAATAGGAGAGATCTTCTGTGAAACCCTTTTACATTGACTACCCTCAAGAAAAAATAGAAGAGCATCAGCACGCATATCGATGTGCGTATTGCAAGATACCGACCACTGTCATTTTTGGCTTGTTAGAAAACCATGCAGATGACTGCCAATATCGCCAGCAACAACGAAGATGGGTACAGTTGGAGGCAAAGTTAAGACCCCATCAGAATCATTTTGATGAACCTCATATCGATGAGGTGGATTAGTGAGTCTCAATCTTCCAACCTTGGCCGATTTATTTAAGCAATTAGGACTTTCTGCTAAGCAGCCTCATATAGATCGGTTTATTGAGCGCCATCAGCTAAATGCCCACGCAGATTTGGTGAGCGCGATTTTTTGGACTGAAGACCAAAAAGCATTTTTGCAGGAAGCAATTGCCGAGGATTCTGAGTGGTGCGAGGTAGTTGATGAGCTTGCCAGCCTGCTGATTCGCAAACCTTAGCTTGATTCGATAGACATCTCTTTTTGCGGGTACTATTCTAGGATCATTTTTTATCCACTAGATCTCGTAGATTGAAAGTTGTTTATGGTTGAGCTGATTTTATCTAGCATTATTTTTGCGGTATTGGGCTTTCTAGCGGGATTATTTGGCGGGGTTATTGGTTTTGGTACGGCCATTATTTTGCTGCCTGCCTTAGTGCATTTTTATGGGCCAGTTCAAGCGGTGCCGATTATGGCGGTCACCGCAACCGTGGCGAATTTATCGCGAATATTTCTATGGTGGCGGGATATTAATTGGAAAGTCTGTTTGGTTTATGGCTTAACCGCTACCCCTGCAGTGGCCTTGGGCGCAAATACTTTAGTATCCTTAAATGAGACCCTAGTCCAGGTCATGCTGGGAGTATTCCTGATATTGTTGATCCCCATTCGGCGGTGGATGCGTAAACAGCATTTTGTACTGCAGTTGTGGCATATGGCCTTGGTTGGCGCATTCATTGGTTATCTCACTGGGATTGTCGCTACGACGGGAGCAATCAATACCCCTTTTTTCTTGGCATATGGCCTGACGAAGGGAGCTTTTTTGGGTACTGAGGCAGCTAGTACTCTAGCCGTTCTATTTACCAAGGGAATTGCTTTCCACAATTTGGGCTTATTAAATATGACCGCTCTGATTCAGGGTCTGTTAATTGGATCATTTGTTCTGGTGGGGGCCCTTTTCTCCAAAAGAATTGTCTTGACCTTATCGGAAAGGCAATTCTTGCAATTAATGGAATTGGTGATGTTGGTTTCTGGGGCCGTGATTATTGGTATGGCTTTTAAATAAGGTGATCATTAACCTATGAGTCTAAGCATATAAACAAATGTTATCCAGCAAATGGATGGCATCGGTTAATATGCCCATATCACGCAAAAAATGAATATATTGGTGCGACTGCTTTTTCAGGGCTGCGCATGCGTAACTATTTACCGAAAGGGTTTTTATGAGTAAAAAGCCAACCATTGGCCTTATGTTGGGTGACGTGACAGGCATCGGTCCAGAAGTTGCCGTCAAATTATTAGCAGATCCAGCCAGCCATGAAAAAGCGAATATTTTGGTAGTGGGTGATCTGAGGGTTTTAGAGCTGGGGATGGCCGACTCCAAGATGAAATTGACAGTCAATATCGTTGAGAGTGCCGATGCCGTGGATTGGTCCAAGCCAGGCATTCAGATGATCGATTTAAAGAATATTGATCCCGCTCAAATTCCTCGAGGTCTAACTTCGATTGAATCGGGGCGCCTGACAGGCGAAACCTTGAAGGTAATGACCGATATGGTCCATGCCGGAAAAATGGATGCGGTATGTTTTGCACCGCTTAATAAAGGAGCGCTTAATAAGGGTGGTTGGAAATACCGCGATGAGCATGAGATGTTCGCTAAATGGAATGGCCATGAAGGTTATTACGGCGAAGTCAATTTAATTAAGTTGTTTTGTACTTTCCGCGTAACCTCACATGTTAGTCTGCGTCAGGCGGTTGACATGGTGGTTCCAGAGAGAATCGAGGGCGCATTGAGATTGGCCCATGAAACCATGCGAGGCCTTGGAAAAACCCAACCCCGCATTGGAGTAGCTGCGTTAAATCCGCATAATGGCGAAGGTGGTTTATTTGGTTCTGAAGAGATTGAAATTATCAGGCCTACCTTAGAACGTTTGCGCGCAGAAAACTTGCCATGTGAAGGCCCATTTCCTTCGGATACTGTATTTTTAAAGGCCCGCGCTGGTGACTTTGATGCTGTCGTGATCATGTATCACGATCAAGGCCAGATTGCTACAAAATTACTGGGCTTTTCTGAAGGGGTGACCTTGACGGGTGGCCTAAAAACTTTATACACCACGCCATCCCATGGTACCGCCTACGATATTGTTGGTACAGGCGTAGCAGATGTTGGAGCCATGAAAAGAGCATTTGATGTGATTACCAATCTTGCTTCTGCAAGAATCAATTCATAAGAAGGGCTTCCTATGCCAAGAAAAAGAATCCATACCCCCGCTGATATAGAGTCCCTCGAGTTCGATGAACTTATCCCCCACAATACCAACTTGATGGAGGGTTTTAAGCCTTTTAATCTTCCCGGTGATGGCGGTGTCAATATTAATGGGGTGATTGGCGGTAGTGGACCCCCTTTGCTGTTGATTCATGGCAATCCTCTGACACATGTGACCTGGCATAAAGTCGCACCAACTTTAATGAAGCACTATACGGTGGTAGCGATTGATTTGCGTGGTTATGGTGATAGTGGCAAGCCATTGGGTGGTGGCGATCACTCAGAGTATTCATTTCGAACGATGGCCAATGATGCCGTCAAAGTCATGGCTCAGCTAGGTTTCAATCAATTTCCTTTAGTGGGCCATGATCGCGGAGCTCGAGTGGGTTTCAGAATGTGCCTAGATCATCCTGAAAAAGTCACAAAATTTATATCACTTGATATCGTGCCAACACATGAGGTTTTAACTCGTGTCACTATGGGCTGGGGCCTAGAATCCTACCACTGGTTTTTCATGGCCCAAAAAGAACCTTTCCCAGAGAAATTAATCTGTGGAGATTTAAATTACTACATCAATTACAAGCTCAATAAAAAAGGTGTTGGCCTGCAAATCTTTGCACCCGAAGCGCTGGCTGAGTATGCGCGTTGCACTACTCCAGAACAAATTCATGCAATTTGTGAGGACTATCGTGCCACAGTGTCTGTGGATTTAGAGATGGATAAAGTCGACCTCGCGAATCATCGGAAAATTACCTGCCCGGTGATGGTTCTGTGGGGTAGCAATAGTCACTGCGGAAGACACTTTACGCCCATCGAGGCATGGAGTAAGTGGGCCGATGATCTTGAAGGTACCGATATACCTACAGGACACTACCCTCAAGAGCAACGTCCTGATTTAATTTATAAAGCGATTAGATCCTTTATTGCTTAAGTTCTCTAAAACTATATTTCTCCCTCTACTAATGCCGATCCATATGACCATTCGACTCATTTTCTGTTTCTTGCTGTGCTGTTTGGCGATTCCTGGATACGGCGAAGAGCCTTACCCAAATAAGCCTATTCGTCTTTATGTTGGGTTTGCTCCGGGCGGAGGAACTGACATTGCCGCTAGAATTATTGCGCCTTATGTATCGAAGGAATTAGGGCAGCCTATTGTGATCGAGAATAAACCTGGCGTTGGCGGAAATATTGCTACCGATGTTATTTCTAAATCACAGCCTGATGGTTATCTGATTATGTTGAGCTCGGTCGGGCCGCTAGCGTATAGCCCTCATATGTACAAGTTGGCTTATGACCCCCTAAAGGATGTCACTCCCATTGGCCTTGGCGTGACCTCGGGTAATGCGCTAATTGTCAATCCTCAGGTCCTTAAGGTAAAAACATTGGCAGATTATGTGGCGCTCGCTGAGAAAACACCGGGTGGCTTGGCATACGGTAGTTCTGGTTCTGGAAGTGGCGGCCACTTAGCTGGAGAGCTATTTGCTGCTACGGCAAAAATTAAATTGATCCACATTGGTTATCGCGGTGGCGGTCCAGCGATTAATGATTTACTGGGTGGAACAGTACCATCCCTATTTGCAACCATTATTACTTCTAAGCAGTTAATTGAGTCGGGCAAAGTGGAAGCCTTAGCTGTGACCAGTCACGCGCGCTCCAAAGCATTGCCCAATGTGCCAACCATTGCTGAGTTGGGTTACCCAGGATATGAGGCTGCAAATTGGTATGCTTTTATTGCGCCGCCGAAGACCCCGGCTACTATTGTCAATAAGCTCAATGCAGCTATCAATAAGGCGCTGAAAGATCCGCAAATTAGAGAGAGATTGCTACAACAAGGTCTTGATCCAACCCCATCAACTCCAGAGGAGATGGCTGCATATATGAAAAAAGAATATAACCTTTGGGGCGGTGTGATTGCTAAAGCGGGTATTAAGGTAGATAACTAATCTGCCCTGGGTTTTGTGCTGGCACAAGGGTTTAGGTTTCGATCAGGATGAACTCACCGAGAGAAATCTTTTCCCTAAATTGAGAAAAAGAAAATAACACTTTATTTTTCTTAGGGCTTACTACCTCAATTTTTCCTTCTGGCGTGAGATTGGCCAGATACTCTCCCGCAGGAAATAGCGCTCCAGATCGATTTTCGGTGGCCGTTTCTTGATTGCTGAGCACAACATTTTTTGTGATTTTGATACGCATGCCGTATCTTATGTTTTAAAAATTAGTAGTAATTTTCACTTTGCACAATTGAGAAAACTTTGTGCACCATTTCAGTATCTCCCTGAATCGACCCTGCAGCCTTTACGGCTGGGATTTGATCGGTTTATGACCGGAATGTAGGGGATTTTCTAGCACTTAAGTAGTGCAAAAATAACAGTGTGCAATGCAGCAAATCTACTTCATAAAACCAAGCTGTTTTCTGGATGATATTGAGCGCTAGCTATCACGCTTAAAGTTAAATGAATAGGTATAGCGTTCGGCTGGATGGATGCCGATTCCGACCTCAAACACTTTTCCTTTGGCATTAATGTATCTGCGGTAGACCGTTAATGCTGGAGAATTTTTCTTCACTTGCAGTACCTTTGCAGTAGCACTATCGACAATGGTTGCCGTAATATCAATTTGAGTGGTGTCTGCTGTTTCTCCATACATCTCTGAAATTTGATCAGCTATCGGAATCTGCGCATGTTTTTTATGTTTGATGACGCCCGCATATTGTGGCAGGATATAAATATCGGTTTGGCAGATAGGCGATTTGGATTGTTTGGGATGCCTTGTTGCGTTGATATGAAACCAAGTATCGCCAGGAGCGCACTGCAGAATGACAGCCAACTCATGATCGGCTGTAATGAACTGGGTTTGGAGTGTTTCTCGAATCGTCTCGCTGGGATAGTTGAGCAGTTGCTGGATCGAGGCTACCGATTGAACGAGCTGACTGACCCTTGAAGTAGAGATGACAAACGACCCTAAGCGCTTATGGCGGGAAATTAATCCGAGACTCACCATAGAGCCTAAGGCCTGCCTAACAGAATATCGACTGGCATCAAAACGCTTGCAGAGATCATCCTCAGTGGGTAGTTGCGTCCCTACGGCGTACTTGCCAGCCCGAATTCCATCCTCTAAGTGCGTTGCAATTTCTAGGTCTTTGGATTTTTTGGTCATGAGGAGAAAAGAGGGTTGACTTTATTTGTTCGAACAATTAGATTATGACTAAGCTTTAAAGTCGAGATTAGAAGTTAGATTTGATAGTCTAAATCGAATTGTTCGAAAATAAAAGAATAAAAGTGACTGGGTGTTCAATCTCATTCGGGTAAGTTTGGGAGCGCCATTAAAGTCATTTGTAGTTAAAAAATACATCAATAGGAGATAGTGATGGCAAGAATTGCATATCCAGATTTGGAGACCAAACCAGAATTAAAAGAGCTCACAGCGCAAATTATTGCCGAGCGGGGTAAGTTACACAATCTGTACAAAATGCTATTAAATAGCCCGCCTATAGCACAGGGCTGGCTAAATTTACTCACCGCAGTAAGGCAGAAAAGCCTTCTCAGTGGCAAGGTCAGAGAATTGGTGATTATGCGTATCGCCGTGATTAACAAGGCTGAGTATGAATTCATTAGCCATACACCCCATGCTTTAAAAGAAGGGATCACGCAAGCGCAAATCAACGACATCGAACACTGGAGTAAATCCACTTTATTTGATGCAGTAGATCGCTCTGTGTTGGCCTATACCGATTCCATGACTTGCGATGTGCATGTGCCACAAGCAATTTTTGATGACGTCAATAAGCATTTTGACGCTAGAGGGATGACTGAATTGACGGCCACGATTGCAACTTACAACCTCGTTTCGAGATTTTTAGAAGCTCTCGAAATTGATCCCGAGCCAACATCGAAATAAAAAGGACGCATATGAAAACTAAATTCTTTGGACTATTGTTAGTCATCTTGGGATTTTTCCAAGGGCATCTAGCTTATGGGCAAGGCGCTTACCCAGATAAAGTGGTGCGACTCATTGTGCCGCAAGCGGCTGGTGGACCTTCGGATGTGATAGGTAGGCTATTGGCGCAAAAGCTTTCAGAATCTTTAGGTAAAAGCGTCATTGTCGATAATAAGCCTGGTGCTGGCGGTAATATTGGTGTTGATGCCACGGCAAAAGCGAAGCCAGATGGTTATGTCATGATCGTCACGATCGTGGGCAATATTGCAATCAATGATTCGCTGTTTAAGAATCTTCCGTTTAGTTCCGTACGTGATTTAGAAGGTGTTTCAAAAGTAGTCTCTTCACCAATGGTATTGGTTGCAAATCCAACATTTGAGGCGAATACGATTGCTGAGATGGTTGCATTGGCTAAATCGAAACCGCCATCAACATTTTCTTATGGATCTCCTGGCGCTGGTTCTCCGCAACATATTGGTGGCGAGCTGGTCAATGCCAAGGCTGGCATTAAGTTAGGACACATCCCTTATAAAGGGGCTGCACCAGCCTTGACCGATTTACTCGGCAATCAAGTCCCTCTAGCGATCGTCGGCTTGCCGGCAGCTTTGCCTTTTATTAAATCAGGCAAGATCAAGGGAATCGCAGTGTTTAGTAAAACGCGTTCTAAATTAGCTCCTAATATCCCTACATTCGTAGAGTCTGGCTATCCAGAGATAGAAGCAGATCTAGTCTATGGAGTATTTGTACCTACTGGAACACCGAAGCCCATCATCAATACCCTTAATAAAAATATTGGCGAGGCATTGAACTCAAAAGAGGTGCGTGAGAAGTTTACAGGCGATGGGTTTGAGGTTGTCTTTAGTACGCCGGCTGAACTCAATGATTATTTAAAGAGTGAGGTGCAAAAGTGGCGCCCGGTAGTAAGAGATTCAGGCGCGACACCTGATTAAATGAATTTAAACAATATTGAGGAAAACATGACCAAAAAAATGAAAGCCATTAGGCGTGTGGTAACCGGTAATGATGCGCAAGGTAAGTCTGTCGTGACTTGGGATGGTGATGCACCTGCTCGCCATGAGGGCGCAGTGCCGGGTAGGGGTGTTACAGATTATTGGGTATGGAATAAGACTCCTCAACCAATCAATAGCACTGAAGATGCCAGCTTATGGCCGGACGAGTTTCCAGGGCCTAAAGGCGGCGGCCATATCAGAACTGTTCATTGGTTGGCCAATGATGAAGTGGAGGGTACCGTTCCCCCTGTTGTGACACCACATTCTCCAGTGCGCTCAGCTGATGGACGCGCTTGGGATCGTGGTGGCGGCAACAATGTCACGATCTCAGATATGCATAAGACAGAATCGGTCGATTTTGGCATTGTGATGGAAGGCGAGAGAGGTCTTGTACTCGACGACTCATCAACAGTCATTAAGCCTGGTGACATCGTGATTCAGGTAGGCGCTTGGCATCTATGGGATAGCTCGCGGATTGGTTGTTTAATGGCTTTCGATATGATTTCTGCTGAGTTTGACAAGCAGGGTTTAGGCTTGCAAGAGGAAGAAATTCCTGTAATGCTGCCAAAGTCAAATCAAGTATTGCCAAGCGGGGTGAAACCACAACGCAGAATTATTACGATTGATAAAGAGCCTGGTAAATCGACTTTGGTCGCAGATTCATTTTCACCGGATGTAATTTTAGATTCTGCAAGACCAGGGTTTGCTTTGCAGCGGATGTGGGTAATTGATAGTCATCCAGCAAAAATTGTTCCAGAAACATTACAGCTACCCTATGTATTAGTGCCACCGAAGTCTGGTACGGTGCTTAATGTCATTACCTTCCCGCCCGATAGCAATTGGAGTGGTAAGGTCAGCAAAGCTCAGGTCGAGGCATTTTATAAAACAGCACGTGCATCTGAAATCTGCACCACGGGTTCAATTCCAAATTATCCTTATTCGCAGAAATCTAGCACAATCGATTTTTGTCTGGTAACCGAAGGAGAGATCTACTTAGTGCTAGATACTCAAGAAATGCTGCTGAAAAAGGGCGAATTTGCTGTTATACGCGGTAGTAACCATGCTTGGAGTAATCGTAGCAAGCAGTCAGCGACGGTTGCAATATCGAGCCATGATGCAGTAAAGGTTTAAACCAAGCAGTAGTTTTTATGTTACGAACTCCTGAATAGACTGAGAGGTTTCTCTCAGTCTATTTTGCGTTACATGGACACCCCAATTAAGCTGAAAGCCAAAATATGGCGACACGGTTATCATCCATGCTTGGTAAAAATTTATAGCAAATAATCTTTTTAATAAAGGTTTCTGAAAAATGGCGAAATTAGTAATTACAAAGCTAGCGGATGCTTTGGGTGCAGAGGTATCGGGTGCTGATCTGTCAAAGCCTATCCCCAAAGATGAGTTAGAGCAAATTTTTGCCGCGTGGAAAGCGCATTTGGTTTTACGTTTTAGGGGGACCGAGCTTAGCGACCCTCAATTGTTAGCAGTGAGTCGGTATTTTGGAGAAATTGATCCGCCGGGTCCGAATTCTTATGGCAAGCCATTTCTAGAGGATTTTCCAGATATCAATGTGATTTCTAATATTAAGTCTGGTGATCAGCACATTGGGGGCTTGGGCGATGGGGAGGCTGTATGGCATGCGGATATGACCTACATTGATACTCCACCCAAGGCATCCTTTCTTCATGCCCTAGAAATCCCTGAGTTTGGCGGCAATACTTCTTGGGGCAATATGTGTTTGGCCTATGACACATTGCCATCCCACCTGAAACAAGAGATTAAAGGTCGTAAAGCCATTCATGATGGGACGTATAACAGCGCTGGCATGATTCGCAAGGGGATGAAGGATGTCACTGATCCTCGCGAGGCTCCTGGAGCACATCACCCCTTAGTGGCAAAGCATCCCGAATCTGGCTTGCCCACCTTGTTTTTAGGTCGTCGTAGAAATAGCTATATTTTGGGTATGGATCTTGAGGCGAGTAACCAACTGCTAGATGCCCTATGGGAGCATGCTGGCAGCCCAGAATTTACCTTTACACAGGTTTGGCAATTGCATGATCTAATCCTTTGGGATAACCGCTGCACATTACATCGCCGGGATAGCTTTGATCCCAAAGCTAGACGATTAATGCATCGCACCCAAATCAAAGGCAGTTCCGTTATTCCATTTGAATGAGCCATATGAAATCTATCATCTCTAAAGTAGAAGTATTTGGTGTTGCGGTTCCCTTGGTTGGGGGCGGCTTTAAGAATGCCTATGTCACTAAAACAGTTCAAAAGAGTGCTGTCATTCGAATTACTGATGATGATGGCATTGTGGGCTTGGGAAATATCGATCCATCTCCAGGCTACTCGGTGGAGTCCATTGAGGATTCATTAAATGTCCTAAGAAAGATTCTGGCCCCACTAATTGTTGGGGCAGATACTTTTAATATTCACGAATTATTAGCACTGATGGACGCAAATCTCCAAGATTTCTACGATGCGAAGGCGGCGATCGAGATGGCGTGCACGGATTTAATTTGTCGAAAAATGGATATCCCTGTATATACCTATCTCGGCGGGAATATGGTTGATGAGCTCAGTTTTAATGCATGGATTGGAATATTGCCGCCGGATGAAGCTGCGGCTGAGGCAAAGAAATGGTTCGATAAAGGTTTTAAGTCTGCAAAAGTAAAAGTTGGTGGCAACATCCACGCTGATCGAGATCGGATTGCAGCAATTCGTGCAGCAGTCGGCCCAAGCATGCGCTTGCGGGCTGATGCCAATGCTGGCTATCAAGTAGATGAGGCGATTGCGCTAGGTAAATTGTTAGAGCCATTTGATATGCAGTTGCTGGAGCAGCCAGTGCATGCTGATGATTTAGATGGGATGGCTAAGGTGCGTCAGTCGGTAGGTATTCCGATTATGGCTGATGAATCGATCATCGACTACCCTAGTTTGATAGCGGTGATTAAGAAAGATGCAGCTGACATTGTGAAGTTAAAAGTCATGAAGCAGGGCGGATTCTTAAAGACGAGGCGTATGTTAGAAACCGCGAGTGCTGCTGGTCTGAAGGTGGTGATCGGTCACGGCTTTGGTTTGGGTGTGAACACAGTCGCTGAAATTATGCTGGCCTGCACCAGTAAAGATGTTTTGCCGGGTTTAGAGTGCGTAGGCCCTTTGAAAACAGTCGACGATATTGTGGTTAATAAATTAGATATCACTTCTGGCTCTTTACCGCTTCCAAAAGGCCCTGGACTGGGCGTCATTCTGGATGATCAAAAAATACAGATGTATGAAGTACGTTAATAACATTGAATTGATAAAGAGATGATGAAGAGAATTTTTTGGATAAAGTTAAGCGTAGGTTTTTTAGTAAGCTTACTGATGGGGGCTTCTGTTTTTGCTCAGAATAGTAAAACGACGACCATTGTTGTGCCTTTTGCTGCAGGCGGCACTGTCGATATTGTTGCAAGACAGTTATCTCTTGATTTAGGCAATAACCTAGGTGACTCCATTGTGATTGATAATCGTGGTGGTGCTGGCGGCTCGATTGCCACTGCTAAATTAGCGACATCTACTCCTGATGGCAAGACGATTATGTTTCATCACATGGGCTTTGTATTTAATCCGGCCCTGTATGACAAGTTACCTTTTGATACGCGCAAAGACATTGTGCCTGTTGCTGAAATCGGTGTCACACCCAATGTCTTGGTAGTAACCAACCAGTTTCCTGCAAAGACCGTCGCAGAATTTTTGGCTTACGCCAAGGCAAATCCGGGCAAGATTAATTACGGCTCAGGTGGCATCGGGAGTGCAGGTCATTTGGCGATGGAGTTGTTTGAGCAGTCGGGCCACTTTCACGCTACTCACGTCCCTTATAAGGGTTCTGGGCCAGCTATCACCGATCTGATTAGCGGACAAATTCAAGCCATGCTAATGACTATTGCTGCGATCAAGCCCTACATTGATTCAGGGCAGGTCCGAGCAATAGCCACTTCTGGCCTAGTGCGTACGCCATCATTACCTACCGTTCCTACTTTGAACGAGAGTGGCTTGAAGGGTTTCAATTACGAACCTTGGTATGGGGTTTTTGCACCAGCTAAGACTCCTGTAAAGACACTAGATCAACTGCATGATGCTGTAAACGAGGCACTTAAAAATCCCGAGAGTCAAACCAAGCTTGCAGCGCAGGGCTTGGAAGTAAAGCCAATGACGCGTCAGCAATTTGCTAATTTGGTAGAGAGTGATTTAGATAAGTGGAGCAAGATTATTAAAAAGCTCAATATCAAGGCTGAATAGATTGCGGTAAATGCTGGTTTGCTGTCTTGAGCTAGTTTAGGAAATAAGACTTACACTAGCCTAATGGCTCAAGAATTACAAAAACTAACGCTCTTTTATGATGGTGCTTGCCCTTTATGTCGGGCGGAGATCCTTTTTTTATCGGGTAGAAATCAACTTCAGTTACTCTCCTTTGTTGATATTCATTCTGAATGCTACGACCCAATAGCCGTCGGTGTTTCCTGCGAGCAGGCTTTAGCTGCCATGTATGGACAGTATGAAGATGGCACTCTCATTCATGGGGTGAGCGTTTTTCCAGAGGCATATCGCCGTGCTGATCTACCAATATTGGCATGGATATTTTCTAGAAAATTACTTCAGCCTATCTTGCGATACGGGTATCAGTTTTTTGCTAAAAATAGAGAGGCGATCTCAAAAATACTGGGGCCAACAGTTTTGCGACTGGTTCAAGCGGGTATGCAGAAAATTCAAGTATGAAAATCTCTCGCATGCTCGCCCCCCTTTGTATTGCAATTCCCTTATTGGGATCAGTTTGTTTTGCGGCTGATGCGACTCACGTAGACCAGGTATTGACCTCGGCCAAGCTACAGGGGAGCGGCAGACTGACGTGGTGGGGTTTTAATATTTATGATGCCGCACTCTATCGCTCCGCTAATCTGTCATCACCTGAGTTTGCGATGGATGTGCGTTATCAAAAATCATTCCAAGGTATTTCTATTGCTAATAGAACAGTGGAAGAGATGAGAAGAATCGGTGTCCCCGAAGCTCAGGCAGTCAATTGGGGTAAGCAGTTGGCAAGTTTTATGCCCAATATCCAATCGGGGCAAACTTTAACTGCGATCTATAGTCCAAAGCAAGGTACGGTTTTTTATCACGAAGGTAAGCAAATCGCCCAAATTTCTGGAATGGATTTCCCAAAAGCTTTTTTTGGTATTTGGCTTGATCCCAAGACCAGCGCCCCTTCGTTGCGCGAGCAATTGCTAGGTCAAAATTGTCCACCACCCCTTTTTAATGAGGCATGTGAGTAATGAATGCATTTATCTCTAAAGTTGCTGCGATTCTTTTTTGCGGATTCTTTTTATTTGCTTGCGCAGGTCCCGAGGTATCGCAATACGCTAATGAGAAGCCTTCACTTGATTTAAGCGAGTATTTTTCAGGAACAATTGATGCTTATGGGGTCTTCACAGATCGCAGCGGGGCAGTGAAGAAAAGATTCACGGTATTGATTCAAGCGCGTTGGCAAGTAATCGATGGTAAGAAGGTGGGCACCCTAGATGAGAGTTTTGATTACTCTGATGGCAGTAAGCAAAAACGGATTTGGACTCTGACAGAAGTATCTCCAGGCCAATATCGTGGCAGAGCTGATGATGTGGTGGGAGAAGCGCAAGGTAATTCTGCAGGTAATGCACTACATTGGGCTTATACCCTAGCCCTACCCGTTGACGGGACTACTTATCATGTGCAATTTAATGACTGGATGTATCTCGTTACCCCCAAAGTCATGCTCAATAAGGCTAAGATGAGTAAGTTTGGGATTGAACTTGGCGAAGTAACTCTGAGTTTTTATAAGCGTTAAGGCTGGATTAAAAAGAAAAGCCCCTAAAAATTCAGGGGCTCAAAACTCAATAGAGCTGCAGATGCCATTATTTTCCCCGAATGAGTTTATCTTCAAACCAATTCCACATATCTGCCACCACTAAGGTTAGGTAATCGCGTTGGCAATGTTGTGAGCCTCCTTCCTCAGCGGTATACACACGTAGCGTTTTATCCTTTGAGCCGCAGGCATCGTATTGTTTTTGGGCATCAGATAAGGGGATCTGCTCATCTTCAGCGCCATGCACCAGCAAGAATGGGCATTGCATTTTCTGCATCACGCCATCGAGCTTAAATGGCTTAAGTGTTTCAAGAGCTTGCTCTAAGGTATCAACACCTAAAATCCAATTGATGTGGTGTCCTGGAACCGATAAAGACAATTTAAATTGAGCGTCAATCCGTTTTTTCCAAGTCTCGTAGTAGTCCCACTGGGCGCCCCAGGCAATACAAGCTGCCCAGCGCGGATCCATAGCGGCACAGCGGGGTGCATAGTAGCCACCAAGGCTAATGGCCACAATACCAATTTTTTTTGCATCCACATCTTTGCGTTTTTCTAAATAGTCCAAGCAAGCGCTTCCCGCAACTTCGTAGTCGTGCCGTAAGTAGTGATTGCGAAAGCGTATGGCTTCGCCGGTACCGGGACCATCCATGATTAATACCGAGAATCCCCGTTTAACAAGATCAGGAATGCCACGCATAAATTGAATCTCTTTAGTGACATCAAGGCCGTCGAAGTAAACCACGCAAGGTGATTTTTCAGCAATTTTCTTTTTTGGGTGAACAAAATATCCCGGCAAGCTGCCATCAACAAAAGGGATTTCAACGATTTCAATGTTGTAGTCACCGAGCTTGATGAATTGATGAAATGCATCTATTCCACGTTGAAAGATATCCAGTGCTTTTTTATCTTTTGGAGTGCGAAACCGTTCTGCCATGTGATAGTAGTTTGCGGCCCGTTGATAAGCGTGTGCGGCCGACGTGTTATTACCTTCTTTAGCCCACTTTGCAGCGTATTCGCAAACACCATCTGCCACTTCCGTACAGGCATCAAACCAAGCCTCATCATCATCCCCAGATTTTCCTTTGAGCTTGGTACCAATCTTATGGAGCTCACCAATTTCAGCGCCACCATAAGGGGCGGCACTTAGCATATTGATAAAAGCGGCTGACCAGCGATAGTTGTCTGGGAAATACATGAAATACGGGGGATCTTTTTTCTCTGCCATGATGCGCTCCTTTTTGATTGGTTTCTATTACTAAGGTATTTATTCTTTAATGTCTGCAGCTTTAGCGATCTTGGCCCACTTTTCGGTTTCAAGTTGAATGAAGTTTGCAAATTCTTCAGGACTGATATTGCTAGGCTCGAAGCCCTGGGAAATAAATAACTCCTGATTTTCTTTGGTAGCCAATTGCTTAGAGAGAATGCTATGAATTTTATTGACAATACTTTTCGGAGTGCCTGCAGGTGCCAAGATGCCATTCCAGTTATAGCTTTGATAGCCTGGCAGGCCTTGTTCGGCAACGGTAGGTATTTCAGGGGCTAAAGGAGTGCGTTTTTCTGCGGTGATGCCGATGGTCTTGATCTTGCCTTGCTTTAGCAAGGGCAAGCAATTGGCCATTTGGACTTGGGCAAGTTGAATATGACCTGCAACCAAATCATTTTGGTACTGCGATGCTCCTTTGTAGGGAATGTGATTTAGCTTGATACCTACTGTCGCAGCAAATAGCTCAACAGATAGGTGACCTACCGTACCCACTCCTGGCGAGCCAAAATTAATCTGATCAGGATGAGCCTTAACGTAAGCGACAAATTCTTTTACATTATTTACGGGGACGCTAGGGTGAATGGCCAGGCAACTGGCAGTGCGTGCAATTAAGGTGATGGGGGCAAGATCTTTGGTAGTTTGATAAGGCATGCTCGCTCTCACGCCTGGCGCCACGGTCAGCGGACCCGGATTGCCAGCTAGTAAGATGTAGCCATCTGCTGGGCTCTTCACAACCAGTTCAACCCCAGGCACTCCGCCACCACCGACCCGGTTTTCTACAATGAAAGGTTCGCCGAGCCCCACGTTCAGTTGTTGTGCAGCCCAGCGTGCTTGAACATCGGTTGGGCCGCCCGCCACAAATGGCACGATGATTTTCGTGGTGCGATTAGGATAATTTTGGGCAAGAGAAAATGGACTCCAAGCGACCAAGATGCTTGTTAGCATCAGAAATAGACGATGAATTTTCATAACTTACCTCTATCTATCTGAATTACTGCTGAGCAATATTGGCGATTTTGAATAGCCGTGTTTGTAACTCGATATCCGTATTCACAAACTTCACAAAGTCTGCAGAACTTGTTCCCAAGGGAATGATGCCTAGATCATCGAATTGCTTTTTGATATCAGGCTGATTCAGCGCTTTGGCAAGCGCTTGCTGCACTTTAGTGGTAATTTCTTTAGGGGTGTCGGCAGGATAAAAAAGACCAGACCAGCCATAGACCTGATCAATCCCTTTGACGCCCGCTTCTGTAAAGGTGGGTACATTCGGAATAGCAGGTGCACGCGATCCGCCGCTAATCGCTAGTCCTTTAACAATATTTTCTTTAATGCCATTTGCGGCGAGAGTGGTCGAGACAAACGTCATATCAACCTGCTTGGCAATCACTTCATTAAATGCAGGGCCCAAGCCTTTATAGGGAACATGGAGAACGGAGATGCCGGTTTGCGCATTCAGCAGTTCGCCGACTAAATGCGAAGCGTTGCCATAACCGGCGGAGCCATAGCTTAATTTGTTAGGGTGTGCTTGTGAGTAGGCAATCAACTCCTTTAGGGAGTTCGCTGGAAAATCACTATTGACCACCAAGACCATGCCATAGCTTTGGTAGATCTGACTAATTGGAGCAAAATCTTTAATTGGATCGTAAGGTAGTTTTTTATAGAGTGCCGCATTGGCTGCAAACGATCCCGTCATGATGAGCATGGTGTACCCATCTGGCGCAGATTTAGCGACGTAATCAGCGCCAATCAAGCCGTTGGCACCGGTTTTATAGTCAATGATGACCGGTGTTTTCAAGATTTCACTAAGTTTTTGGCCTACTCGACGCGCGATGATGTCGATTGGTCCACCAGCGGTAAAGGGGACAATCATCCGAATCGGACGGTCGGGCCAATTACCAGTTTTACTTTGTGCAGAAGCGAATTGGCTAGGTAACGCACTGAGGCACAACAGCAAGAATATCCAGCAGCGAACCTGCTTTAAAAAGCAATTCATATGTCTCCAAACTCAATTTGTTTTTTGACCCACCAACATCTTCTGATGTTGAAAGGTTTTATTATTTATCTAGTGTAGCAATATGTATATTGATATGCGCTGCAACATTTTGGGATTGGGGTAAACCTTAGGTTTGCTGAAAATCGCTTACATTGTGGTCAATAAAAAATAAATCAAAATGTTAGGAGACAACATGAGTACAGCTACGTCGCTGATGTCGCAGCCCAAAGATCACGGCATGATTATCGAAAAGGATGTGCAGATTCCTTTGCGCGATGGCGGTTATATCTACGCAGATATTTTTCGGCCCGATACTCAGGCAGAAAAATTTCCTGCGCTTGCTAATATCACCGTCTATAACAAAGACAAGCTATGGGTTCCCCCAGAAGATTTAGAAGAAGAAGCTAATCCCTATATGACTTGGGAGGCAGCCAATCCAGTATGGTGGGTTGCGCGAGGTTATGCTTGCGTGCGAATTGATTCGCGCGGCACTGGAAAATCTCCTGGCCGATGTGATCCCAGTTCTTATCAAGAGAGCTTAGATTTTTATGACTGCATTGAGTGGCTAGCCAAGCAAGATTGGTGTTCTGGCAAGATTGGCACCCTAGGTATTTCTTATCATGCTGCGTGTCAGTGGCGCTTAGCCAATTTAAATCCACCATCATTAAAAGCGATGATTCCGTGGGAGGGTCGTGCCGACCAATACCGAGATCAGGCGTATCACGGCGGTATTTTTTCGATGGGCTTTTTTGGTAATTGGGTTAACCAGCATATGGCGCGCCATTTACTCGGGCGTACCCGTAGATACAATCCAGACTCATTTTCTCCCGATATGCTCTGGCAATATCTCAGCCATGACTTGGACTCTGAGTGGTGGCGGATGTGTAGTGCACGCTGGGACCAAATTCAGGTGCCCGTTTACTCTGTAGGAAATTGGGGCGGCTGGGGACTGCACTTACGGGGCAATACAGAAGCCTATCTGTGCGCTGCATCACCACATAAAAAATTACGAATTCATACGGGCGATCATTTCCGTCCATTTCATTCTAATGAGGGCAAAGTTGATCAATTACGCTTCTTTGACTACTGGTTAAAAGATATGCAGAACGGCATCATGGATGAGCCGCCAATTAAATTGGAAATTCGGACTGGTGGTAGCAAGAAGCCATACGCATTCCGCTTTGAAAACGAATGGCCGCTGGCAAGAACGCAGTGGACCAAAATGTATTTCAGTATTGAGCGTGAGCGCACACCCGATGAAAAGCATACTGAAGGCCGTTTGGTCACAGACGCCTTGAGCACAGCAAAGCAAATGAGTTATGCCGGCAGCAATCCTAATAAAGCCGGTATTGGATCAGGCTCTTCAGCTCCCGGTATTGGGCGCTCTGGGATTTCATTTGTTACCGATCCGATGACCAAGGATACTGAAATTACTGGACCGCTCATGGCAAACCTGTGGGTCTCCAGTACAGCAGAAGACATGGACATTATGGTGACCTTGCGCAACTTTGATCCCGATGGGAATGAAGTCTTTGAGTTGGGACAGCAGGGTCAACCCGTGGTGCTCACGAAGGGCTGGTTGCGGGCATCGCACCGCAAGTTGGATCTCGAAAAAACCTTGCCCTACCGTCCTTACCATGCTCACAATGAGCGCCTTTGGTTAAATCCTGGTGAGCCAGTTGAGTGTCAAATTGAAATTATTTCCACCTGTATTGTCTTGAAAAAAGGACATCAACTCCGCGTGGATATTCATGCGCAAGACAGTGCTGGTAGTGGTAACTTCACGCATTTTCATGCTGATTACAACGAATGCGCCACGCATACCTTCCACTCTGGTGGTGCAATGAACTCCTATATCTTATTGCCTATCATTCCAGATTAAAGTGTTGCCGAAATTAAAAAGCCCCTGAAGAAGAATCAGGGGCTTTTTTATCTGCAGTGAGCTTACTCGGGTTTAATATTCCGTGTCTGAATAACCTTGGCCCACTTATCCACTTCTACTTTGATCTTTTGGCTAGTTTGTTCTGGAGTGTAGGTATAGGTTAAATAACCCATGCCCAGCAACTTATTGCGAAGCTCTTGATTGTCTAGAGCCTTGGCAATTTCGAGGTTTAACTTTTGCACAATAACGGGGGGCGTTTTTGCTGGAGCAAGGATAAATTGCAAAGTATCCCCCTCAAAATCAGTCACCCCAGACTCCTTTAATGTGGGGACATCAGGCAGGGATGGGGAGCGTGTTGTGCTGGTAACGGCTAGTGCTCTTAAGGCTCCACCTTTGACTTGAGGTACTGCAGGAGGTAGTGCTGACAGACCAATTGGCACTTGATTCCCTAAGACTGCCTGCAGTGCTGGACCACCACCGTTGTAGGGAATATGCGCCATATCCAAATTCATTTTGAGTTTTAAAAGTTCGGCACTCAAATGCGGTCCAGTGCCAGCACCAGGTGAAGCATAGTCATATTTTCCGGGTGAGGCTTTGACAACTGCAAAAAATTCTTTGATGTCTTTAGCAGGAAAGCTGGGGTTTACGACCAGTACATTCGGCGAGCTTACGGGGAGGGCAACCGGGGAAAAATCTTTGATCGCATCAAAGCCAGGATTGGGATAGAGCGAAGGGTTGATTACAAATGTGCTACTCACTAGTAGTAAGGTATAGCCATCAGGCGCTGATTTGGCCACTTGCTGAATGCCGATATTAGAGCCGGCTCCAGGTTTGTTCTCGATGATGATCGGTGTGTTGAGATTTTCACTAATCTGTTGCATGAGGACTCGTCCAACAATATCTGATGGACCTCCAGGAGCAAATGGAATCACTACTTTAATGGGTCGATTGGGGTAACTCTGTGCCTGTACGAATGCGCAAGAGCCTAGTAGTAAGAGACCTAGAACAGTATTTAGGAGTGATGCGGATAAGTAGCGTTTCATAGAAGGTTTCATATTAATTGACGGTAATTTTTCCAATGCGGACGATGTTGCCAAACTTTTCAATCTCATCCGAAATTTGTTTAGCCATTTCTTCCTGAGTATTGCCAATCGGTTCAGCGCCAGCCTCTTCAAGTTGAGCTTTAAATTCTGGAGTTTGCATCACTTTAACCAGAGCATTATGTAGTTTATTCACAATCGGCTTAGGCGTGCCTGCTGGCGCCAGTAGCCCAAACCAGGTTGTGATATTGAGTCCTGGCACACCTGCTTCTGCCAGTGTGGGTACTTGGGGTAAAAAGATACTGCGTTTTGGAGTAATTACTGCAAGTGGCCTTAATTTACCGCTTTTGATGTGTGGCAATGTGCTGGCAGTAGCATCAAAAGACATGTCAATTTGACCGCCCAGTAAATCTGTAGTGAGAGGTGCGCTGCCTTTATAGGGAACATGCAATAACTCGGTATCAGTCAGCATCTGAAATTGGGTGCCAATCAAGTGTTGAGCTGCACCATTGCCATTGGATCCGTAGCTTAATTTATTCGGCTCTTTTTTTGCTAGGGCAATGAGATCCTTGACGTTATAGATGGAGCTATTGGCATTCACTACTAAAACGTTTGGAAGCACCCCAACAACCGTAATTGGGACAAAATCTTTTTGAAAATCGTAGCTGAGGTTCTTGTACACATTGGCCGCGATGGTGTGATGTACCGCCCCCATTAAGAGGGTATAGCCATCCGCTGGGGCTTTAGCGGCAATCGCAGCGCCTAAAGTAGCGCCAGCTCCTGGTTTGTAGTCAATGATGATGGGTTGTCCAAGTACAGGTCCTAGACGACTTGCAACAGCCCTGGCTAGGATATCAGTGGCACCTCCGGGCGGGAAGGGCACAATGATTGTGATCGGTCTAGTTGGCCAATTTGACTGGGCAGAGGCGGTATTTGCCACTAAGGTTAAGGATGTAAAGAGGGTTAGAACGGCTAGCCCCCAAGTTTTGAGGTGTTGTCTCAGAAAGGTTTGGGACAAGGATTGGTGCATTCATCATCTCCTGAGCAGCGAATATGCTGGCTATCTTATTTAAACTATTGTTTAATTATCGACTAACAATAATATAGATTCAATCATTAGGGAGAGTTTTTTGAAGATCACCGAAATTCGTGAGATTGCAGTCCCACTGCGCTCCACTTTACGCAATTCAGTATTTGATTTTAGTGAGATGACGACCTCGATTGTCGCCGTCCATACTGATGTGATCCGTGCAGGTAAGCCCTTGATTGGTTATGCCTTTAATTCTACGGGCCGCTATGCATGCGGTGAGCAAATGCGTTCCCGCTTAATCCCGCGAATTATGAAAGCGGACCCCAATTCTTTATTGGATTCAACGGGAGCTAATTTTGACCCAGCCAAAATTCTGGCCTGCATGATGCAACGCGAAAAACCCGGGGGTCATACAGAGCGTTCAGTTGCCGTTGGCACTATTGAGGTTGCCATTTGGGATGTGGTGGCAAAGATTGCCGATAAACCACTACATGTGGTGTTAGCTGAGCGTTTTAATGCTGGCAAGATTCTGACTGAAGTGCCTTGTTATGTTGGGGGCGGTTGGTATGCGCCTGGCAAAGGCATTCCTGAATTGCAAGCAGAAATTCGTGCGCGTCTAGATGATGGTTATCAGGTGATGAAAATTAAAGTCGGCGGTGCTCCACTAGATGAGGACTTACGTCGTTTAGATGCCGCCATTGAAGTGATGGGCGGCACGAGCACTTTAGCAGTGGATGCTAATGCCGCATGGAATCGAGAAGGCGCACTGCGCTATGCAAAAGCACTGGCACCTTATCGCTTGAAGTGGCTTGAAGAGCCAACTGATCCATCTGATTTTGCATTGCTCGATGAGTTAACTGGTATCTATGACTCACCAATTGCTACGGGAGAGAACCTGTTCTCTACACAAGATATTCGGAATTTATTGCAATTTGGCAAACTGCGCTCAGATCGCGATATCGTGCAAATCGATGTGCCGCAGTCCTATGGCATCGTGCAATTTTCGAGAACCCTTGAAATGATGCAAGAGCGTGGTTGGGGTAGGCATTCAGTATTTCCCCATGGTGGTAACCAAATGACTTTGGCAATTGTTGCCGGGTTTGGATTGGGTGGATGCGAAGCTTATCCAGGGGTGTTTGGAGTATTTGCTGGATTTGCAGATGATGCGCGCATTGAGGATGGAAAGTTACAATTGTCTGATCGTCCCGGCATTGGTTTTGAGGGGCAGAATGAACTTTTTGCACTGATGCAAACCATTGCTTAGATTGAAAAGCATCGCCCTAAATGAGGGCGCTTGCTGGCATCTATTAAATGCTGCAGTTGCATAGTTTTGATATAAATCAACGAAACGAGCATTATTCCGACGAATCAACAGATTTCAGGCCCTTGGCAGGGTTTACCTGAGCTTGGAATTTCCCCTAATTCGGATAATTATTCAAAATAGGTTTACGCTCAATTGAATATTTGGGGGTATCAAAATGCAAGAAAAAACGGCAAAAAATGAACCATATCCACTTCAAGTAGAGGCAGGAAAAACCTATTACTGGTGTTCATGTGGAATTAGTAAAAAGCAACCATTATGTGATGGCATGCATCAAACGACGGATTGCATCCCAGTGGAATATATAGCCACTACAACAAAAATGGTTTACTTTTGCGGTTGCAAGCAGTCTGAGAATGCACCGCTTTGTGACGGTACACATAAAAAGCTATAGCTATTAGTTAATTGAGTTTTACCTTTGAATAGCTCACCAATTCCTTCCAGCGCTGAGTTTCCGATTTCAAATAGCTCTCAGCACTGCTAGGTGTTGAGGAGGCATTGATATCAATCGCTAGCTCGTTTAGTCGTTTAACTATCGCAGGATTCGTTAAGGATTTATTGATGGCATGATTGAGTTTTTCCACTATGTACCTGGGAGTTTTTTCGGGCGCAAAGATCATGTTCCATGTTGAGCCATTAACACCTTGTACGCCATATTCCGCAATAGTGGGCACGTTGGGTAATACTGGTGACCTTCGATCGCTCGCTAAAGCGATGGCTTTCAGCTTTCCTGACTTAATCAGCGCAAGAGCAGAACTGGCTGTTTCAAAAGTATACAAATGGAGATTTGTAATGACCCCTTGTTTTGCAGGTCCAGCACCCGTATAGGGGACCGCAAAAGCATCTAAATTCGCCTTCTGATTAAAGTATTCGGTCACGATATGCGTAGGACTACCGATACCAGAAGTGGCATAGTTAAATTTTCCAGGCTGAGATCTGACTAGACTGATGAGCTCATCTATTGTGTTGGGGCCACTGGTTGAAGTGAGTACTACTGCAGGACAGCTACCAACCATGGCGATGGGCTGCAGATCTCTTTCAGCGTCATAGCTAAGATTTTTGTAAACCGCTGGAGCTACAGCGATTGCAGCAGTGCCAAACAATAAGGTGTAGCCATCCGC
>CANFLR010000029.1 GCA_947447945.1 Burkholderiaceae bacterium
AGCACCATGAAGTTGTTCTTATTCGTAAAATTCGCTCTCTTTTGTATGAAGAGGGCTTCACGATTAGTGGCGCCAGAAACCGCTTGGATGAAGCACGAGGCGAGCTACGCTTACGTGATGAGTTGCAGGCCGTTCTCCAAATTCTCAATCAATAGTTACTGATACAATTTCCTCTTTCGTCGGGGCGTAGCGCAGCCTGGTAGCGTACATGCATGGGGTGCATGTGGTCGGAGGTTCAAATCCTCTCGCCCCGACCATTACACCCCGTTTTCACTATCCATCCACGATGAGCACAGAAATGTCCACCTCCAAAAGCGGCCCGACCGATTACTTCGGATTAACGATTCCTTTCTTAGATTACCTTGGCGTAGTGCCGGAACATGCAGTAGGGGGGAAGTCCCGCATTAGCGTCGATTTAAGGCCTGAACTGGAGAATAGTTTTCACGTTGCCCATGGTGGCCTCATCATGACCCTGTTGGACTTTGCTATGGCAGCTGCCGTTCGAAGTAGTGCGGATCATCCTTTGGGGGCAATAACCATCGATATGACCACCAGTTTTTTGCGACCTACAGTAGGCAAGATAGTGGTGGAGGGCAACACCCTAAAGTCAGGCAAGGTGATTAATTACTGTGAGGCGGTGGTTTTAAACGAGGCTGGAGAGATAACTGCTAAGGCTAGCGGGTCATTTACTCTTAGAAGATAGTATTTATTAATATAAATATATTTATGATTTTTATAGAGATAATCATTTAAATTAGTATTAATCCTTGATAAATAAAGGTTATTTTCTCTATATATTAATAAATTGATTCTTGCTAGTTGTTGTATACAATATATACAGTGTTAAATAATCACCGTGTTATTTGATATTTATTGTATTTAATGAATGGAGAGTGAATAGATGTCTTCCTATAAAGAGTTATTAGCCCAACGTGAGCAGTTGGATAAACAGATTAAAGAGGCGGTTCAGCGCGAAAAAGCGGATGGTATTGCAAAGGCAAAGCTGATTATTGAGCAGTATGATTTAAGCGCCACTGACTTATTTAGCCGTAAAGCTGGCTTAAAGGGTGGGAGTGGCAAGGTTGCACCAAAATACCGCAACCCATCTACTGGTGAGACCTGGACAGGGCGTGGTAAGGCTCCTAAGTGGATCGATGGCAGAGACCGCAATCAGTATTTAATTTAAATATCTGATTTAATTGAGTTTTATATAAAAAGCCACACCTCGCTAGGTGTGGCTTTTCTCTTGAGAGACGTTTATGAGCCATTCAGGCGCATTTGCGAGTAAGCGCCTCTACAAAGATGGGTTCGAGTAGCTCATGCCGATTTTGATAGTTTATTGACTGATCTTGTTCTGGATCCGTGGCTGGGTAGCCAATGATGAGGGGATTTAGGTCAATTAGGCCATTTTCCAGCTCCTCCTTGAGACTTTCTGTTGATGGCGGCCTTACGCCCCCTGTATTTTCATCTGCTAGGACCATCACTCCTGGGTGGAGTTTGATAAAACCTTCATCTACCAATATAGGAATATGCTGTGTGTCTTTGTTTTTACTCAGATAATGGATTAAATGGACTTGTTCAACTGGTGGGATAAGGGCATCTAGAAAGATGAGGTCTGGGGCAATGGAAACCGCTTTCATAAGACCTTCTAGGCTATCGATTGCAATATCCATATCAACCTTTAATTGCCAGTCTTTAATGGATTCCACTAGTTCGTCGCCATTTTCAATTCTTCTAAAGATTCCCATCGCAATACAGCTTTGGCTAGATTTTTGACGCATAGCCCTTTTACGTCTTTGAAGTTGTTGATTGAGAGAGCTGGCCAATATGCGACGGTGTCCCCCGCGGGTTTTCCAGGCGATTAATTCGCCTAATTCAACCATTTTCTGCACTGTACCAAGGGACACTTGCAGGACTTTGGCGCTTTGCCGGGTACTGAGATATTCCATTTCGGGAGTAATTGCTTTCATATTTCCTTAATGTCATTAATTCACTTGAAGATTTAGAGAATAAAAATCAAATCTATTCAAATCTGTCAGGAGAGGCTGAAAATTCCGTAGGAAAATTCTTATTAATCGATCCAAACTCCGTACATACCCTTGGCATATAAAAAATATTCCCAATCCAGCTTCATCTTAGTGAATATCGTGTTAAATTATTAAAGCTGTAAACAGTATTTGCATAGATCAATCCGCAAGACGGTGAAGCCTTATTGCGGGTGGTTATAACCACAGTTTTTATTCGGGATACCCGATGAAAGGTGAGCATCATGATGCAGGACCAAAGAGATAGTTCGTATCTCTTCGGCGGAAACGCCCCCTATGTAGAGGAACTCTACGAATCCTACTTGCACGATCCAGCATCTGTTGCGGATCATTGGCGAGACTATTTTGATAATGTGAAGCAGGTCCCAGCAGCCGATGGCTCGTCTCGAGTCGATATTGCTCATGGACCCATTGTTGCTTCATTTGCCGAGCGCGCAAAACAGGGTCCGATTAGAACGGTTTCTGATTCGGCTGACGCTGAGATGGGGCGCAAGCGCGTCGCCGTTCAGCAGTTAATTGCCGCCTATCGTAACGTTGGTAATCGCTGGGCCAATATTGATCCGCTAAAACGCTCAGAGCGTCCCGATATCCCTGAATTAAATCCGTCCTTCTACGGCTTTACGGATGGCGATATGGATATTGTCTTTAATACGAGCAATACTTTCTTCGGCAAGACCGAGATGACCTTGCGCGACTTATTGCAAGCCTTGCGGGAAACCTATTGTGGCACCATTGGTGCCGAGTACATGTTCATTGCCGATCAGAAGATCAAAAAATGGTGGCAAGAAAAATTAGAGTCTATTCGGTCAACCCCAACTTTTAATACCAATGATAAGCGTCAAATTTTGGATCGCCTAACAGCATCCGAAGGTTTAGAACGTTATCTCCAAGCTAAATACGTTGGTCAAAAGCGCTTCTCCTTAGAAGGTGGTGAAAGTTTCATTGCCTGTATGGACGAGGTGGTGCGTGGTGCTGGCGAAAAAGGTGTTCAAGAGGTTGTGATTGGTATGGCGCATCGTGGTCGCCTCAATGTACTCGTCAATACCTTAGGCAAAATGCCAACCGATTTGTTTGCAGAGTTTGAACATAAGGGCCCAGAGACATTACCAGCAGGTGACGTGAAGTATCACCAAGGTTTTTCTAGTGATATTTCTACCCCAGGTGGTCCGGTGCATTTGTCCTTAGCCTTCAACCCTTCCCATTTAGAAATCGTTAATCCTGTAGTGGAAGGTTCTGCACGAGCACGAATGGAGCGTCGTGGAGACCTCATAGGCGAGCAAGTTTTACCCGTCCTAGTTCATGGCGATGCAGCTATTGCAGGTCAGGGCGTTATGCAAGAGACCTTAGCGATGGCGGAAGTGCGTGGCTATTCCACGGGTGGTACTTTGCACATCGTGATTAATAATCAAATTGGTTTTACAACATCTGATCCACGAGATTTACGCTCAAGCTTGTATTGCACTGACATCATGAAGATTATTGATGCGCCTGTATTGCATGTAAATGGTGATGATCCTGAGGCAGTGGTATTGGCTACCAAGTTGGCATTAGATTTCCGTACTCAGTTCCATAAAGATGTCGCAGTCGATATCGTCTGTTTCCGTAAATTGGGTCATAACGAGCAAGATACCCCTGCGATGACTCAGCCTTTGATGTACAAAATCATTGCCGCTCATCCTGGGACGCGCAAGCTTTACGCTGATAAGTTGGAGGCGCAAGGCGCTTTGCCCGTTGGTACTGGTGACTTAATGGTTAAAGAATATCGTGCTGCAATGGATGCGGGTAGACAAACCTCTGATCCGGTCTTGAGTAATTTCAAGGGTAAATTTGCAGTAGATTGGGCACCGTTTTTAAATAAGAAATGGACCGATCAGGCTGATACGGCCATTCCTCTTGCAGAGTGGAAGCGTTTGGCCGAGAGAATCTCGACTATTCCAGAAGATTTCAAAGTTCACCCCTTGGTAGAAAAGGTCTATAAAGATCGTGCTGTTATGGGGCGAGGTGAAGCTAATATCGACTGGGGTATGGGCGAACACATGGCATTCGCATCTTTGGTAGCCAGCGGTTATCCAGTCCGCTTGTCTGGTGAGGACAGTGGTCGTGGTACCTTTACGCATCGTCATGCCGTTTTGCATAACCAAAACCGTGAGAAGTGGGATACTGGTACTTACACGCCACTGCAGCACGTTACCAAAGATCAAGCCCCTTTCGCAGTCATTGATTCCATTTTGTCGGAAGAGGCTGTTTTAGGTTTTGAGTATGGATACGCCTCTGCTGAACCGAATACACTGACAATCTGGGAGGCACAGTTTGGTGATTTTGCCAATGGTGCCCAAGTGGTGATTGATCAATTCATTGCTTCTGGTGAAGTGAAATGGGGTCGTGCTAACGGCTTGGTCATGATGTTGCCACATGGCTATGAAGGTCAGGGCCCAGAACATTCTTCGGCACGGCTCGAGCGCTATATGCAGTTATGCGCTGATACCAATATGCAGGTTGTTCAGCCAACGACAGCATCACAGATTTTCCATGTGTTACGTCGTCAAATGATTCGTCAGTTCCGCAAACCTTTGATTTTGATGACACCAAAATCTCTGTTGCGCAATAAAGAGGCCGCATCGCCCCTCAGCGAATTCACTAAAGGTGGCTTTCAAACAGTATTGTCTGAGCGCGATGAGTCTATTGATGCCGGACAAGTGACGCGTCTCATTATTTGTTCTGGCAAGGTCTACTATGACTTGGTCAAGACTCGTACTGAGAAGAAATTGGGAGATGTTGCGATCATTCGCTTGGAGCAGCTCTACCCATTCCCGCATAAAGCAATTGCTGCAGAATTGAAGAAATATCCTCAGTTAGAAGAATTGGTGTGGTGTCAGGATGAGCCACAAAATCAAGGCGCCTGGTTCTTTGTTCAGCACAATTTGTTTGAGAATATGTCAGATGGTATGAGGTTGACTTATTCAGGACGTCCCGCATCCGCTTCACCAGCTTGCGGATACGCTCATCTTCATCAAGAACAACAAAAGTCTTTGCTTAATGCGGCGTTTGCCAAGCTTAAGGGTTATGTGATCACAAAGTAAGTTTGAAGATCACCCACACTACATATTAAATAGGATTAATCATGGCAATATTCGAAGTTAAAGTTCCGCAACTCTCTGAGTCAGTAGCAGAGGCAACCATGTTGCAGTGGAAAAAGAAAGTTGGCGATGCTGTCGGTCAGGACGAGATCTTGGTTGAAATCGAAACAGACAAGGTTGTTTTAGAAGTGCCAGCACCTTCTGCTGGTGTTTTGACAGAAATCATCGTTGCAGATGGCGGTACTGTTATTGCAGAGCAGTTGATTGCAAAGATTGATAGTACAGCCGTCGCCTCTGCTGCGCCCGCGCCAGCTTTGGCCGCTGAGGTTGCTACACCTGTCGCTGCTCCGGCTGCTATTGTTCCAGCAGCCAAATCAGCCGCTGCTGCTGCACCTTCTGCTGCGAAGTTAATGGCAGAAAATCATTTGAGCTCTGCTCAAGTAGCTGGTTCTGGACGTGATGGCCGTATTACCAAAGGTGATGTGATCGCTGCGGTTAGTGGCGGCGCTAAGCCTGCCGCCTTGCCAAGCGCACCGATGCCAATGGGTGATCGTCCTGAAGAGCGTGTGCCTATGAGTCGTTTGCGCGCACGTATCGCTGAGCGCTTGTTGGAGTCCCAAGCAAATAATGCCATTTTGACAACCTTCAATGAAGTCAATATGGCTCCAGTGATTGCGATGCGTAACAAGTACAAAGATCAGTTTGAGAAAGTCCACGGCGTTAAATTGGGATTCATGTCCTTCTTTGTCAAAGCAGCTACTCATGCATTGAAAAAGTTCCCTTTATTAAATGCCTCAGTTGATGGTAATGACATTGTTTATCACGGTTATTTTGATATCGGGATTGCTGTGAGTTCACCGCGTGGTTTAGTGGTGCCTATCTTGCGCGACGTAGATCAAATGAATTTGGCTGACATCGAAAAGAAAATTGCTGAATTTGGCAATAAAGCGCGTGACGGCAAGTTGTCGATTGAAGAGCTAACGGGCGGGACATTCTCCATTTCCAACGGCGGCGTATTTGGCTCCATGCTTTCAACGCCGATTATTAACCCACCGCAATCAGCAATTTTAGGGATTCATGCGACCAAAGAGCGTGCCGTGGTTGAAGACGGTCAGATTGTGATTCGTCCAATTAACTACTTAGCCTTGTCATACGACCACCGCATTATTGACGGCCGTGAGGCTGTGCTCGGTTTGGTTGCTATGAAGGAAGCTTTGGAAGATCCTTCACGCCTTCTGCTTGATTTGTAAGAAAGTTCATCATGAGTCAATCTTTTGACGTAGTTGTTATTGGTGGTGGTCCGGGTGGCTATATTGCTGCAATCCGTGCAGCGCAACTTGGTTTTAAGGTGGCCTGCGCTGAGTCTCACAGCTATGATGACCCTAAGGGCGAACCACGTCTTGGCGGTACCTGTTTGAATGTCGGCTGCATTCCTTCGAAGGCTTTATTGGCATCTTCGGAGGAGTTCGAGAAGATCAGCCACCATGCTGCTGATCACGGTATTGCGGTTGGAGCTGTCAGCATCGATACAAAAAAAATGATTGCACGTAAAGATGACATTGTCACCAAGATGACTGGTGGTATTCAATATCTATTTCGCAAGAATAAAGTCAGCTTACTGAAGGGTCATGGATCATTCGTGGGTAAGGCTGCAGAGGGCTATCAAATTCAGATAGATGGCAAAGATAAAGAAATAGTTATCGCCAAGCACGTCATCATTGCAACCGGTTCTAAGGCGCGTCATTTACCAGGCGTAGCAGTAGACAATGTGCTGATTTGTGATAACGAAGGCGCACTGAAGTTTGATTCCACGCCTAAAAAGTTGGGTGTCATTGGCGCTGGCGTGATTGGTTTGGAGCTCGGTTCAGTCTGGCGTCGGGTTGGTTCTGAAGTGACCATTCTGGAAGCAATGCCATCCTTTTTAGGCGCTTGTGATCAGGGGATTGCTAAAGAGGCCCAGAAGTTACTCAGTAAGCAAGGTTTGAGCATTAATACTGGCGTGAAGATTGGCGAAGTAAAAGCAGACAAAAAAGGTGTAGTAGTTAACTACACTGATAGCAATGGTAAAGATACTAAGTTGGAATGCGATCGCTTAATTGTCTCTGTGGGTCGCGTACCTAATACCGATAATTTGAATCTCGATAAGATTGGCCTGAAGGTTGATGAGCGTGGATTTATTCCGATTGACGACCATACCTGCCAAACTGCAGCGCCTGGCGTCTATGCGGTTGGTGATGTTGTTCGTGGCCCCATGCTAGCGCATAAGGCTGAAGATGAAGGCGTATTGGTTGCTGAAATAATTGCCGGACAAAAACCTCATATCGATTACAACTGCATCCCTTGGGTAATCTATACCGATCCAGAAATCGCTTGGGTGGGCAGAACAGAGCAGCAATTAAAAGAAGCGGGGATTGCTTATAAGGCAGGCCAATTCCCATTTGCTGCTAATGGACGCGCGCTTGGCATGGGTCGTTCAGATGGTTTTGTGAAGATCTTAGCGGATGCGAAAACCGATGAAATTCTGGGTGTCCACATCATTGGACCCAATGCTTCCGACTTGATCGCCGAAGCTGCAGTGGCGATGGAGTTCAAGGCAGCGGCAGAAGACATTGCCCGTATTTGCCATCCGCATCCAAGCCTCTCAGAAGTGATGCGTGAAGCTGCATTGGCGGCAGATCAACGCGCATTGAATATGTAATTGAAAGCTTTAGAGTATTACCACCAAGAGCTAAAGGCGCGCGGGTATCACAGTGATCCCGCGCAACTTGCTGCTATAGAGCGCTTGCAGCGCTGCGAAGATGAGTGGATTGCTTATAAAGAAATTCGCAATAGCAGCCTTAAAAAGAAATTCTTTAAACCAGCATTACCCCGAGGCATCTATTTGTGGGGTGGGGTTGGTCGCGGAAAATCTTTTTTGATGGATTGTTTTTATGCGGCATCCCCATTGGAAAAGAAAATTCGGATTCACTTTCATGAGTTCATGCGCGAGGTTCATCGGGAATTGCATGAGTTATCGGGCTTGGCTGATCCCTTAGATGAGCTTTCCATCAGAATTGCTAAACGATATCGTTTGATTTGTTTTGATGAGTTTCATATCAACGATATTGCTGATGCGATGATTTTGTATCGCTTGCTCAGCGCTTTGTTTAAAGATCGCGTGCAGTTTGTGATGACCTCAAATTACCGACCAGATCAACTCTACCCGAATGGCCTGCATCGTGATCGCTTAATTCCAGCGATTAAGTTACTTGAATCTCAGTTAGACGTGCTGAATGTTGACGCTGGTAATGACTATCGTCGCTTGCAGATGGCGCAGGTAGAGGCCTATTTAACCCCCCTCAATCAACAAACTAGTGATTCGCTGGAACAGATTTTTGATACTTTGATTGGAAAACAGACGGAAGTATCTGATCCAATTCTGCGCATCGAATCACGAGAATTAAAGCCACTTCATATGGGCGATGGTGTAGTGTGGTTTGATTTTAAGACGCTTTGCTGTGGCCCGCGCTCACAAAATGATTACCTTGAAATAGCCATTCAATTTCATACAGTCATTTTGTCTGGGGTGCCGTACATGCCACCTCGGATGACTAATGAAGCTAGACGTTTTATTTGGTTAATAGATGTTTTATATGATCACAAAATCAAGTTAATTATCTCTGCAGAGCTGCCGGCAGTAGATTTGTATACGGAAGGCCAGATCACGGGGGAGTTTGCTAGAACCGTGTCGCGCCTCATTGAAATGCAGTCTAGGGACTATTTAGATGCACCCCGACGTGTCATTGACACCAGCTTGACCTAAAATAGGGTCATTATGACCAGATTAAGCCCTTTAAACGCCGATTTACACTGCCATTCAGTGGTTTCTGATGGGACTTTAAGCCCCGAAGTACTAGCTGAGCGTGCACATGCTAATGGCGTTCATCTATGGGCCCTGACAGATCACGATGAGCTCGGTGGTCAAGCTCGCGCTCTTGCGGCTGCCCGCGCTTTGGGAATGGACTATTTATCCGGGGTAGAGATTTCCGTAACCTGGATGGGGCAAACCATCCATATTGTTGGCTTGGGAATTGATGCTGCTCATGTTGGGATCTTGGAGGGATTGCGTCGGACTCGCGAGGGTCGCAGTAATCGCGCCAAATTAATGGCCGAACAACTCTTAAAAGTTGGAATATCGGGTGCCTATGAAGGCGCATTGCATTTCGCGGGTAATCACGATTTAATTTCTAGGACGCACTTCGCCCGTTTTTTAGTAGAGCAGGGGGTCTGTCGTGATACTGAACATGTTTTTAAAAATTACCTCATTGAGGATAAGCCCGGATTTGTGCCGCATTTATGGGCAAGTCTAGATGATGCAGTCGCTTGGATCAAGGCGGCTGGCGGTGTGGCGGTGATCGCCCACCCTGGTCGGTACTCCTTAAACGACTTGCAAATGGATGAGTTATTCAAGCACTTCAAAGAAATCGGTGGCCTGGGGATCGAAGTGATTACCGGCAGCCATAGTCCGGATCAATATCAAACCTACGGCAAGATTGCACAGCACTATGGCTTTATGGCTTCGCGGGGTTCTGATTTTCATGATCCAGATGAAAGCCATATTGATTTAGGGCGTTTGCCCCATTTGCCGGATCATTTGACGCCTATTTGGTCAGCACTTCAGGTATAAATTGTTTAAGGTATTAATCATAATGAATAAAGAAAAAGATGTTTGCTGAACGCGTTCTCTCTGGCATGCGACCTACTGGTAGCCTGCACCTTGGTCACTACCATGGAGTATTAAAAAATTGGGTACGCCTGCAGTCTGAGTATCCCTGTTTCTTCTTTGTGGCTGACTGGCATGCCTTAACCACTCACTATGAAACTCCTGATGTGATTCAACAATCTGTTTGGGATATGGTGATTGATTGGTTGGCTGCAGGTGTTGATCCCAATCAGGCTACTTTATTTATTCAGAGTAAGGTGCCCGAGCATGCCGAACTGTTTCTTTTACTCTCGATGGGCACTCCCTTAGGTTGGCTTGAGCGAGTGCCAACCTATAAGGATCAGATTGAGAAGTTAAAAGAAAAAGATTTACAGACTTATGGATTTTTGGGTTATCCATTACTGCAAGCCGCTGATATCTTAATCTATCGCGCACAACATGTACCCGTTGGAGAAGATCAGGTGCCGCACGTTGAGATGACGCGTGAGGTCGCTCGTCGCTTTAATTATCTTTATGGACGTGAGCCTGGGTTTGAAGAAAAAGCGCTCGAGGCGGTTAAAAAATTGGGTAGCAAGCGCGCAAAAATGTATGCTGAATTGCGGGTTGCTTACCAAGAGCGTGGTGATGATGGGGCGCTTGAACAAGCTCAGGCTTTATTACAAGAAGCGCAAAGTTTATCGATGGCCGACCGCGAGCGTTTATTTGGCTTTTTAGAAGGCGCGCGTAAAATTATTCTTCCTGAGCCGCAAGCATTATTAACCGCAGCATCCCGCATGCCCGGTATTGATGGCCAGAAGATGTCTAAGTCTTATGGCAATACCATCAGCATTCGTCAACAACCTGAAGAGGTCATTAAATCTATTCGGACTATGCCGACTGATCCTGCGCGCGTGCGCCGGACCGATGCGGGAGATCCAGTGCGCTGTCCGGTATGGCAATTACACGCAGTGTATTCATCACCAGAAACCAAGCAATGGGTAGAGCAGGGCTGTAAGTCGGCTGGCATCGGTTGCTTGGAGTGCAAGCAACCTGTGATTGACGCAATTTTGGCTGAGCAGCAGCCGATGTTTGAGCGTGCACAGAAGTATCTAGATGATCCGAGTTTATTACGCTCTATCATTGCCGACGGTTGCGACAAGGCGCGTAAAGTTGCTCAAGAAACCATGCGAGAGGTTCGGGAAGCAATGGGCCTGACTTACGATTAAAGCGGTTCATCTGATGTCCAGCAGCACCCACTCCGACTTGCTTGATCCATCTCCTTGGTTGAGACGTTTTACCCCAATCCTTCCTAAGGAAGGTGTAATCTTGGATATGGCTTGTGGCGCTGGAAGACATGCGCTCTACTTGGCTCAATTAGGCCATCAAGTTCTTGCAGTGGATCGTGATATTGCATCATTAAGCCTTTCTAAGCTACCCTTAATAGATCTTGAGGCGCATGATCTTGAAGGCGAGTTTTGGCCACTTCAGAACCGTCAATTTTCAGGAATTGTGGTGACCAATTACCTCTATCGTCCTTATCTGAATTTCTTACCAAAGATGCTCGTGGAGGGAGGGGTTTTAATCTATGAAACCTTCGCCCTGGGTAATGCCCAATTTGGCAAACCCTCAAACCCTGATTTTTTACTCCAGCCCGGAGAATTGCTTGCTTTAGCCGCTCATCACGACTTAAAAGTCCTTGCTTACGAGGATATTTACATAGAACACCCCAAACCAGCCATGATTCAACGGATCTGTGCTGTAAAAGGCCCGTTAAAAGGGCGCATTCCGTTACAATTTGTTGGTTAACATAGCTAAAAAATCGGTATACATACGGTGATCAAGACGGCTTCTCCAAACGGTATTAAAAACCCCCTAGCTGGCAGCATGCCGGCCATTGTTACCCCTATGTTTGAGGATGGTAGTTTGGACTATGCCAGCTTGCGATCTTTGCTAGATTGGCATGTCAGTGAGGGTTCCGATGGTATTGTGATCGTTGGCACTAGTGGGGAGTCGCCAACGGTTTCTGTTGACGAGCATTGTGAGTTAATTCGGGTGACGGTCGAGCAGATTGCTGGTCGCATTCCGGTGATTGCTGGAACTGGCGGCAATTCCACAGCAGAGGCGATTGAGTTGACCAAGTTCGCCAAAAAAGTTGGCGCTGATGCTAGCCTGCAAGTAGTACCTTACTACAATAAGCCTACGCAAGAAGGGATGTACTCCCACTTTAAAAAGATTTCTGAATCGGTAGACCTCCCAGTCATTTTGTATAACGTCCCTGGCCGTACCGTTGCAGATTTAGCGGGAGATACGGTGGTGCGACTCGCTGGTGTTCCAGGCATTATTGGTATTAAAGATGCAACTGGTAGCTTAGAGCGCGGCACACTTTTACTGGCTGATCTTCAGCGTGCGGGGCATAGTGACTTTTCTGTTTTCTCAGGTGATGATTTATCAGCTGCAATGCTGATGTTGATGGGCGGTAAGGGCAATATCTCTGTGACGGCCAATATAGCGCCCCGCTTGATGCATGAGTTATGCGTTGCTGCAATGTCTGATGATGTACAACGGACTCGGGCCATTCAATATCAACTTCTTGCTGTGCATAAGGCAATGTTTACTGAAGCAAACCCGATTCCAGTGAAATGGGCGTTGCATGAGATGGGTAAAATTGCTTCAGGCATTCGCTTGCCGCTAACTCCCTTGAGCGCTGCATTGCGTGAACCATTAAAGATTGCATTAAAACAGGCCGGCTTACTATGATGATTGTTGCGCAAATTTTTCGTCGCTGGATTTCGACGACCGTCCTGATGACTTGTATCGGCTTAGGTTTGGTTGCTTGCAAGTCTGTTACCTCTAACGATACAGTCGACTATAAAAATGCCGGTGCGATTCGGGGCCCCAATTTATCCTATCCACCAGACTTGATTACTTCACAAGCGGACCGTCGTTATATGGTTCAAGATGGTACTGCCACCATGTCGGAGTACAACGCGGCCCTGAAAAAGTCTACCGCCCAATTAAGGCCAAGCGTCATTGCAGGTATTCCAGGTATGCGTATAGCCCGTGATGGTGAGCGGCGTTGGTTGGTAGTAGCAAAACCTGCTCCAGAGTTATACCCTCAGGTAAAAGACTTCTGGCAAGAGAATGGCTTTTTATTAGTGATTGATTCACCATCTACCGGCATCATGGAAACTGACTGGGCCGAAAATCGCGCAAGGATTGCCCAAGATTGGGTTCGCTCAACTATTGGCGGTGTTCTCGATACAGTTTATGACACGGGTGAGCGTGATAAATATAAAACCCGTTTAGAGGCAAGCAAGCCTGACGAAACGGAGATTTATATTACCCAACGCGGCGCTATTGAAAAATGCACCACTGACAATACTGGTGCCTGTATTTCGACCATCTGGACCCCGCGCCCCAATGACCCAGAGTTAGAAGCGGTTTTTTTGGCCAGACTGATGGAGCGCTTGGGGATGACCCAAGAGCAGGCCAAAGCAATGGTTGCGACTCCCTTGGCATCCAAATCACCTAAGGCTAAATTGGTTCAGGAAGGTATTAATACCGCCCATATGGTCTTAAGTACAAGCTTTGATCGTGCTTGGCGTGATGTTGGCTTGGCTTTGGATCGCTCGAATTTTACCGTCGAGGACAGAGATCGTGCGAGTGGCGTCTACTTTGTACGCTACGTGAATTCTAAGGATTTGGGTGATACTAAAGGCTTCTTTAGTAATTTGTTCAGCAGTAAGGATGATTCCAATTTGAAGGCCAAGAAGTATCGGGTTGTCGTGCAAAAGACCGAGGACAATGTTTCAACTGTGTACATCCAGGATGCAGACGGCAAGCCTGAAAACACTCCTGCAGGCTTACAGCTGTTAACTCTATTAACCCAGCAACTGAGTTAATTGAAGCCTTTTAAAAAGAGTAATAAAAAAGCCGCTTTTCAGCGGCTTTTTCTCTTCAAGAAGAAGATTACTTCTTAGCGTCAGCAGCAGGTGCAGCAGGTGCAGCAGCAGCAGGAGCTTCAGCGGCAGGTGCTGGAGCAGCAGCAGGAGCTTCAGCAGGTTTTGGTTCTTCTTTTTTACCGCAAGCGGCTAAAGCGATAGCTAACATTGCAGCGAATACGAGTGACTTCTTCATTTGTAATTTCCTCTTAAAAAATTAACATCAATTACCGGTAATTGTTGCTAGAAAATACCAAGGGCAAATCCCTAAGTGTTTTCCAGCAATTATTATAGCCATGTCTTAATTCAGCTCTAAAAAACCAGCCAGCCGGCCTTGTAAGCCACATAAAGACTGCTGACATCCTTATTGTGGACTCTTTGTTGCCCAACCAGATCCTTCTGGGAGGACAGCTTTCTCCAGGCAAGCTGGATGTCTTTAGGCTGATCTTGGGTGACGTTCTCCCCATTGCAAAACACGCTATTGCCTAAGCTCAATATTCTGGTTTGGGGATGGGGTTTGAGTATTTTTCGTGCTATAGCGGTGTTGAATTTTTCAAGTGATAGTGGCCTATCTGGCGCTGCAAATATTGCTTGCTGCTTTGGCTCGCTTAAGTAGGCCGTAATTCCTGGCAAAAAAGTTTCTACTTGATTTAATTTCAATGCCTGTAGTTTGGTGGCTACTTGTTTGATTAGTTCCTCTGGTAACTGTTCTGCACGCGCACTGGCTTTTTGCTTGGGGTCTGCAAAGTATTTTTCCAGTTCTGGCAGGTCTTCTAAAGACTCTGCTAGCCTCCAAAGACCTTCTTGGAGCAATTCTTTAAAGCTTTGTGAGCGAAAGCCTACCGACCAGGTTTGGCAACCTGCATCCATGGCAATACCATCATGGGCAATCTGGGGTGGAAGATAAAGCATATCGCCAGGCTCTAGAACCCATTCCTGCTCCACTTGAAAGTTTTTCAGAATTTTGAGGGGAAGTTTAGGATTTAGGCTTAAATCTTTTTGTTCTGAGATGCGCCAATGTCTTCTCCCAGCCATTTGAATTAAAAAGACATCATAAGAATCAAAATGGGGGCCAACTCCACCTCCTGGTCCGGCAATACTAATCATCAGGTCATCTAGGCGGGCATCAGGAATAAACCGAAACCAAGACAATACATTCGCTGCAGCTAGATGATGCGCTTCCATGCCTTGCAAAAGTAATGTCCAGTCTGGTCTATTGACATTGGGCAAGCTTTTCTTTGGATATGGACCCGAGCTAAAGCGCCATGGTTTAGCTTGGATTAAACGAGTTTCAGAGTCTGGGTTGCCAGCGATCTTAAAAAGCTCCTCTGGTGAAAGAGGGCTCATGAGTTTGATACCACTGTTCTGAGCCAGTTTGAATGCTGGAATTGCTCCACGGATCACTAAAGGCTTTTTATGCCAATAGGTCTTCATGAACGATTGCGGACTGATTCCGCCAAATAGGGGCCAGGGCTGGTCTAATGGCAGGGTTTTAGGAGCCCTCGGTGGTTCGTAGGGATTGCTCAAGTAAAATGAAGTCATAAATGAAAAGCTGTATAGAAACTAATTAAAAACGAATGTTTGATGAATTCCGCATGAAGATCGCAAAAAATACCATCGTATCCCTTCGCTATAAGTTAACTGATGCTCAAAATAATGTTATCGAAGAACCAGATTCTCCGATGGTATACCTGCACGGTGGATATGACGGCACTTTTCCAAAAATAGAAAATCTCCTAGATGGCCAGGACATTGGCTATGAGACTACTATTCAGCTAGAGCCCAGCGAAGCCTTCGGTGAGTACGACCCAGAATTGCTTAAGATAGAACCCCGTATTCGTTTTCCAGAGCCCCTTGAGGTTGGTATGCAGTTTGAAGGCGTGCCCGAGTCTGAGGAAGAGGGTGCTCAAGCAGCCAACTTGGCTTCTGAGCTTGAAGATGACGATGAGGAGCCTTTAATTTATACCGTTACAGATGTAGCTGATAACCAAGTAGTACTGGATGGAAATCATCCTCTAGCCGGTATGGCATTGCGCTTTTGGGTGCAAGTGGAAGATATCCGTGAGGCGACCAGTGATGAAATCGAAAATGGTCACGCCGAAGGCACGCAGAGCTTTACTTTTGGAATGCCCAACGATGATCTAGAGGATTCGGATGATGAGGAGGATGACTTAGATGCGCTCTTGGACGGCAGCTCCACCCCTAAACCCCGAACACTTCACTAGTATTACTCTTTCAGCCATTCTTTAATGGCACCAAGATCACGTTTAGTTTCGCTATCTTCTACTGGGCCACTGGCTATTGTTGGGTTTCCCAGTTTTGCTAATGCCAACTCAAGGGCGGCAATTTTTTCTTCTTGCTCCAAGCTTGCATCAATCAATCCTTTCAAGGCCATCGATACGGGATCATCTACATTGGGGGTGATGCCGTAGGCAGAAAAATATTCCTTGGTTTTGCTATCCGAACTTTGCGGTAAATCAGGATGCAAGATGCGTGCTGGAATGCCCACTGCTGTAGCGCCTGCGGGTATTTCTTTGAGGACAACCGCATTGGATCCGATACGTGCGCCATCGCCCACCGTAAAACCTCCTAGTACTTTTGCCCCAGCACTGACTACGACATCCTTGCCAAGCGTGGGATGACGCTTGACGCCCTTGTAAAGGGATGTGCCGCCCAGAGTAACACCTTGGTAGATGGTGCAGTCATCACCAATGATGGTTGTTTCACCAATCACAATTCCTAGGCCGTGATCTAAAAATACACGACGACCAATCTTTGCACCCGGATGAATTTCAATGCCGGTGAGCCATCTTGAGAATAAGGATAGCAAGCGGCCGATCCATTTCAATCCAATCGACCACAGAAAGTGGGAGATTTGATGCAGCCATACCGCATGCAAGCCGGGGTAGCACGTGATGACCTCGAGACGATTTCTGGCAGCAGGGTCACGGGCGATGATGGAGTCGACTTGGTCGAAAAGGGAATTAAACATACGTTGATTTTAACGGGATGTGCTTATTTTCTCAGGAGCATCTGTTTTGCGATGCCTCGCAACAGATCTACTTCCTCTTTGTGGAGACGACTTCTTGAAAAGAGGGCCTGGAGGCGGGGCATGAGTTTTTTAGGGTTAGCGGGGTCTAAATAGCCTATCGCCTCTAGCCCTTGTCGCCAGTGCTCCAGCATAGCGGCAATTGCTGCTGGATCAGCGTAATCTGGCAAGATATGAGCATTATGAGGTGGGCTAGAAGTAGCGCTGAGTGCCTCTCTCAGGGTAAAGGCGCAAACCATGATGGCCTGGGCGAGGTTTAAGGAGGGGTAGGCGGGGTTGGCATCGAGCCATACCCGATGCGTGCATAAGGCCAGGTGTTCGTTTTCTAGGCCGGTTCTTTCGGGCCCAAAGACCAGCGCAACCCTTTGATGGTTAGCTAAGGTTTCCTGAATCAAGCCTCGCGCAGAATGCCAATCAAGTGCAGGAGGCCCAAACTCACGGTCTCTGCTGGTGAACCCCAGGACTAGCGAGCAATCCTCTAGCGTGGATTCTAGGGTGAGCGTTTCTTGACTGGACTTCAGAATATCTCCAGCACCGCTAGCTAAGGCAATTGCCTCGGGTTCTTGGGCGATTCCTACTATTTTCGGTTTAATCAGATGTAAGTCACTAAAGCCCATTGTTTTCAGGGCTCGAGCTGCGGAGCCAACATTGCCGGGATGGCTGGTTTGCACAAGCGCCCAGCGTATCAAGTTTGCTTGTGTGGGGTTCATCTTGGGTCGGTAGTGAGCAGTGGATTGGTCAAAAAGAGGTCTATCGTTTAGAATCAAGCTGTTAGCTCGTTATTGTCATGCAGTTTTCAATATCGCGAGTTTGTTCTTATTTAATTTGTCCATCAATACTATGCATCCCATGTTAAATGTGGCCATTAAGGCCGCTCGTCGTGCAGGAACCGTGATTAACCGTGCCTCTCTCAATTTGGAGCGTTTACAGGTTGATCGCAAGCAACACAATGATTTTGTAACCGAGGTGGACAAACAGGCTGAAGCTGCCATTATTGATACCCTCAGTGAGGCTTATCCCACCCATGGCTTTTTGGCCGAGGAAACCGGCGAACACAATTCTAATGCAGAGTACGTTTGGATTATTGATCCATTGGATGGGACAACTAACTTTATTCATGGCTTTCCGCAATACGCAGTATCGATTGCCTTAGCAGTGAATGGTGTTACTCAGCAAGCAGTGGTTTACGATCCAACTCGCGATGAACTCTTTACCGCCACCCGTGGTGCTGGTGCCTATTTAGACCGTCGGCGCTTGCGTGTTGCTACGCAAGATCGTCTAGCCAATGCTTTATTGGGAACTGGCTTTCCGTATCGGGAAGATCAAGACCTTGAAAAGTATCTAAAAATCTTTGCTGATATGACGCGGCAATGCGCTGGTTTACGGCGCCCAGGAGCAGCCTCCTTGGATCTTGCCTATGTTGCTGCGGGTCGCTATGACGGTTTCTTTGAGAGCGATCTCAAACCCTGGGATATGGCGGCTGGCGCTTTATTGATTACCGAATCTGGTGGCTTAATTGGTAACTATCGTGGCGAAGAAGGTTTCTTACAAAGCGGTGAAGTGATGAGTGCCAACCCTCGGATTTTTGCGCAGATGGTGCAATGTCTCTCAAAATACTCGAGCTGCTAAGAGTTAGCGGCTTTGCTAGTGAGCTTTGACTAAGTCAATGTAATGTGCGCCGCTGGCATCAATTCTGAGGGCGCTTGCTTTTGGCAATATGCTTTCAGGATGATCTAGATCCCAATCAGACAATACCCAGCGTTGCCATTCTTGAGAATGCAGACTCTCATGATGATGGGCAGGGCGATGAGTGTGGCCGTGAATTAATCGTTCACCAGACAAGTTGCTGAGTAATGCGGCGCAGCCACTTAAGGTGACATTGCTTTTATCTTGCACGGTATCTACAGTATTGTGGACAGTTTGGGGATATTGTTTTGTGCTGTTGTTGCGGAGATGATGGGCAATGGATCTGCGCCAGCGCAAAGGCATATTCAAGAACAGTTTTTGTAACCAGGATTTGCGAACCCAGTTGCGAAATATTTGGTAAGCAGCATCGGCAGTACAGAGTGAATCGCCGTGGCAAAGAATATATTCCTGATTGGCGATCAGGATTTTTGTAGGGTCTGGTAATAAAGTCATGCCAGTTTTCTTGAGAAAATCAGCACCAATTAAGAAGTCACGATTGCCATGCATGTAGTAGATTTTTGTTTTAGTTGAGAGCTTCGCAATAGCAGCTTTGACTTCTTTTTGAAATGGTGAATCTGAGACAGCATCATCACCAATCCAGTATTCAAATAAATCACCCAAGATAAAAACGGCCTCTACACCAGAACCTTCTTTTTCACAAAAGTCGAAGAAGCGTTGGGCCGTCAAGGGCATTGACGGCGTTAGGTGAAGATCAGAAATGAGCAGGGCGCTCGTGAACTGCGAAATCATTCCTCGAGAACGCTTGCCTTTTCGATCACTACGTCTTGAGTAGGAACATCTTGATGAAATCCGGAGCTACCAGTTTTTACTTTACGAATAATATCTACAACATCCATGCCATCCGTTACTTTGCCAAATACAGCATAACCCCAGCCTTGTGCAGTCGGTGAGGTGTGGTTTAGGAAGTCGTTGTCATTGATATTGATAAAAAACTGGGCAGTAGCAGAGTGAGGATCGCTAGTGCGGGCCATTGCCACGGTGCCGCGGTCATTCTTGAGGCCGTTGCTTGCCTCATTCTCAATTTCAGCACCGGTAGGTTTTTGTTTCATACCTGCGGTCATGCCGCCACCCTGAATCATAAAGTTATCAATCACGCGGTGGAAAATCGTACTATCGTAGTGACCACTTTTGACGTACTCTAAAAAGTTGGCAACACTTTTTGGCGCTTTAACAGAGTCAAGCGTCAGTGTGATATCACCTTGATTGGTTTTTAAAAGGACTTTAGCCATGATTGGGTCTACTTTCTTATTAGTTAGAGTTGGAAATAGGTTTGTTTGGAGGGGTTGCCCCAGGCGCTCTATTGTTTGATGGTTTTAAGATCTCCAGTAACATTTTTGCACGGCTACTAAAGAGGCGTTGATTGGGTTGTTCTTGCGCCGCATTCTCATAAGCTTTTGCTCCAAGGCGGATATAGATTTCACCGAGATTGGCTGAGGCGATTGCATAGTTGGGGCGGAGCTTGAGTGCTAACTCTAAGAAGTCACGAGCTTCTATCCATTGATTTTGGTTGGCTGCTAATGCCGCAAGATTGTTGTAGGGTTCTGGCAACTCCGGAAATTGCTGGGTGATTTCTAGGAGTGTTTTTTTAGCTTGATCAAATTGACGCTGTTCAATTTGGAGGCGCGCTTTTAAAAAACGTAACTGCACATTGCGCGGTGTCTTTTTGATATGGGTATTGATAAGTTCAAGCGCTTCTGGGTACTTGCGGGCCTTAAGAAGCTTATCCACATCGGATGGAACTGCATTTTTAGTGACAGGATCTGGCTCAATAATTAAAAAAGAAAGAAACGGCAGACCGACTTCTTCAGATATTTTGGGGCTTTGCGAGTCATATCCAGTGTTGGTAGAGAGTCTTGGTGGGTCATTGGGACCGTAAGCGCCTAAATAGGGCTGGGTTGGTGCGCCTGGAGCTTGGCTTTCTTGGGCATTCAGGGCCTTTATTTCAGCACTTGCTTGCTGTTGACCGGCAGTGCTGCAGCCTCCTAAGACCGTTGCGGCAAATAGAAGGGGAAATAGCCCAATTCGGTTTGGGGCTCGTACTGAAGTGGTTGCTGGCATAGGAGGAAGGGTGTAGAACTGACTCATTCGATATACTCAGCGCTCAGTCTAACAAATTGGCGCTCCTTGCCCACCTTTATAGTCCTATGCTGCAAATTTATAACACCCTTAGCCGTTCTAAACAGGTCTTTAAGCCCATTGTGCCGGGCAAGGTGAAGATGTACGTCTGCGGCATGACGGTGTACGACTTTTGCCACATTGGGCACGCCCGTGTGATGATCGTTTTCGATATGGTCGTCCGCTGGCTCAGGGCGAGTGGCTATGAGGTGGTTTATATCCGCAATATTACCGATATTGATGACAAAATCATTCGCCGCGCACTGGAGAATGGCGAGCCGATTGCATCACTTACCAAGCGTTTTATTGATGCGATGCATGCAGATTCCGATGAATTGGGTCTAATGCATCCTGACCAAGAGCCTCGGGCAACAGACTTTATTGCGCAGATGCAAGGCATGATTGGGCGCCTAATGGAGAAGCAATTGGCTTATCAAGGCGATGATGGTGATGTGAACTTTGCTGTTCGTCTGCTTCCTCGTTATGGACAGCTTTCAGGAAAAAGCCTGGATGAGTTAAACGCAGGTGAACGGGTTGCTGTGGATAGCAGTAAGCGCGATCCCCTCGACTTTGTCTTATGGAAGGGCGCCAAACTGGATGAGCCTGCTGACTCACGTTGGCAATCACCATGGGGTGAGGGTAGACCTGGCTGGCATATCGAGTGCTCTGCGATGTCTTGTGATTTGCTTGGGGAGCACTTTGACATTCATGGTGGTGGTGCAGATTTGCAATTTCCTCATCATGAAAATGAGATTGCTCAAAGTGAGGGCGCTCTTTACGGCCAAGATCGCACACCTGAAGATCAACCCTTTGTCAATTATTGGATGCATAACGGTCATATTCGGGTGAATGAAGAGAAGATGTCCAAGTCATTAGGTAACTTCTTTTTGATTCGGGATGTGCTGAAAAGTTTTGATCCTGAAGTGCTGCGCTTCTTTATGTTACGTGCTCACTACCGCAGCCCCATCAATTACAGCGATGCTCAGCTAGAAGAAGCCCGCTCAGGATTGGCGCGCCTATATACCGCCTTGGCGCAAATGCCTGTTGTCAGCAATGCCGACTTGGACCCTGCATCATCTTGGGTCCAGCGCTTCAACGCAGCGATGGATGATGATTTCAATACTCCCGAGGCTATTGCCTCACTCTTTGATCTTGCAACTGAATTCAATCGCGCAACGGGTGATGAAAAAATCATTTTGGGCAATACGCTCAGAGCACTTGCAGGAACCCTGAATTTTTTACAGCGCGATCCCACCGCTTTTCTTCAGGCTGCCTCAAAAAATAGCCCCCATGATTTAACCGCAGAAGCGATTGAGTCACAGATTGCTGCGCGAGTCTTAGCGAAGCAAGCTAAAGACTTTGCTAAGGCTGACGCGATTCGAAAAACCTTGCTTGAGCAAGGTGTCGTGCTAGAAGATAAGTCTGGCGGCGTCACAGAATGGCGCAGAGCATAGTGCCATCTTCACAAGAAAAGTCAGGTACCGCCCAATTGATTACAAAAGATGTTGCCCCGGAATACTGGGATCAAGCTTGCACTGAATTAATGAAGCACGATCGCATCTTAAAAAAATTAATCCCTAAATACGGATCTGGATTTTTGGTTACGCGGGGTGATGCGTTCATTACCCTAGCAAGAGCGATTGTGGGTCAACAAATTTCTGTAGCAGCAGCCCAATCCGTTTGGAATAAAGTACTGCTAGCCGCTAAAAAGAAAGTGAGTCCTAAAAATATTCTGGCATTAAGCGTGGAAGAATTACGTGCTGCTGGATTGTCCGGACGGAAGGTCGAATATATCCGCGATTTAGCCGATCACTTCGATTCTGGTCGTTTACATGCCCGCTCATGGAAGGGGATGGATGATGAAAGCGTTATCAAAGAATTGACAGCTATTCGAGGAATTGGCCGCTGGACGGCTGAAATGTTCCTAATTTTCAATATGGTAAGGCCCAATATCTTGCCCTTGGATGATGTGGGGCTAATTAGGGCTATTTCCCTCAATTACTTCAGTGGCGAGCCTGTCAGCAGGCATGAAGCCCGTGAAGTTGCAGCCAATTGGGCCCCATGGTGCACGGTTGCGACCTGGTATATGTGGAGAAGTATCGACCCCATTCCCGTTGAATATTAAAATCAAGCCATGAAAACGACTTTCCTGGATTTTGAGCAGTCAATCGCCGAATTAGAGTCGAAGATTGAAGAGCTGCAATTTGTACAAGATGAATCATCGGTAGATATTTCCGATGAGATTAAAACGCTTTCTGAAAAAAGTCAGCAACTCACTAAAGACGTCTACGCCAATCTGACGCCTTGGCAGGTCTCGCAAGTTGCTCGTCACCCACAAAGGCCATACACCCTAGATTATGTGAATGCCTTGTTTACCGATTTCCATGAGTTACATGGCGATCGTAATTTTGCTGATGATCAGTCTATCGTCGCTGGCTTAGCCCGCTTTAACGATGAGCCATGTATGGTTATTGGCCATCAAAAAGGACGTGATACTAAAGAGCGTGCTCTCAGAAATTTTGGCATGAGTCGCCCCGAGGGTTATCGCAAAGCGATGCGTCTGATGCGTTTGGCAGAAAAATTCGGTTTACCAGTTTTTACCTTTGTGGATACCCCAGGCGCCTTCCCGGGGATTGACGCAGAAGAGCGCAATCAATCAGAAGCTATTGGGCGCAATCTTTATGTTCAGGCGGAACTGGAAGTGCCGATCATTGCGACGATTATTGGCGAAGGTGGTTCGGGTGGTGCATTAGCAATTGCGATGGGCGATGTTGTGCTCATGTTGCAGAACTCAACTTACTCAGTGATTTCTCCAGAAGGTTGTGCTTCTATTTTGTGGAAGACTGCAGAAAAAGCACCTGAAGCAGCAGAGCAGCTTGGACTTACTGCCCAGCGCCTAAAAACTTTGGGGCTTATTGATAAGATTGTTCCAGAGCCAGTGGGCGGAGCACACCGTGATTACGATGCCATGATGGGCAATATGCGCAAAGCATTAACCGAGTCCTTGAAAACTTTTCAGGGTATGAAAGTGGACGCGCTCTTAGAGCGCCGCCATGAGCGCTTGATGAGTTATGGCAAGTTCAAGGAAACCTCAAGTAAAGCCTAAGGCCAGCAAACGAATCGCAGTTGCCCTCAGTGGCGGGCTGGATTCGGTGGTTTTGCTCGATACCGTTTGCAAATCACAGCAAGCTCCAGTGCAAATCTGGGCGTTTCATATTCACCATGGATTGCAACAGAGCGCTGATCAATGGTTATTATTTTGCGAGAAGCTTGCTAAAAAATACCGCATCCCCTTTGATTTTCGACTGCTCCATTTAAAGAGTAAAAAGAATCAAGGCAATATCGAAGCAAGGGCAAGAGCAGGTCGCTATGAAGCACTAACCGATCTTTGTGTAGAGCATGACATCACCGAGTTGCTATTAGCCCATCATCAAAACGATCAAGCTGAGACCATCCTCTTGCAACTTTTACGAGGTGCTGGTGCTGCAGGATTGTCTGGTATGCCTGAACAGCGATTGCTCGGTACAACTGAAGATGGCGTAGCCAAGATTACGCTGTGTCGCCCCTTGCTGGATCAAAGTCGTAAAGACTTAGAAGCTTATGCAAAAAAACATCGACTGAGGTGGATGGAAGATCCTAGCAATCAAGATATTCGTTTTCGTCGCAATGCGATTCGCAAGCAGATTATTCCTCAATTGGAAAAAATTCAGCCTGATGCCATTACGAATTTAGCGCGTAGCGCGCAATTAATTGCGGATGCCCAAACATTGTTAGATCGCTTGGCCAAGCTCGATGGCAAATCAATTTTTGTTGAGCAGCAATTGATGATTAAGCCACTGTTAGCTCTTCACAGTGCGGATTTACCTGCTGCTAATAATGTGATGCGCTATTGGCTGAAGAGCAATGCTCTAGCGATGCCTTCCCAAGAGCGTCTGCAATCTTGGTGGAAGGACCTCAAAACGGTGAAGGCAGATGCTAATCTGCAATGGCAACACGATGATTCGACTATTCGCTTGTGGCGCGGTCAACTGCTTGTCAGCAAGCCAGGCTCGAAACAGATGGAAGCAGGTGAGTGGGTGTTTGAGTCGGTCTTAGCGCGCAGTAAAACGCTCGGTCTTTCTGCTCAGTGGCTTGCTGATTGCCAGAAGCGGGGCGAGGTTGAAGTGAAAGAGCGCCAGGGCTCAGAAAAACTTCAATTACAGGCTAATTCACCGCGTAAAACCCTCAAAAATCTCTTTCAGGAGGGCGCTATTGCCCCTTGGTTGCGTCAGGCCCCTTTACTGTACATTCAGGGTGAGTTGGTTGCAGTTGCAGGTCTTGGGGTGAGTTACCCCCACCTCATAGGATCGGGTAAGCGTGTACTGCCTAAATGGGTACAAAACCCTGTAAAATAAGCCCTTTTGAGACTCTTGGGGATGAGAATCCCCCTTTACAGACGGTTTTTATGGCTCTTATTGTTCATAAGTATGGCGGCACATCCATGGGCTCAGTTGAGCGCATTCAGAATGTCGCTAAGCGCGTAGCCAAGTGGATGCGCGCTGGTCACCAGGTGGTTGTCGTTCCTTCTGCCATGTCGGGCGAGACCAATCGCTTGCTAGGCTTGGCAAAAGATATCAACCCGAATGCCAATCCACGCGAACTCGATCAAATTGCTTCAACTGGTGAGCAAGTTAGCTCAGGTTTATTGGCTTTGGCCCTATTACGTGAGGGAATCGATGCAATCAGTTACGCCGGTTGGCAAGTGACCGTTCATACCGATTCAGCCTTTACAAAAGCGCGCATTAAGTCCATTGATGATCAAAAGATTTTGGCTGATCTGAATGCTGGCCGCGCAGTGGTAGTAACGGGCTTCCAGGGTGTTGATCCTGAAGGAAACATCACCACCTTGGGCCGTGGTGGTTCTGATACCTCTGCAGTGGCCATGGCCGCAGCACTGAGGGCAGATGAGTGCTTGATCTATACCGACGTTGATGGGGTTTATACAACTGATCCACGTGTTTGTGAAGATGCACGCCGTTTAGATAAAATTACCTTTGAAGAGATGCTAGAAATGGCTAGCCTCGGATCAAAGGTTTTGCAAATTCGTTCGGTTGAGTTTGCCGGTAAGTACAAAGTTAAAACCCGGGTTTTGTCATCCCTGACAGATCCTTTGATGCCCCTTGATATTGAGATGAAGTCGGGCACCTTGATTACATTTGAAGAGGACAGCACTATGGAAGCCGCAGTTATTTCCGGCATCGCCTTTGCGCGTGATGAAGCGAAGATTACCGTTCTTGGAGTTCCTGATCGCCCAGGGATAGCCTATCAAATTTTAGGTCCAGTTGCGGATGCCAATATTGACGTCGACATCATCATCCAGAATCAATCCTATGAAGGCAAAACGGACTTTACCTTTACCGTTCCAAGAGCGGACTATCAAAAGGCATTGGACCTACTAAAGACTAATGTCCAAGCGCATATCGGCGCAAAAGAAATCACTGGGGATGCCAAGGTCTCCAAAGTCTCTGTCGTAGGCGTTGGAATGCGCTCACACGTTGGCATTGCCAGTAAGATGTTCCGCACCTTATCGGAGGAGGGTATCAATATCCTGATGATCTCCACTAGTGAAATCAAGATTTCAGTGGTAATCGATGAAAAGTATATGGAGCTAGCTGTACGCGCTCTCCATAAGGCATTTGAGCTCGACCAGAAGTAAGGAAGCGAAGAAATATTCAGTATCAAAGAGCAATAAGTTGAAGTAAACAGCAGTAATGCCACGGTTTAACAGTAATCCGTTAAACTGTGGGGCGTTGTAAAGGTATTAATACGGAGACGTGGCCGAGCTGGTCGAAGGCACTCCCCTGCTAAGGGAGCATCGGGGCTAAAACTCTGATCGGAGGTTCGAATCCTCTCGTCTCCGCCAAGGAGTCAATAGGCAAAAGGGCTTTTTAGCCCTTTTTTCTTTTTCACCACAATTTTCCCCACATTTAATCTTCAAACCGCTCTCTGGTGAGTGGAAGATTCTTTAGCTTCCCTTCTGGTGCGATGGATGCCGTCCTTCTATGACGTTCCTCATCCTCAATAGATGCCTCAAAGTCTCTAGTGCGTTGCAACTCCAGATCCTTGGCTTCGGCTAGCTTCGAGGCAGGGATGACAGTACCGTCCTTTATGAGACGTTCTAGCTGAAATTGTTTAAAGGTCTGGGTCTTCACCTTGCCAGCGAATTCAAAATCTCCAAGACCGCTTTTATCTTTGCTCATGGACTTATATTAAACAATAGGGGTACCCCTTGTTGATTTCCTAGAATCCAGACCCCACCACCCCCGTACCCCCCCCTAAATTGGGTTGATGGTACCTAGCTCGGTCTTACATAGTATTTTGGACAAAGGATTTGGTTGTAGCTACGGCAAACCCCCCCTTATGTTTTTCTATAAAAGAGGGGTGGGGGGTATATATATTTTTTAACGTCTTCTTTCGGCCAGTAAGAGACGAGACAATACTCTTGGTGTCGAAGGAATAACGATGCTCTGTTGGTCAACGGCACATGGGTTGGCAACCTTATTATCAGAAGGTATGGGTGGCATTGGTAATGATGAAAAGTTGCAAACTGAACTTGCTGCGCGGGTACTAGAGGCGCTGG
>CANFLR010000030.1 GCA_947447945.1 Burkholderiaceae bacterium
CTATCTTCCGGTTTATGCCATTCGTCGGCGATAAACGGCTTACCATCAAGTGCACTCATTGCCAAGGTAATGCGATCTTGCAAACCCCAGAAGTATTCCTTGAGGGCTTGGATATCGATTTGAGGGGGTGTGCTAGCGGACAATGAAGGCAATCTTTGTAACAAATTATTTGATGGCGCGATAGCCAATATCTTTGCGATATTGCATGCCATCAAACTGAATTTGAGCAATCGCATCATAGGCTTTTTGTTGCGCGCCGCGAACCGTGTCGGCTAAACCCACTACGCACATCACTCGTCCGCCCGAAGTGAGCAACTTACCATCTTGTAATGTGGTGCCCGCATGAAAGGTAAGTTGCTCTGCGGTATCTGCAGGAATGCCGGTGATGACGTCGCCATTACGAGGGGTGTCAGGATAGTTGTACGCTGCAAGGACTACACCTAAGGCGGTACGGCGATCCCAGTCCAACTCTACTTCATTAAGTTTGCCGTCAATCGCCTTATCTAAAGCATGCACGAGATCGCTACGTAAACGTGCCATGATGGGTTGCGTTTCGGGGTCACCCATACGGCAATTAAATTCCAGAGTTTTAATCTTGCCATCAGGAGAAATCATCAGGCCTGCATACAGAAAGCCAGTATAGGGAAGGCCATCTGTCTCCATTCCTCTCACGGTGGGCATGATGACTTCACGTAAAGCCCGCGCATGAATTTCAGGAGTAACAACCGGGGCAGGGGAGTACGCACCCATGCCGCCAGTGTTGGGGCCTTGATCAGCATCGAGCAAGCGTTTGTGATCTTGACTGGTAGCTAAGGCAAGGACATTCTTACCGTCTACCAAAACAATAAAGCTGGCTTCTTCTCCTGTCAGAAATTCTTCAATCACGACACGCGCACCAGCATTGCCCAGTTTATTGTCGGCCAGCATCATATCGACAGCCCCATGGGCTTGTACAAGATTCATCGCAACTACTACACCTTTACCGGCTGCTAGACCATCTGCTTTGATGACAATCGGCGCACCTTTAGCGTCAATATAGGCGTGCGCTTCTAATGCATTGGAGAAGGTTTGGTAATCCGCTGTAGGAATACCATGACGCTTCATAAAGGCTTTAGAAAAATCCTTTGAAGATTCGAGTTGAGCTGCGAGTTGAGTTGGCCCAAAAATACGTAAACCGTTTGCACGAAAGACATCAACAATACCAGCGGCCAAAGGGGCTTCAGGGCCGACTACGGTTAAATAAATCTTTTCACGTTTGGCAAAATCAGCGAGATCTTGTAAATCCGAGATAGGTAGATTTTGAATACCTGCATGGACAGGTTTGGCGGTAGCAGTGCCACCATTACCAGGCGCAACATAAACCGTTTGCACTTGAGGTGATTGTGCGAGTTTCCAAGCGAGAGCGTGTTCGCGGCCACCGGATCCAATTAACAAAATTTTCATAGCGAGCTAATAGAGGTATTGAGGAAGAGGGTTGAATTAAAAAGCGACATTGGTAAATACTTCTTGCACATCATCCAAGTTCTCTAGTGCATCTAAGAGTTTTTGCATGCTGTCTGCTTGATCACCTTCGAGGGCAATTTCGGTTTCAGGGCGCATGGCTACCGTAGCCAATTCTGCTTTGAGACCTGCCTTGGTGAGGGCATCTTGTACTTTTGGAAACTCGGGTACGGGCGTTAAGACCTCAAGCGAACCATCTTCGTGAGTGATAACGTCTTCGGCGCCAGCATCGAGAGCAACTTCCATCAGCTGGTCTTCACTAGTGCCTGGGGCAAATAGCATTTGTCCACAATGTTTGAATAAGAAGGCAACCGAACCCTCCGTGCCCATATTGCCGCCATTCTTATTAAAAGCATGGCGTACCTCAGCAACCGTTCTGGTGCGATTATCGGTGAGGCAGTCCACAATGACAGCAGCCCCATTGATACCGTAACCTTCATACCGAATCTCTTCGTAGTTCACACCCTCAAGTGAGCCTGTGCCTCGCTGAATCGCTCTTTGCACGTTGTCATTGGGCATATTCGCGTCTTTGGCTTTATCGATCGCCAAGCGCAAACGGGGATTGGTAGCAATATCGCCGCCGCCTAATTTAGCCGCAACCGTGATTTCTTTGATGAGTTTGGTCCAAATCTTGCCGCGCTTTTCGTCTTGACGACCTTTGCGGTGCTGAATATTGGCCCAGTTTGAGTGGCCGGCCATACGGGTAAGTCCTTTGAATAATGTGGCTTAAGCTGATCATTTTAAGGGCTTCCTGAGCAAACCGAGGCGGTGTATACCCTTTTTTTGTTACACTCTCACCTCTTAGTTTGTTTCAATGCAGTTTTTCCTCTGCAAACACCTGCCTCGGTGATGGAATTGGTAGACGTGCCGGACTCAAAATCCGGTGCCGCAAGGCGTGGCGGTTCGAGTCCGCCCCGAGGCACCAAACACCCCAATGCCCTGCAACTGCGGGGCATTTTTTTTGGGTGGCCTTGATAGGGTCACTCGACAAAGCGAACGCAATCAAGGGAAGCGGTACAGGCGTTCAGGATTGCTGACCAATACTTTGGCCTGGTTCTGTGGATCTGGGATCCAGTCAGATAGTAAGTGCAAAATTCCCATATCGTCTACGATTCTGTACGGCGTGACCTGGGTTGCTGGAATACCCGGTAGTGTATTGGTATGAGGCCAGTCACTTCCCCACAGTATGCGATCTGGATTGGTTTCAATATACAACTGGGCTAAATCTTTTACTTCTGCATAATTCGGGCTTGCACTTGAAATACGGTAGACGCCAGATAGCTTGATATAAACCTGCCCTGATTTTACTAAATCCAGAATCACTGGCAACTCAGCTTGCTCTTGAAATCCGTCTGCCTTAATGGAGGCAAAGTGATCTAAAACAACGCAGACTGGCAGGGTGTGGATGGTGTCGGCAATAGCTGTGAGTACTTTGGCGGAAGCGTAGATTTGAATATGCAGATCAAAGTCTTTTATGCGCTGCGCGACTTCGATGAATTGCTTGCGCACAAGGTGAACATCAAAGATGCCTGAGGTGGAGAGATTCATGCGGATACCGCGAGCCCCCATCGCAACCATGTTGGCAATCTCTTGATCAGAGGTCTTTTCATCGATGACGATCACGACGCGTGCCGAGTCGCCCATCTCTTGAGCGCAGAGAAGTTGAAAAGTATTATCTGAGCCATAAAAGCTAGGCTGAATCAGAACTACTCTGGACAGTTCAAGCTCTTGAAGGTGTTTTCTGAGTTCCGCTAGACCGCATTCTGGTGGTGTATAGACTCTGTCTGCAGTCATTGGATATTTGAGGTACGGACCAATGACATGAACATGGCAGTCACATGCGCCACTGGGAATAGTGACCTTGGATCTCAATGCAGACTCCACCATTTGATGTGTTAGTGGCATCTCTTGAGGTGTGACGGCACCATGTCTATTACTCGCTTTTGATTTCGATAGTTTTTAATAGCTTGCTATATTTAACGGACTCACGTTTGATGAATTCAGCAAATTCTGGCTGTGAGTTTGGTTTGATCAAAATACCCTCTTTTTCAAGTTGCCCAGTAAAAGCAGGATCCTTCAAAATGGCATTAATTTCAATACTGAGATAGTTGGCAATCGCATCAGGAGTTCCTGCTGGCGCGAAAATGCCGCCCCATAGGGTGTAGTTAAATCCTTTAATAGCATCTTCAGAAACCGTATGGACATCAGGCAGTACGGCCATTCTGGTTTCAGAAGAGACAGCGAGTGCCCTGAGATTTTTGCTTTCAATTTGGGGCAAGACGGCTGGAGCGCTAGAGAAAAAGATATCCACATGACCACCGAGTAAGTCTGTCATTGCTTGGCCCGCACCCTTATAAGGGACATGCGCCATATCGAGGTTCATATCTTGCACTAGAGACACCGCTGCAAGGTGGCCTGGTGTGCCGCTTCCTGATGATGCATAGGTAAAGCCCCCGGGCTTGGATTTGGCTAGCTTAATAAATTCTGCCAGAGTGCGATAACTTGAGTTTCCGGGCGACACTAAGATGAGGGGAGCTTCGCCAATTACTGCAATAGGCCTAAAGTCTTTACTGGTTTCGTAACCGACATCTTTATTTACCAGAGGGTTGATAACCATCTCTCCAGTTTGACCCAGTAGCAGGGTGTATCCATCTGCTTTTGACTTGGCGACGAAACGGGTTCCTAGTGCCCCAGTGGCTCCTGGTTTATTTTCGACTACAAACGATTGCTTCGTACGGATACTTAGTTTTTCTGCGAGCCTTCTGGCCAATACATCACCAAGACCGCCTGGCGCGTAAGTCACAACAATTGACACCGGTCTGGAAGGGTAGGTTTGAGTTGGGTTTTGTGCGTTGCAATGCCCAATAAAGAACAGTGCCAATAAACAAAAGGTACGAAAAATGAGCTTCATCATGTTGAGTTCAATCTATCCAGAGTGGTGTGATGATCTTACATGAATATGAAAAAACTCCATAGATGGGAAGTACAGGTCAAGCCTAAATTATCGTGATACATTTCTGATGCGGCTCAACGCATCAATACAACCTTAAATCAGAGCCCGATTGAAACTGGAGACATCAATGAAGTTCACGAAATTGGTAATGCTGTTTTTGTTGAGTATGGGATTAGCATGCCAGCACTAACCGATTATGTTGCTCATTTTGCCTCTCGTTTTGATGAGAGCTTGATACCGCTCGAAGTAGAGGCTTTAGCAAAAAAAGCCATACTCGATGCGCTTGGGGTTTCTCTATCAGGATCTGTATCAGAACCTACTCGGGTTCTGGTGAGTTATCTTCAGGACCTCAATTGTCAAGGCTCGTCATCGGTGCTGGGGACGGCATTAAAACTCCCTCCGCGTTTCGCCGCCCTTGCTAATGGCACCTCTATCCATGCGGACGATTATGACGATACTTTGCAGGCGGAAACTGGACGCTTTCAGGGGATACACCCAACAGCACCTGTATTAGCGGCGCTGCTTGCTGCTGGCGAGCCAAGAGGTATTTCTGGTCGACAACTTTTAACAGCGTATCAGGTTGGGGTAGAGGTTGCTTGCCGTTTATTTGACGCAACGCACGTTAACCATATTCTGCATGGATTTCATGCTACTGGTACTTGCGGCATGCTTGGTGCAAGTGCAGCGGTTTCGAACTTATATGGCTTGAGCTCACAAGACACTGCAACTGCATTGGGAATAGCGGCGAGTCAGGCCGGGGGCCTGCAAGAAAATTTTGGAACTATGGTCAAACCCTTTCATGCGGGCAGATCTGCTGAGTGTGGAATCGTCTCAAATGATTTACAAGTTAAAGGCTTTACTGCTTCCCCGATCATATTGGAAGCAAAAAGAGGGTTTTTTCAGGCGCTGGGTGGCGGGTTCGAGGAGCAGCGCTTAACCAATAAGTTGGGCAATCCATGGTCATTTGTCGATCGCGGAATTTGGTTAAAGCCTTACCCAACAGGAAGTCTTGGCCACCCCGCGATGACAGCCATGGAAAAATTGGTGCGCACCCATAATATTGAGCCCAAGGATGTTAAACAAATCAACCTGAAGACCAGCAAAAACATTCACCATACACTCTTACATCACCGCCCTCAAACAGAACTCGAGGCGAAATTTAGCTTAGAGTTTTGCTTAGCGGCCTTGTTGCTGGATCGTCAGTGCGGATTAAATCAATTTACCGATGAATATGTTCAACAAAAGGACATACAAAATATTATTTCCCTCATTCACTACACCGGCTTTACCGCAGAAGAAGAGTTACAAAATCACCATACCATTGTGACTAGTTATGTCGAGATTATTTTGCATAACAAGCAATCTTTCTCTTTGCGGGCTGATTTTGGTAAAGGCAACAAGGCTGATCCAATGACCGAAAATGACATTGCGGATAAGTTTAGAGAGTGCGCCGACTTTGCGAAATGGGATAAAGTGAAAACAGAAAAAGCGATTTCTTCCATCCAAAATCTTGAGAAAGTCACGGACATTCGAGAGTTAACGGCATTCTTAACGGTTTAATTAATTCCTACTCATGATGAATTTAAAGCTCGCATTTTTCAAAATCTTTTGCCTGGTCTTATTGGCGCTCGCCTCTCTCAATACTCAAGCGCAGACTGCTTCGGACTATCCCAATAAGCCTATACGATTTATTCTGCCGTTTCCTGCTGGAGGGGGAACGGATAGTCTTTCCAGAATTATGGCCCCCAAGCTTGGTCAAATACTGGGCCAGCCTATCGTGATTGACAATCGTCCAGGCGCAGCTGGAAACATTGCAACGGAAGCGGTGACGAGAGCAGAGCCCGATGGTTATACAGTGCTGATGGGTTACAACACAGCCTTAACGATGAACCCATATCTGTATAAAAATTTACCATTTGATATTCAGCGAGACTTACAGCCGATTACCCTTTTAGCAACCGCACAATATTTTTTAGTAGTGAATCAATCGGTTCAAGCTCAGACGCTTAGTCAATTGGTTGCTCTGGCGAAAGCACAGCCCGGAAAGCTAAATTATTCTTCTGGAGGGCCTGGTAGCTCACTGCACCTTGCCGCAGAATTATTCAAAAATAAAGCGGGCATTAATATTGTCCATATCCCATACAAAGGCGGGGGTCCAGCCGTGATGGCGCTACTCGGCGAGGAAGTCCAGATGACTTTTGGTAGTGCGGCCGCGGTAATGCCCCATATTAAGTCTGGCAGTTTAAGAGCGCTAGCAGTCACTGGTCTAAAGCGATCACCCTTAACTCCTAATGTACCTACTCTTGATGAGCTGGGTTATACGGGATTTAATGTGACCTCTTGGTATGGATTGCTTGTGCCAAAGAAAACCCCAGAGAAGATAGTTGCTACGCTTCAGTCGGCCGCTCAAAAAGTCATTCAGATGCCTGAAGTAAGAGAGGCGATGGCCAAGCAAGGTTTAGAGCTTGCAACAGATTCTCAAGCAGAGTTCATTGACTTAATTAAAACCGAAAGTCAGACCTGGTCTGATTTGGTTAAGAAAATTCAAATTACTGTGAATTAATTTTTTAAAGAGCAATACTTCTTATCATCGAAAACAAAGGACATATGAAAAGCCAAGTTTCCAGCACCATGCTTACTTTGAGCAAATATATCTCTAAGGCAGCAATGCGAGATGTTCCCAAAAATGTTTCTGAACGGGCTAAGTTGCATTTAGTAGATACCTTTTCTGCGATGATTTCTGGTTCTCGATTAGAACCAGGAAAAATGGCAATTGCCTATATTAAGAATATGGGCGGAAAGCCAGAAGCTGGAATTATTGGCACAAAAATGGTGACCACCGCCCAAAATGCAGCATTAGTGAACGGAATGTTTGGACACGCGGATGAAACCGACGATACCCATCCCCCTTCTTTAACGCATCCTGGTACTAGCGTTGTCCCTTCTGCGCTGGCGATTTCTGAGCGCGGCAGATTGTCGGGGGCTGAGCTTCTTCGATCAGTGATATTAGGTTACGACATTTGCTCCAGGGTTTTGCTTTCTCTAAAGCCTATGCCTTATTTGCGCTCTGGTCACCATGCGGGTGCGACGGGGCAAATCTTCGGTGCCGCAGCCGCTGCCGGAGCGCTTTTAAGATTAAGTCCTTTGCAAGTGCGTTACATGCTTTCTTATACCGGACAACAAACTGCTGGTATGTATACGATGTTTAGGGATCCAGAGCATATTGAAAAAGCCTATGCGATGGGTGGGATGCCCGCTCATAATGGGCTTCAAGCGGCCTTGATGGTGAAATGCGGCTGGTCAGGTGTGGAGGATATTTTTTCAGGGGAGCGCGATTTTTTCCATACATTTGCACCCGAGGAATTTGATCGGAATGAGCTGGTAAATGGTTTGGGTAAGCGCTATGAAATGCTGAGAGCATCGATTAAGCGCTGGCCTATTGGCGGCCCCATTCAAGGCCCAATGCATGTCATGAATGACCTGTTAAAGCAGTATGACTTTAAGACTGCGGATGTAGCCAAGGTCATTGCGAAGATGCCCGATAAGGAATTGGAGATTGTGAACAACCGGCCCATGCCCGATATTTCAGTGCAGCATCTGTTGGCCGTCATGATGATTGATCGTAAATTAACGTTCAAAACAGCGCATGACTTCTCCAGAATGAAGGACAAACAAGTATTAAAAGTACGTGAAAAGATTCATGCGGTAGGCGATCCATCTCTGACTGATGTTCAAAGACGTTGGCGTTGCGTGATGGAAATTCATTTAAAGAATGGTGAAATTCTTCGCGGTCAAACGATGGCATCCAAAGGCAGCTTCGAGAACCCTCTAAACGTTGCGGAAGAAAACGAAAAAGCCTTAGATTTAATCGCACCCATCCTAGGAAAAAAACGCTCTCTTGAATTGCTGGACTCGCTTTGGAATATTGAAAAAATCAAGGATCTCAGATTGCTCAGACCCTTATATACTAAATAGAGTTAGCCGCGGGTTACCTATTTTCGAGTGCGCCTGAAGCCTGCTGGGTTGATGAGGGTTTGCTTTTCTAGGGCTTATCACTCTTTTATCCTATTTTGAATCTACTATCTAATTCTATTTTAGGGCCTTAAACTCCGCGAAGACTATTCAGGTATATAGTCATCAAAAAAGATAGTTGGAGACAAAATGACTATAGCAATTCATCCGGTGCATGAACTCTTTGTGGCTGAGGTCACTGGTATTCAATGTGGCAATCTAGATGAAGCAAGCTTTTTAAAGATCAGGGCTGCTTTCGAAGAATATTCCGTGTTGATTTTTAGAGATCAAGCCATTACTGACGAAGATCAAATCACATTTAGTAGTCGGTTTGGTCCATTGCAAAAGACGGCGAAAGCAAATCCAGGGGTTGGCACTTATTTCGCACGCCAATCCAACCTTGACGTCAACACGAACGAGGTGATACCGAGCGATGATCGCCGCATGCTTCATCAAAAGGCTAATTTTTTATGGCATTCAGATAGTTCGTATCGCGCAGTACCAGCGCTCTGTTCTTTACTCTCTGCAAGACTGCTCCCTCCCGAGGGTGGTAACACCGAGTTTGCTACCATGCGAGCCCCTTATGCTGATTTAACGCAGGAACAAAAAGACGCTTTGTATGGCTTAGAGGCCGAGCATAGCTTGGCACACTCGAGGAGTTTGGTTGACTCTAGGGCTCTTACTCAAGAAATGATCAATGAACTGCCGCCTGCAAGGCAGCCTTTGTTTCGGGTCAATCCTGTGAATGGCCGCAGGGCTATTTATGCTGGATCGCACGCCTCACACATTGTTGGCTGGCCAATGGAGAAGGGTAAAAAATTTATTCAAGACTTAAATCAATTTATTACGCAGGATAAATATGTATACAGCCATCCTTGGCGCAATGGAGACATGGTCCTCTGGGACAATCGCTCCGTCCTTCATAGAGCAACGCCCTATGATGCGGTCAAATACAAAAGGGTGATGTTACGCACAACCTCTGAGGATCAAGAAAGTCAATATCTTCAAGAGCGGGTTCACGCAAAACTATCGGCCGCATAAATCTTTTAGAAGCGCTTTTTCATATTTCTCCTAACTTTTGTCTTTGGTATTTTTCTATGTCTAATAAACGATTACGAGTAGTTCTTGGCACCCTTAGCATGCTTGCTGCGCTGAGCTTTTTGATTTCATTTGAAGTGCTTGCAGCGGAGCCAGATACTCGCAATTATCCAGCTCGACCCATCATGCTTTACACCCCTTTCCCTGGTTATAACGATGTGATGGCAAGGGTAATTTCAGAAAAGATGGCGCAAGATTTGGGGCAAGCTATCGTGGTTCAAAACCTCCCAGGAGGGAGCGGTGGGGTGGCGGCAGCAAAAGTCAAAGCCGCTGCCGCAGACGGCTATACCTTGCTGTATGGGTCTAACGGCATGTTTACAGTGAGCGAACTCTTTAATCCCAAGATGGAATACAAGCCAGCCGACTTTGCCCCGATCAGCCTGGCTTATGTGCAGCCCATGTTATTACTAGTGTCAACTAGCCTGCCCGTTAAAAACTTAACAGAGTTAATTGCTTATGCTAAAGCGAATCCTGATAAGTTAACTTTTGGATCATCTGGTGTTGGCACCATTACGCATGTTGCGGGTGAGGTATTAAAGTCGACCACTGGTGCGCCGATATCGCATATACCTTACAAAGGAACGGCCCAAGCATTAACGGATTTAATTGGCGGCAGAATCGATCTCCTCTTTTTTCCTCCAGAAGAGGCCATGCAATACATTAACTCTAATAAAGTTAAAGTCTTTGCTGTCAGCACTAAAGAACGATCAAGGCTGGCACCAGATGTTCCGACCTTAGTGGAATTGGGCTATCCCAATTTTGATGTGAAAGTTTGGTATGGTTTTTTTGCGCCAGCGAAGACGCCAAAACCGGTCATTCAGACGCTCCAAAAGGCCATTGCTAAAGCCATCAAGGCGCTTGATCTGGATGTCAAAGATATGTCCGGCGGGGGCAATACGAGTGCGGCATATGAGCAGATGATTCGTGATGATCGGGCGAGCCTGGGCAAACTCATCAAAGACTCCACCATCACTCTCAACTAAAACGCCATTTAAATCTCGTAAGTATCCGATTCGCTTGACATTGCTTGCTCAACGATTTTGCGAGTGAGCGTGGGTGAGAATAGTTCGATGAAGGTATACACAAAAGAGCGGAGATAAGCGCCTTGCTTGACCCCGAGGTGAGTGACATTATTGCCAAATAAGTGACTTGCTGGAAGCACCTTGAGGTTGCGGTCTCTATCAGGATCGTAGGCATGGCCCGCCACAATGCCAACACCCATGCCGGTTTCAACATAGGTTTTAATCACATCCGCATCAATTGCTTCCAAAATAATATCGGGTGCGAGATTGCGCTGTGCAAAGGCGGCATCGATTTTGCTGCGCCCTGCAAAGGCCTTGTCATAAGTAATAAGCGGGTACTTGGCCAACTCTTCGAGGGTAATAGCTGCTTGATTGAGCAGTGGATGGCTGAGTGGCACCATCACGACATGCTGCCACTGATAGCCAGGCAGGGCGAGAACGCCAGGAGTATTGGCAATCCCTTCAGTGGCGATGGCAATATCTGCGCGATCGTGAGTGAGTAGTTCGGCAATCTGCCCTGGGTTACCCTGCTGAATACTGACGCGTACTTTTGGAAAGCGTTTAGTAAATTCAGTTAACACTTTAGGTAGGGCATAGCGTGCTTGAGTATGGGTCGTGGCAATCACAAAGCTACCTTCGTCCTGACTGGCAAAATCTTTGCCAACCCGCTTGAGCGTTTCCACTTCATCCAAAATGTGTTCGATCGATAGCAAAATGCGTTTACCAGGCTCTGTGAGGGAGCGAATACGCTTACCATGCCGGCGGAAGATCTCAACCCCCAACTCATCTTCTAATTCAATGATGGCTTTAGATACGCCGGGTTGAGAGGTAAACAAAACCTTAGCCGCAGTTGTGAGGTTGAAGTTCTGCCTGACAGCTTCGCGGACAAAGCGAAATTGATGAAGATTCATAGGATCATTTCAAAGGGAAGCGATGGGTCTTAATATATCCCAATTGATATATCAAATCTATTCTAAATGCACTTATGAATATGAGTGACAGCCTGTCACTACCCAAAAGTTACTTTCGTAGAGCGTTTACTGCGCCTTTTAAGCCTAAGCTACCAAAGGGTGTCACGCTATCGAGTCCGAAGGGGTTGTTGTTGATTTGGGTGAAGGCTAACTCAAACTCTAGGACCGAAGTGATTGCATTGACCTCCTTGTCAGACAGAAGCACGGCTGTTTGCACGCCGCTGCTAGTGGCCTCCCAAGCCTTCAGCGGATTCGGCGCCAAAATTTGATTGGCAACGCTCAGTTGCAGGCGACTATTGCGATTGAGAAACTCTGCCAATTGACTTAAGTTTTGTGCTTCAGGTAGAGGTTTGACAAAAACCGTTAAACGAAAATCTTTGTTCTGGCGCGTCATTCCAAGAGTGATGCTAAATCTGCCAGAGGCTTGCTTTTCAGAGTCTAGGGCGATCAAGACGCCATCCTCTAAGGCTTGCATTTTCCAAGATTGCGTTTGGTTATAGGCCCTGTTATCAAGATTGAGTAACTTGGCCTTATTCAGACTAATGAGTGAGACTGAACTGCCATTGATGAGTAGCATTTGATCTACTAAGCGACGATCAACCCCCATTTGGTCAAAGTAACTACCAAGGCTGTTGATGGCCGCTTTAAATTGAGCGTCATTGACTGACTTGGAGTTAGAGCGCAGTGCATATATACCCAGTTGATCCCCTGGGTCTAGTCGGCGATTCACGCCGCCTGCAAAAGCCATGACACAGGCTGAAAAGCAGCGCCCATCAAGCTCACCGAGAATTTTCTGATTGGGATCGGTCCGACCAACGCGGGTGTTAAAACGTTTTTGTCGCAAGTATTGACCTAGTCGCAGGCCGCTATTGAAGTCGCCGCTAATGGAATTCATGAGTACCGTGGTACCGGCAGGAATGGTTGCACTGCCTTGCTCGAATTTCTCTACTGTTGCTTTATCGATTGGGGCGTCGAAGAGCAGCATGAGCTCGCATTTATCGCGCTCGCAGACATTGGCTAGGGAAAAGTTCACTTTGGCACTAGAGGCCGCAGAAGGGGGCGTTATCGCTGCAGGAATGACAATACTTGCTGCTGACCCTGTTTGGGGCTCAGAGGGCTTCTCAGGGGCTTTACTGGGGCTACTGACTTCAGGCTTTCCTTTAGCAGTGCCTTTAGCGCCAAACAGCTTTTGCCAAAACGAGGGGGATTCAGTCGCAGGCACCTCTTTTGCGGATGGCGCCAGTGTGATGGTTTCAGCTTGTGACTCAGCCTGTTTTTTGAGGGGCTCAGGGGTGGAACTTGTTTCAAGAACAAGTGCGGGTGCTGCCGATTCATCTTTTAATGGTGAGCTGGATGAGGCAGCACTTAACCAGCCCTTCCAAAAAGGCTCAGATTTCTCTGGCTTGCCAGAATCGCTCGCAAGAACATTACCAACAGCGCTACTGAGGTTGGTATTTACTTCGGCTTTTGGGCTTTGTATAGCTGGGGTTGTTGCTATTTCAGGCTGCTTTTCGACGGGGGCCTCAGCCGGCGTGGTTGCTACTGGAGTGGCCTGGACAGCGTTTTCATCCGCTTTGCTTGGAGCAGTATTTTTTTGAGCCCTGTTGCTTTCTTTATGGGATTTAGACTTTTTTTGGGGAGTTTTTTTAGGGTCTTTTTCCGGTGCCGCGGCAGGTTTATCGCCAAAAAGCGAATTCCATGTTGAGGGGCTCGAATTAGGGCTATCGGCAGCCTGTAATGGGGATAAAGGCAACGTGAAAAACACGATTCCTAGCAAAAAAAACGCAAAAAGAGATTGAAAAGGCGGTTTTTTGCCCCTGAAATTCATCCTCAAATTCTAAGTGATAAATATGAAACGCGTACCTAGTGCTTTACTGGTATGCGCTTATTGGGGAAAGTGCGATTTAATTCGGGGCAAAAAATCCGTTTTTAAGGATTTCAAGCACTTTTTGTTCTAGCAATTCGAGAGAGTAGGGTTTTTGCAAAATGTCAACCGAGTCCGGCAGACCCCCCCTGGCTACAATATCGGCCGAGCTTAGGGCGGTGCTCACAATAATTTTGGCGGGGGCAAATTCGCTACCCAGCAGGGAGTTAATCATCCGAAAGCCATCCATTCCAGGCATATTGAGGTCGGCAATCACCACATCTGGACGAAATTGACCAATTAAGACTAGCCCTTCAAAGCCATCTTTAGCACTCCGAATTTCCGGGGGCTCCGCAAGATCAGATAAAGAAAGTTCAATTAAGCGCGTGAGATCTTGGTCATCCTCAACAATCACGAGCTTACGAGCGGCGCCTGCTTTGCCTTTGCTGGCGGGGGCGTTGGCTTGCCGAGCACGCTCTTCGAGGAGGGCATTGACAGACTTACGCAGAATCCGGCGGTGACCGCCAGAGGTCTTCCAAGCAAGGAGAACGCCGCTTTCGACCCACAATTGCGCAGTGCGCAAAGAGATGCCTAGCAGGTCGGCAGCTTCCCTAGTGGATACGTAGGCGTCATCGGAGATCATGTCGTGACAATAACAAAAAATTTTGAAATGTGGATAAAGTGATTAAATAAGTGTCAGTTTTGCCATAAAGGAAATCCTTGTTCAAGCGTTGGTACCAATCCTCTCTCCGTAACCAAATTTTGGTGTGGTTAATTCTGATTAACTTCGTCGTGTTGCTATTTATGGCAGGTGGAGCGCTGCAGGTTTCCCGTAAGGCTGTTGAGAAAAATATTCTCGAGCAGCTAGAGCGCGAACATACCGTGCAACTGGAGATGATTGAATCTTCCCTTAATCATTTAGTAGGTGAGGTGCGTTTGCTAGGCGCCAATCCAACGCTCATGACTGCGCTCTTTAGACCAGATCAAGCGCCTGCAGTATTGGATCGGTTCTTAAGTCGTCATCCTCTGATGCGCGCAGAGAGTAATGATTTTTATTTATTAGATGCGAATCTAAAGCGCCTGTATTCAGTTGGGGATAATGTTTCTTGGCTTGCGGAATCGGAGGCCTTGGCCCGTAAAGCGCTGGTGCAGCACCAAACGCAGGCAGCACTCCTAAAGACGGACGAAGGTTATGAGCTCCAAATTGCTCAGCCATTAGAGTCGCGCGGTGTTTTTGTATTAAGCGAGCCCATGAACCAATTGATGGGAAGTTTTTTTCAGGGGCGCAAAGATCTCGCGGCCTGGTCGCTAAAGGATGGCGCAGGGCAAGTGGTGTCGGACCTCAGTGAGGGCGATGACCGCAGTCAGAAAGTGGCCCGTGAATTACTAGGACGCTCAGAACAGCGTAGCGCAACACTGGGTCCAAGTGGTGAGGTTTGGAAAACCATCAGTGCGCCATTGCGACTGATTCCACCCTTGCAGGATTTGCATTTGCAATTAGCCTTAAAGGAGAGAACCAATTGGTCGCGCACTGTTGCCCTAGAGCTATTGCCACCGTTTATTGTGATGCTATTACTGATTTCTTTAGTGGCTGCTTTATTTATTACTTTGGCAGGTAATAGTTTGGCTACCCCTTTGGAAGATTTAACCAGCTATGCATTAACGGTCGATCAGCTTAGTTTTTCGAGTTTAATTAGTCAGCCCAGATTATCCAAATTGCTTAAACGTCGCGACGAGGTAGGTCGCTTGAGTGCGCAGTTTGCTCAAATGCTTGAGCGTTTACGGCAAGGCTATGCCGGTCTTGAGAAACAAGTAGCGCAACGCAATGAACAGCTAGAGGCGATCTTCACGCTTTCATCAGATGGATTCATTGAGATTGATGCGAATGGCCAGGTCGGTTACGCCAACCCAGCATTTGAAACCTTGACTGGACTTAAGGTAACGGAAGTTGTAGAGCAACCCTTAACGCATCTTTTAGAAAAATTGCGCTCTCAAACAATTGATTTTTCGATGATGCAGATGCATCGCCTATTTAAAGAAAGTGAGCAAGTACGCTGGCTCACTTTAGAGAAACCCTTTAAACGCACTTTGGCTGTTCTAACCAAAGCGAACCAATCTAATAGTTTGGTAGTGTATTTGCGTGATGTCACGCAAGAAGCGGAGTTAGAAGAATTGCGCAGCACCTTTATGTCGACTGCCGCACATGAGTTGCGCACGCCAATTAGTAGCATTTTGGGATATGCCGAGCTGTTGGTGCGACGTCTCAAGAGTAACACCCAGCCTAGCGTTGAGATCGTCGAAGAAATGGCCGAAGTGATTGAGCGCCAATCCAAAAATATGGCAGACCTTGTCAATGATTTATTGGATCTTTCAAGGTTGGAGCATCAAATTGCGCAAGGCTTTGACTTACATGAAACCTCGCTTGCAAATTATTTACGACCTGTAGTGAGTCAGTTTCGGATGCACGGTGATGCACGAGAAGTCGTGATGTATGTCGATGATCATTTGCCCGAGATTAAATTGCATATCGAAAGTTTTAAACGCTTGATGGTGAACTTGCTCAGCAATGCCTTTAAATATTCACCGCAGGGTAGTCCTGTGATTGTCAAAACCTTCACCCAAAAAAGAAATGAGCAAGAATATGTCGGCGTTTCAGTGCAAGATTTTGGTAGCGGCATTTCTGCAGAAGATTTAGAGCACGCCTTCGAACGTTTTTATCGGAGTAAAGCGCATGCACAGATTTCTGGAACAGGACTGGGCTTAGCGATTGCCAAAGAAATTATGCAGGCGCATTCAGGCGAGATTCTGATTCAGAGCGAGCTTGGTGTGGGCACAATCGTAACCCTACTCTTTCCTGCAATGCGCAAATGGGGCGCTCCTAGATAGAGAGTGAAGGGCGTTCGTGCAATGCCTTAGCCAGGGTGATGAGGCAATGTTTACCGCGTGCATCAGTCTCTCTAAAACTCTTGAGTAAGAGCGTCTCAAGAGGGTCTAAGGTGACTGCTTTCCCTCTGCGATCATTTCCCTTATGAGCATCTTCCTCAAGGGGGCTTGAGCGATTAGTCAGGAAGGACATGTCCAAGCTTAGCCACTCCACCAAGACTTGGAGGCGTTCGATTTCTGGGAGGGAGAGGCTACGCATCCAGCGCCTGGCCGTTTCTTGAGAAATGGCCGAGACATCTTTAGCTCTTAAATTAAAGTCCCGACTGACTACTGCTGCACTTGGCATACGGCCGTAGTATTCAATTAAGCGGCGGGAAAGCTCTTTGGAAAAATCCAGCTTCATAAATAACCTTATTTAAGAGGGTGTTAAAGCAGGGTAGATTGCTGATGAGGAGTGGAAAAACACAGCAAATACCTCTTAAATGGGCATTTAATGCTGGATATTCGTGGTAAATATAACAATAGTTATATTAAATCGCACGGGGAATGTGCTATTTACCCCCTAAAAATACACGATAGTGGGATAAAACCCACATCGAAGTCCCAAAAACCACACCTGAGTTGCTTTAAGCGCTTGTAAAAATAGGCCTTAAAATTGGAAATTCCAAGCATAAAAAGTAATTTAAAGCTAAAAATATCCCTATTTTGCTGGAAATTAGAGCGCATTTGGCTGCTAAAAAACAGTAAAAAAACTGCTAAAGTTAATCAGAAAATCTTAAGATATTTTGATTAAGTAAATGAATATTTATTCATCTCAATTAAATAATATTTAATATCTATTTATTGATTATAAAAGTGATTATTTAATTATCTTAATAATTAATCCATTTTAATATCAAAAATATACTAAAATTAATCAATTTCCCCCCCCATCGCATACCCAATATAGCCAATATTGATAAGGCTTTGCTGGAAATTTGCCTATTTATTAGGCAATATCAAGTGAAAATATGAAAGAACTGATAATTTTAAGGTATCAGTTTTACTATTTATTGCACGCTCATCTTGGGGGTATTTTGGGGTCTTGAAATAATCCCAAATTCGGTGGGTAAGGCATATTGCTATTGGCGATTAAGCTAATGGAGTGAAAATCCGTCCTCCATTCTCGTCGTGAGCAAAAAGACCAAGACCTCCTCCAAGCGGTCTGTGCAGGGGCGCCTACCAAAGGCGCCTGCAGCAACTCTTGCTCCAAAAAACCGTCTGGCCAATTTGGGCAAGTTGGTAAATGCTGTCACGAATTCCTTTGACATCAAAACTTTCCAGTGGATCGCAGGGGTCGTATTTGGTTTAGCGCTTGATGCTGAGCGTGCGCAGGCAGCAGCCCAAGCTACTGAAGAACTGAAGTTAAGCGCCGAAGACAATGCCGATCAAGCGCTCAGTGAAACGCAAGACGGTGATAGCAGCGTTGCCTCGAATGAGGATGCACCAGTTGCAGCGCAAGGACAACACGAACACGATGCCAGACCGATTCATCTGAGCCCACGCGCGCAGATGTTGTTGGCACAAGTAGCAACAGCACCTGTCACCGATGCACTCGATACGCTCTCACAACTCAAACATTTTTTTGCGGATTGGTTTGCACAACATCCCACTCCGAAAGTTGGCTCGCAGGATGTAGCAGCAGGTACTGATCCGGTCATGACGCGTGATCAAGCGATTACGCAAGCGATCGAGCGTGCTGCGATTGAATTCAACACGGCGCCAGGATCGGCGCTGACAACTACCACCTTTACCGAGTTGCGCGAAATGTATCCGCAACAAACCGGCGGTGGTTCACAAGGTACGCAGTTTGCTGACCTTACCTTGCCGCTGGAGTTTGCGAACGAAGCAAGTGGCGCTGATCTCACGCGCTTTGCAGAAAACGCACCCAATCTCGGAGAGCTGGGAGATGGTTCTGGAGCGGGCGGCTTTGATCCTGCATACCTCTCGGGCTTGCTTGGAGGTCTCGCAGGTTTAGGTGGTGGAGGCGGTGCAGCAGGGGCTGTGGCTTCGGCTGCTGCAGAGCTGGGTGGTGGCGCCGCTGGTGGTGGTGGCGTTACTGCTGCGATTGCAGGCGCAGCAATTGACGGCTTGATTCAGGGAGCAACGGTTGACTTGCAAGCCTTTATCAACGGCCAATGGAAAACCGAATTACAAACTACGACTGATGCGAGTGGTGCATACGGATTTGATTTAACCAAAGCAGCAATCACCAATGCTGCAGCAGTCGCAGAAATCAACGCAGCCAAAGCACTCTCTGCTTCCAATATTCGCGTCGTCGTGGAAGCAGGTGGTTACGACCAAAACACAGGTCAACAAGTTGGCCAGTTGGTAGCGGGCGCAAATATTCAAACGCTCACTGGCAATCAAACGGCGAGCGTCACGGCGATTACGCCGTTGACGATGGTGTTGGCCTCAACCAGTGCGATCTCTGAGGATCAACTTAAAGCGCAGTTGGGCATAACGGGAGTTGCCGATTTAAGCACCTTCAACCCCATTGCTGCGATGAGTTCAAGCAATGCAGGTGAGGTGCAGTTAGGTCAAGCGGTTTTCACGATTCAGCAAACGATGTACACCTTGATCCAGAGTGCAGCAGCTGTGCATGCTGGTGGTGGAGCTGTTGGCGCAGATGCGTTGACGAGTGCACTCAATTCCGTAGTGGATGCCATCAGTACCAGCATTGCTAGTGGCGCAAGTAGTGTCAACGTCAACGCTATCACTGCCTCAGTGATTGCAGAAGAGTTGGGTCTGAGTACCAGTAGCACTCAAGTTACGACGATTGCCAATGCGATTATTGCAACCAACAACTCGGTCAGCTCCTACTACTCGCATTTGGCCAATGCTTATCAAACCTTAGCGCAAGATTCAAGCGATGCGACAGCGCAAAGTTGGATTGCAGGTGCGAAGGCAGCAGCAGGGGTTTCACAAACGGATTTAATCCAAGCGGTTGATGACTACCTCACTGGTGCAACAGCCACCATTGATGTGGCGGCCATCACCAATGACATTGCGGTGCAAGCGAGCAGCATGCAGCAGTTACTCGCTTTACAAGGCGCAACCGTTACTGCGGCGACGAGTTTGTTCGTGCCGGTATACCTCGTCTCGCAAGTCATCAATGAATCCGATGGTGGCTTAAATGATGGTCTGGCCAATGGCGTATTGGCAAAAGACGCTGCTGGCAATGTGATCGCCAATGGCAACACGATTCAATTAACGGATATCGCCAGCGAAATCAGTCAGGTGTCATTGGCAGAGTTGATCAAACTGAATGTTGACTCGGTTACCGTACTTGGTAGCAACACCAAAATTCAGATTGCGTTGTTGGGTAACGGCTTAAGTACGGTGAACCTTGCCAGCTTTAACGATGGCACGCCTTTATTTGATTCGAGCAAAGTTTCTGTCACTCTGACGGTTGCTAGTCAAGCGCAGTTCAACCAAGTTGTTGCCAACATTGCATCGTTAGAAGCTGATGGTATTTATGGCTTTAAGTCCGTTGCGGGAAGTCTCACGATTGATGCGGCCACTGCATTGGATTGGATCAGTCAGGGCGTAAGCTTTAGCTCAGGATCTTTTGTCGCTGATGCTTCGCACGATACGGCGATGCATAACCAGGTCACCTATGATCAAGCCAAACTTTTAGCTGGTGCAGGTGTCTCTCTAGCAAGCGGTTCAGTGATAGATGCATCGGCTGCAAGTCTGACGGTGCAAGATGCTTTATCGATCATCAACAGCGGTGCAAGTTTTACTGCCAACAGTAGTCTGCCACCAAGCTTAAGCGTTTCTTTACAAGTATCAGATTTGCTAGGTAGTGCTTCTACGATTGAAGCCAATTTACTCAAGCTCGCTAATGCGGGTGTGGGCTTTGTATTCCCAACCACCGGCACGCAAGTTGGGAATGGACTGAGCTTTGCTAATGGCAAACTCACATTGTCCAATCTGAATCTGAACTTAAGCGATGTGAAGGCTTTGCAGAATGCTGCAGTTGCTGGCGGCCTGAACTTTAGCAATACGACGGTCACGATTACCAAGGCCGACTTAGATGCGATTCTGACGGGCAGTGCGTGGGGCAAGCAACTGATTGCGATGGGTGTGAAGTCTTACGCCATGGCGAGTGGTAGTTTGATTTCTTCAGCAGAAGCCAATGCTCTGATCAATCTCAATTCCAGCGTCAACATTTCTGGCGCACAGTTAAGCGACACGGGCATGTCGGCAACTCAAGCAGGTTACTTTGCAGCGCATGGCTTAACGCCGCCAGCAGGTGTGACCTTCGATTTGGGTTATGCAGAGACGGTGGTCTTTACCGATGGCGGCACGTTTAAAACCCCGATCACGGTTGCTTATGCGTATGACCCAACACTACCGATTTTGGCGGCCAATGATTTACTGACGATGGTCAACAGCGGTGTGAACTTCACCAAATTTGCTAGCGATGGCGTGACGCCTGCTTCTCCTTATGTTCTGAGTTCAGCTGATGCAGCCTTTACTTCTGGCAATAGCGCTGCGAATAATCTGATCACCTTAGTGAAGTCGGGATTAACACTCACTGCTGGTAGTGATTTTGCAGGACTGTCCAACAGTAGTTTGACTTTGGCAAATGCCAAGCTGTTGCTCACGAGTTCTGGCCCAGCCATTTTTGCCAATGACCACAGCAATACCATCCAACTCTCGAGTGCAGATTTAGCGGGCACGCAATTTACTGGTAGCACACTGCCGACCTTAACTGCGTTAGCAACCCAGCATGTTGATGTGATCAAACCAATTTCGGGCTTACTTACTCAAACACAAGTCGATGCGATTGTTGGCGCAGTAGGTTCTTCAGTCAGCTTTAGTTCAAACACCATCTTGCAGTTGACGAATACTGCAGCAGTCGATGCAGCGCTCAGTGATACCGTGAACTTCGGTGCGATCGGTATTCACAATGCCAATATTGGCGCGAGTGGTCTGAGCTTTAGTGAAGTCAAAGGACTGATCAATAAAGGTATCACTTCTGTCAATGCCGGCATTACCTTGCAAGTGGCAGCAACAGATCACATTGAGAATGCATCGCTGTCTACCTTGCGGGCCATCTCTACGATGGGCATCACTACGGTGTCTTCTGCAGGTGGTGCTATTCCTTATGCTGAAGTCAATGCCTTACTAGCAGCAAACCCATCAATCAGCTTTGCACCAAACACTATCGTTGACTTAGCGGGCCAGACCGTTTCCGTGTCGATGATTGCCAACTTGAGTAGCATGGGCTTGCAGCTGAGCTTACCGCCTGGCACCACTATTACCGCCTCAAGCTTGAGTTTGAGCGATGCCTATTCGATGGCACTCAAAGGCTTGGCATTTAGCTCTGGTAGCAGTACTCCGATTCAGATCGATGCTGGTTTATCTGATGGTTCAGCAGGTACGGTTAGCTTAAGTCAAGCGCAAAAAGTCATTGCTTCGGTCACGAATGCTCATGGCAGTGCGCAGTTTGTCAACGGCGTTCTCAAAGTGACTGGATCAGATTTACAAACGATTGCGACTAGCAATTCTGCGAGTGCTTTGGCTAATGCAGGTTTAACCACCTTACAAGCTAACGGTAATCTCACGGTAGCACAAGCTTCTGTGGTGATTGGTAATGGCCTTACCTTTGCTACAGGCACTACCATCGTCGATCGCGTGGTGGATGTCAATTCATCTAATGCTGTCAATGCCTTTGCTTTAATTGCGAAGGGCGCGACCTTTAGCGGCACGATGGCGAGCGTCAGCTCGACAGCAGTACTCAATAATTTATTAAGCACCAATACTAGCGGCAGTCTCAATCTCGACGTTCTCAAGGCTGCCGGTATTAGCACCCTGTCTTTGAGTGGTACAGCAACGAGCGTCTCACAAGCCTTAGCGAAAGCCATTTATGCCGATGGGGGCATCACTCTGGTTGGCGGAACGATTAATGCGACTGGTGGCTTAACTGCTACTGACAGTGTGGTCTATGCCAATCTGGGTCTAGCGATTCCGGCAGGAACACCGCTGATCGTTACCGGCAACGCCATCAGCTACTCTGATGTTGCCTCACTGGCGAATAAGGGTGTGATGCTGGCGGTTGACCGCTCACCGGGTGTAGGTACTCAAATCAATGTGGCCTTGGCCGTAGGTGATAAGTTAACGCTGGCACAAGTGCAAAAAGTGATGGCGATTGGCAGCACCAGTAATGCCTTCCACTTTATTGGTGTTGATGGGGGTAATGCCAACCTCAGCTTATCTGCCAACAACAGCGACTTTGCCAATTTGTTTGATGCCAAGATCAACACGGTAGGCCTTTCCAAACTGGCAGCCGCTGGGATCACGCAAATCAAATCGGCAACGGGCTCACTCTCATTGACCTTAAAGCAAGAGGTTGCCCTGAACAACGCGGGCATTGGTTTTGCTACTGGTGATACTGTCCAGATTCAGTTGCAAAATGTCACCGGCAATACCTTGGCTGATGTAGTGACTGCTGCACAAAACAATGCCTTAGCTGCCAATATTTTTATCAAAGCTGCTGGTGCTACTTTAACCGTGAGCGCCACTCAAGCTGATGCCTTAATGGCTGCTCGTGTGTCCTTTGTAGCAAACGATTTAGTGACTCTGAAACTCGATGCTGGTAATAGCAATGCCTCAATCCTGGATTCACTCTCACAACTACAGACTTACGCTTTAAATGGCGTCGATCAAATTGCGGGTAGTGCAGGGACCTTAAGCATCAACTTTGCTGAAGCGCAAAACATCAGCAGAGCCATGCTCAAGTTTGCTTCTACTGATGCGGTAACCGTACAACTCTCCAGCTCCGGTGTGTATGACTTAGGTTTGCGTGATACGACGATTCAGAGTTCAGCAACACTGCTCGCCAATCTCGGCGTTACCCAACTGCAAGCTGCCAGCAGTAGTCTGACCTTAACCGCTGCGCAAATTGCCGACATTACCGGCATTGGTGTGCCAGGCATGAGCCTCACGGGTCTAAAGTTCCTGGCGACTGATCCTGCAGGAGAGGCTGTCACGATTACTGCTCAGGCCAACTCGCCAGATGATGTGAGCTACCTGATCAACAACTCGATCACCTTGCAAGCTGATGGTATTTCGCAGATTTCTTCAAGCTCTGGAACCTTAGCCTTAACTACCAGTCAAATCACGACTCTGATACAAGATGGTGCTAATGCCTTAGCGATTGCGCCAGGTACTTCGGTACAACTACAGATCAACAACAACTCAGATCTGAGTTACCTCACCAGCCACGCAGCGGCGATTACGGCATTTAATGTCACCAATGTGTTTGTGGCAACCACAGTCACATCATTTACCTTGGCGCAAGCAGAGGCCTTGGTTAATACCTCTGGCCTGTATTTCACCAACGGTATTGTCAATATTTCACCAGAGGATTTAACGAATCTGGAAGCCTCCGGTTCCGCGGGAGCAGCAGCGGTAGCAGCAGCATCCAAATTGGTGAGTCATGGATTTACACAGTACCTCTTAGGCGGTAGTGTCTTTAACTCCACCCAAGCGGCGCAACTATTGTCGATTCTCAATCCGACTGGCGTTGATGGTGTGAAGGTTACCGGTGGTTTGGTCACAGACTTGGCTGACGCCTTAGTGACGGCTGGATTTAAATCGGCCGATGGTTTGCTCCTCGCCGATACGATGAGCTTGGCAAGCTTCCATGCCGATGCAACCCACTCTTACAACTTTGCCGTTGATGCAGCCACCGGACGTTTACAGATCTTCCTGACAGGTTCGCCAACTGGTACGCCGGTCAGCTACATTCTGCCTGCCTCTACAGGTGTCACGAATGTAACCTTTACTGGTAACTTGCCGGGTGCGAGTGCAGCAAGCATTACGACGCAACAGTTTGGTCAGTTAGCGGCGCTGACGGGTAACCACTTGGTCTTTAGTACCACCTACCCGATTTCGCTTTATCTCTCACCAAGTGATCTCAGTTCGCTCAGTACCTTAAATGCGGCTTTGTATCAGTCTGCTGGTATTGCCACTGTCCTTGCCACAGCAGGCACCGTCTCGGTAGCACAAGCACTCACATTGCATAACTTGGAGTTTGGTTTTGCTAAAACCACCACGCTCACCGATACCTCAATTTCTTATGCAAATTATCAGACCCTGGTTCGCGATAACTTAGCGTCTACCGACTTAGTAACAAAGTACAAGATCCCTGGCCTGAATGTCACCCTGGCTGCTGGCACCAAGATTAGCGATGCCAGCTTAAGTCTGAGCACCTTAAAAGGATTACTCGCATCTACGACTTTGGATCTGAGTTCAGTCAAAGTTTCTGATGGCGTCATTTCTTGGCTCGATGCGAAGACGCTACAAGGCAGTGTGGACTTGTCGACCACGACCGTCAGCGGTGCACTGTCGGCGGCAGATGCCAAGTTGCTGCTCTCTAGCGTGCAAGGTTTTGATGCCAGTACACGTTTATTAGATTCAACGATTGCTTTAAGTGATGCCGTTGCGCTTAATGGTCACATTCCTTTGGGCGGCGTGATTATTAGCGGCGCACTGGGCACTGCTAATACGGTGAGCTTGGCCAATCTGACCAGCATCATGAGTAACAACCCCAGTGTGCATATTGGTCACGCAAGCTTGGATATCTCTGCTACTGGTGGGGTAGTGCATTACAGCGACATCACCACCATGCAAGCGGCGAGTGATTCTGCTAGCCCATTGTCTTTTAATAAATCGAATGTGGCGCAAGTCAGTGTCCAGCTTGACAGCGGCAATACCAACTTAGGAACCATCGTCGCAAACGCGAGTACTTTGGCCGGCTTGGGTGTTAACCAAGTGATGGCAGCAAATGGCTCCTTATCATTGACCTTTACTCAGGCTTTGGCAATCACTGGCGTAACGACCAGCTCGAACCCAAGCGCTGCAGTGCCATTGCTGAGCTTTGCCACAGCCGACTCCGTGACGATGAACTTAGGGCAGGCTGACGTTCCCGTAGGATCAGGAACCGATACCGCCGTGGTGAACTTCGAACATGAACTAGCACTGCTAGCAAAAGCGCACGTCGATACCATTCACGCCGCTTCAGGTTCTCTTAGCCTCAATGTCGCAGTGTTCCAAGAAATTCGTAAAGATGGTTTTGGTTTTGCTAGCGGTGATCAGATCACCATAGTCGATACCGCGAGCAATCTGACAACCGTTATCAGTAATGCCGCCAGCTATGCTAGCCAAGGTGCAAGTAGCATCTTCGCTAGCGATGGTTTAAGCCTGTCATTAAGCAGTTTCCAAAACCTCACCAAGAGCTTGAGCATTACTAGTGGTCAAAGCGTCGCTGTTGCCTTTGGCGATAGCGATCTGGTTTCCTTAAGAAGCAATATCAGCGCACTCAAGACCTTGGGCATGAGCTCGGTGGTGGTGAACACCACGACGGCTGCGCAGCACTACGCTCATGAGTTAGCGCTCTCAGATATCAATTTAATCATTAATAGCGGTTTGAGCATATCTGGTGGAGGCAGTCCTGTCGTCGCAGCGGTCAGCCTTAGCGAGATGGACAGCATCACGACTTGGGCACCCAGTTTGATTGCCAATGGTGTCAAGCAATTTGATTTTGGTGCGAATGTTTTATCTGCCGCCCAAGCGCGGGCGGTGATCGCCAATATTGAAAATATTTCTGGTACTACTGTTCAAGGTCACCCAACGGTGATTGCTTTAAGCGCTAGTGATCAAGCCTATTTTGTCTCTCAAGGCTTCACGGTTGGTAACTTAGCAATTGCCGATAGTTACAGCAGTTTAAGTTTGGCTTTAAGTACTGCTGCTAGCCAGATTCTGGTGCCTGATACCCAGCCCAAAATTACGATTACGGTTTTAGATTCAGAAAAACTCAGCCTAGCGAACTTTGACACGCTCAATAGCGATGCTGCTGGTGCAATTACCTTTAAGGCGCAGAGCGGTGGCTCACCCGCCTTAGCGCTCAATGCATCTGACTGGTCAAAACTCACGGGTTCTGAAGTTAGCGCTTTAGTCGCCTCAGGTATCACCACCGTGAGCGCAAGCTCTGTCAGCGTAGCGCAAGCCAAACTGCTCATCGGTAGTGGCTTAAGTTTTGCTAGCGCAGTGACGCTAACCGATACCAGTGTTGCGCTGGCCGATGTGCAAGCCCTGTCGGTCCTCTCCAATGTCGCTTATGCCACCGGTGCACGTTTATCCGATAGTACGATCTCGATGGCCAATGCCAAGACGCTCTTGGCTTATGCCGGTGGTGCTGATGCCGGTCTGCTGGGCGGTACGACCAAGATTAGCGATAGCGTAGTCACTTCTGCCGATGCGATTAACCTGCTATCGACTGCGGGAGTCAGTAGCAGTATCTTTAATATTGCGACGCGGATTAGCGATAGCACGATCAATAGCAGTGGAGCGCTCACTCTTGCTGGTAAGGTCAACTTAAGCAGTGCGAGTGTGACAGGTACGGCAAACCTTACCGCTGCCGAAGCAGTGACTTTGGCTAGCGCAGTCAAATCCTTTGGCGCTGGCATCACCGTAACGGGAGCGATCTCGGTTGCGCAAGCCAATAGCCTAGTTGGCAAGCTGAGCCTGACTGGCGCTACTTTAGAAAACCCCGACTTCAGTGCGATTACTGTCAATGCCAGTGATGCTTTAAACCTCTTAGGTAAGGTGGGCATGGATACTGGCCATGTCACTTTAGCGAATCCAACCGGTACCTTGTCTCTTGGCTTAAGCGATACCTTAAGCCTGATTGCTAGTGTGAAATTACCTGCTACGGGATCAGTAGTGATTACCGGTAGCCCAACAATTGCTCAAGCAGAAAATCTGGTCAGCCTTTCTAAATTAGCGAGCACTGATCATCTCTCACACGTTTCTTTTGTGAGCGCGACAGGTGGAGTGGCAAGCCTTAAC
>CANFLR010000031.1 GCA_947447945.1 Burkholderiaceae bacterium
CAACCATTGTTACTTCTTCTAATTCGATCATTTGTACTGGCATGGTATTTCTCCAAGGTGGGTTAATAAGACTGTGAAACAGGTATTTCACCCATAATTTATAAAGTACTTTATTACTAGCTAAAACCCTCCGAACGAAGGGATGGGTTTAACCCCCTCTTTGGATCTCTTTACAAAAATACGCCCAAGAATTAACCAAGGCGGCCAGAGTTCATTTAAGGGTATTTGAAAAAGTCTGTAACCTCTTGTAAACAGAAATTAACTCAACAATAGTAGGCCAGCTCTTTACCAGAAACTGGAAAGAATCTAGCACCCTATAAAAAGCCCGAATAATCTGTTGCATTACTCCCAATGTAATCAGACCGGCCACAATGGTGGGTGCCAAAAGTAGATAAGGAATAATGACGCCTATCTGTAGATAACTAAATTTAGCGACATCAAAATAGAGGTAGTGGAAGAACAGGCGAAAATAGTTAGTTCTCACCTCAGTAAAAAGACTGTTCATCACACTAAGTTCACCGCGATGAGCACTATCCTCCGCAATCACCAACTCTTTTCTGAAGGCCGCCTCCACTCTCTGATTGTTAAACTCTAGCCCAGGTAACTTAAATCCAATGAGCCCCAGGGCAATCGTTCCAAAAAGAGCAAAAAATATAGTCACAAATACCGGGGCATGATCTAGATGCCCAAGAATGGGAACTTCATTAATGGATCCCGATAACTGCCAAAGAATGGGGATAAAGGCTAAGAGCACCATCACTGACTCAACAAGGTGCGCACCTAAGGACTCCATGATCGTTGCAAAACGCTTTGTATCCTCTTGCACCCTCTGGCTGGCACCTTCTATATGCCGTAACTCCTGCCAATGCTCAATGAAATAGAGAGTCATTGCCTGACGCCAACGAAATACCCAATGCTTTGCAAAAAAGTTCAAAATGACGGCAATAAAGACAAATTGACCAGCAAGAATAAAGATGTCGAGAAGTAATCGATAGTAGCTATCTATCGAAATACTATTTGCAGTAGTTAGGGCTTTTTGGATGGTGTTGTAAAACTGCCCAAACCACTCATTGATGCGAACATCGATTTCTACTTGGAGCCAAGATCCAAATAAGATGAATAAGGCCCCACCCCAGGACCAAAAAAGCCAATGCTTACTGAAGAAATAGGACTTAAACAACGATCGATAAATAAGGCATTTTCTTGCCTACTCCCATATTAAAACATTTGGAAGACCGGGATTCATCTTTCTCAATAAGGTATAACCAATACCCGATAAGCCCCTAAACAACCCTAAATTAAATTGAATATCACCTTCGCCCAAGGTGTATTGACCTTGCTTTTGTCTCGTGGCGATAATTTCCTTTAAACGACTAGTAGCAAGCCCACTCAGATTTTCATCATCAAGTAATTTGCCGGCTTCGCTCAAAAACTCAATACTTCCTAAGGTCCCGCAACACAGGGTATCTACGTAATTAGGCCAATTGAGTTCAGTACACTTAGCTGCATTTTCAATATCTGCTTTAGCTGAATTGAGATCTGCACCAAATTTCACTTGAGCAATACGAGCTAAACCAATACCAGGAGCTCCATGGCACCATTGACAGATGAACTTCCTCATTGGTTTCCCATCATCATCCATCCGGTAATCAGGCCAATTATGAGATTCTTCATCATAATTAGACTCTTCATAGGCAAGACATTCTTTGGCGGCCTGAGCAAAATCAGATCGCTGAGTCAGTTGATGCAATTTGGTAAAGGCATATGCAAATCCAGCGGCGCCATGCGACATCCCATTCAATGGAGTATTACCAAAACCCAAACCAACCCAAGTTCGGCGACCCTCTTCTCCAAGTCGCGGCGTATTCAATAAATGATCACCGCAAAGCACTGCTTTTTCCAGAACATCGGAAGAATTTGTCTTTTGATACAAAGCTAATAGACTGAGGATTGCCCCAGCAGACCCCGAAATAATATCTAGGGATTGATCAGCCATGATTAACTCATGAGTCATTAACTTAGATGTTTGCATTGCATCGTGCAGTAATTCTTGGTCTCCTAATAACTGTGCAATATTAGTAAGTGCATAAATGACTGAACCAAGACCCGCGGCACCACCAATGCCTAAACTTCTAGCCCAGCGGGAAGAGCTTGGGCTGTAGATTTGCGCACGCAAGCCATTGATAATTTTATTGAGCAGTTGTTTCGATTTGTCATCGCTAAATTGCTTCTGATATGCCGCTAAAAATAGGGCTATACCACTCACACCATTATATATATCAGTGCTTAATGGAACTAATTGACCAACTTCTGCATCTTGAAACCAATCTAGTCCAAGCCAACTAACGCTGGAGCTATCTTGAAAGGCTAGCCGATATATTTGCTCCAAAATCCCCTCTAATTCGTCACAGAAATCTTTTTTTGTGATCACATTTAAAGACTCAGCTTGCATCACGCGATCATAGCTATGCTTATCTTTTATCTGTTGATATTGATTTGAAGTAGAAACAAAACTTGTGCTAATTTTAATAATTAAACTTTGCCAATTAATTTCTTCTTTATCTAAACACTCCCAACGCTGTTGAGCTCTGTGCAAGCCAGATATAGCGGGGGTTTTAATAGCATTTCCAAAAATATCAGATAAAAGATTGCCATCACTTGGCGATATAAAGAAAGGAATATTCAAATTGAATAGGGCTTCACGCTCACTCTTTTGCAGGGGCCAAAGTAAATCAGTTTTAGCATCCCAATCCCCTAGTCTTGCCAGGAAGTCAGCCTGCACGCTCCATTTAATGCCATCATCCATATTGCGATGATCTTTGAGACGCTGCAAAAGAGCATAATAAAAGCGTGTAGGACGCACGACTTTGCGAACTGGCAAACCTGCGAAGGACTGCCATAACACTTTTAGGTAAGCAGAATTTTTTTGCTTCAGTAGAAAATCGGCATATTTTTCAAAACCCTGAATAAATTCAGTTTTGTAATCTCCAAATTTTGCATACTCCAAATCGATATGGGGAACATTGGTATGGGTATTAATATTGTTTTGAAACTGAACCCACCTCATGCCATTGGTATTAATATTTTTCCACTCTGAAACTAAATTACTGCTAGCCCCTGGATTTAAGCCGCCCATATCAAAAATTTTATTTTTAGGTGACTTAGCATACGCAGGCAATATACCGACCATCAGTACTGAATTTTGAATTTTTTCCATCGTTTGATTGGCAGCAGTTAGGCCAACTTGATCAAAGGATGATTCCGGATTAGAGGCCTGCAAGATTGTTTCCAAATCAATTGGTATGGGATGAGAGCCTCGGGCAATGATATTTTCGAAATGCATATCGCCACTGGCCAATAAGTGGAAGATGATCAACCAAGCACCAGAGCGCTCATAAAAAAGCTGAATATCTTCCTGAGATCGACAAGACTCATGCTTAATAAATTCACACCAACCATAGCCATCACAAGCAATGGTATTGGCAACCTGTAATTGAACCGGTGGATTTAAGCTATTCAGATGATGGATAAAATCAACCCAAACCACATCCAGACCCAAATCTTTAGGCTTGTATACCACTCTACTGCCATTATCAAACCCAAGAATACGGACTGAATGTCCTAGGTTATGTGAATCTGATAAGTCCCCCTCAATTGAAATTACCTTGATAGGCTCTTTGCAATGCAATATTTGCTCTGCAATAGCATTCAAATCATTTCCAAGCCGATTAATTAATTCTCCAGTGGTATCAATCCATTGACGAGTGATCGTTGACAATAACCTGATTAGCACTGGCTTTTCATTGAACAGGTGTTCAAGCGCTCCTGCCTGAAGTCTAGTAACAAAATCTTGGTAATGATTTTTATTCGTATCAGAATCGGAAGGTAGTAACTTTCCATCCTGCGATAGCCCTTTGAGTTCTTTAACAAAAAGACTGTACAAAAGTGGGGCAGCTAAATCGCTTAATTGCTTTAGCAGCGCAAAATTGAGCTCTGCTCTAGCTTGTGGTGTAAAGCACTCTAGAGCTGTTGTAGTAATTGTATTTTGAAGCTCGCCATGAGCTGACTGTAAAAGAGGTAAAAAAATGTCCTCAAATGCTACTGGCTTTTGAGGGTTTAGATCTAATTCTATATTTGCCGTAGTCCCTTGGGTCAAGGCATCAAAAACCCATTGCGCGTCAGTCACCCATAGCGGCAAGAGAGCCGAAGAGCTCTTCAGTTCGACATTAGCAAATCGAGCCAAGATATCTTTAAATTCAATCTGATCTTTTTCTAAGCGTTTAGCAAAGAGATCCCAGTCTCCGCTTGCAGAAGCCTTGCACCATGCCGCTAATCGCTCAGACGCTATATCCGCCTGAGATTTTTCCCCCAATTTAGACTGAAATAGGTCTGATAATAATTCATCGAAGGTGCAGGCCCTTAGTAGCAAAGAGTGATTGAATGGCATTGAATAAAGTAAGAAAATTAAAAGAGAAAAGCCATTAAGGCGATAAGATCAACGCTTGGATCAAGTAAAAAATTGATCAATTATTTCCTAAGCAAGCTCAAGAGATTCAGCCAACAAGCCAAGATTGAGAAATAATTCACGGGTTGGCGCATGCTCCGTAACACCTGCAAAGCCCATTAAATGCATTGGATTTTTAGTAAAATCTTTTTGGTAAAACGGCTTTGCAAGCATTTCATTAGCAACTTGAGCAGCAATCGACTGAATGGCTGATTCTGATAGAGGGAGTTTTTGCAAACTTTTAGAAAAGGCTCTCTCCAATTCCTCGCGAGACTGAGACATATACTTTTTAAAGTAACCTGCAATTGCTTTACCCAATACAACTCGATCTTCTTCTGAGATAGCGCCCCAAATATATTTCAAAAGCCGTTGAAAGAATACTTTATGACGTCCTTCGTCCTGTATGTGCTCTCTGTTATAGACGGCCACTGGATTAACAACTTCAAAATCCTTCGCCATTTCGAATAAATCATCCACAACAGCATTTTCCAGTATGCAAAGAAAGGTAGTTTCGGCGATGCGCTCCAGTGCTGGAGGCACTGAGGTCTTAAAATATTCCAAAGGCATCAATCGAGGCTCCACCTTCGGATCGCTCTCTGCTAATACCTGTTGGGGTTGCTCTTGAGTCGATTGCTGCAAGACTGTTGGAATAACCCCCGTAAACTCTTCAATATCAGCAAGCAATTCTCGGGCGGCAAATGCGTGGTACATCTCATCAGTCCCAATCGCAATGGCTACTTGCTTAATGGCAGCACTTAACTCAATTCCCAAATCTTTATTGGCCAACTTCCCGCACTGATCGGTTACAAAATCAACCTCAAAATGGGCGACCCCGTATAGCATATCGCATAGCGCTTGTAGGTAGTAGGGATGCAATTCTTCTGGTGTAAAAGCTCGGATCTCTGGATATTGAAGGAAGGGTTTAAGGTGCAAGGAGAACTCGACCTTCGAAATAACTTCTTTATTTAATCGACTTCTTTTGCCGGTACGTACTGTCGACCTCTGCTCCCAGTCAAGGAGGTATTTTTTGGAGAAGGTATCAAACTCAGATAGGGTTAGCATACAAATAAAAAATCGTAGATTAGAGACTAAAGTTGCGCCCTCAATTCGTTATAGACTCAAAGTGTTCAACTGTAAACTCAAGTAACTGAGCATTTTCCAATTCAATCACATTTGCTGGCATGCTGTTTTCCAATCTATGGATAACTAAGAGGCTTAAATTTATTTGACACTTGAATTATTAGCCACTTCCTTGCTTGATAACACCCTCCGATCGGAGGGTGTGCCTCCGTTTTAACTACTGGGATAGCCATCTAAACTTCTTTATGCTCATTTTTTAAAAAGATTTGCTTGATCTTTTTGCCCTAAAAAATGGTGGGGGAAAGCTCTGCATCATCTATTTAAAAAAGTTAAAGTTGTTTTCTTGGTCAAATTCCTTTAATTTAGGATGATGAAAATAATTGCAATTACAAACCTGAAAGGTGGCTGCGCAAAAACGACCACCACCATTAATGTGGCCGCTTGTTTGGCCGAGCTAGGTAAGCGTGTCCTAGTGATTGACTTAGATCCCCAAGGAAATGCTTCTCAGTGGATTGGCCCAGAAAATACCTGTTCCGCGAATTCAATGGGTTTACTCGCCACGAAAGAAAGTGTTGCAGACTTGATCCAGCCTACGATGGTGAGCAATGTTGGCCTAATCTATGCCAGCCCCGAATTATCCAACCTAGAAAAGGCGCTCGTAGGCGAATATGCTACTGAAACCATCCTTAAACGTCGTCTAAAGCAGGCTAATCTCAGTGACTGGGACTATATTTTGCTTGATACGCCACCAACGCTTGGCTTGGTCACAGTAAATGCTCTCGCTTGTGCCGATCGATTGATCGTGCCAGTTTCAACTCATGTCCTGTCCTTAGCTGGTGTTGCTCAATTGATGGCGGTAATTGATAAAATCAAAGATGCGTTCAATCCCCAATTATCGATCCTAGGAGTTCTTGCCTCCCGTGTTGATCTCAGAACCAGACATTCTGGAGAAGTTTTAGAATCCTTAAGAGAACACTTTGGCGAGCAAGTTTTTCAGGCATTCATCCGGGAAAACGTCAAACTAGCCGAGGCTCCTTCTTATAAAAAACCTATCACCACCTATGACAATAGCGGCGGAGCCGCCTATGATTTCAGAACACTGACACAAGAAATCATGCCCCACTTGGAGTCCATGCAATAATGCCAACCCCAAAAAAAACGATTAAATTCAATCCTTTAGATGGAATTTCTCGCCAAGACTTAAAGCCAGTACCGTCGCCTGAAGAGATCAGCCACGAGGCGAAAGAAATATTTCACACCGCTCTGGCCGATCAGCCAAGAGCCGGGAATGCACAGCAGATAGTCTCCTATCAACTGGAGGACAGCCTTGCCAAGGGAACTGCAGTGCTATTGCTTACGAGTGGGGGCTATGGATTTGAGTTACCCAACTTCGGGTTTATTGCTATTCAAGCCAAGGAACTCAAGAGTCAACTTAAGCGCCCTTTTTTCATGTCACGAGCATTGGCCGGTTTTATCACTGGAGGATCGGTAGGATTCCTGTTTAGTTTCTTGATCGGCGAACCCAAACCCAAAAAATACTTTTTTTCTTTAAAAAACAATCATGGTAAAGTTATTTTTATAAGCTTAGAGCAACTGGCAGTGGAAAGCGTGATTCAAAATAGTTAGTCTTTTTCAAAATTCATAAGGAGAATGGCCTGTGACAATAAATGATCAAAAAACAGCAGAGGAAATCCTAAGCGATGAGGTTCAACCTCAAGCGGAAGGTGAAGCAAGTGTTGATTTTCGCAATCAGCTAGCACATCAGTCTGTCAAAAATTGGGCGCAATGGGCCGCCGTTGCTGGCTTTATACCGGTGCCGATTGTTGATACCGCAGCAATCACCGGTTTACAAATTAAACTCATTAGCGAGCTTTGCAAGATATACCAAGTTGAATTTAAAAAAGAGTTGGTTGTTTCCATCATTAGCTCATTAGCTGGTGCTGGCGTAGCAACACTGTTCTCAACGACTATTGGATCTACTTTTGCGCGCTATATTCCAGTGGTAGGCACAACTATCTCTGCGATTACCCAGCCCGCTTTATCCTATGCAAGCACCTACGCAATTGGCGTCACCTTCATTAAACATTTTGAAAAGCAAGGCTCTCTGATTGATTTTGATGCTAAAGACGCTAAGGGCTTTTTCAATGACCAGATCGTCAAGGCCAAAAAAATCTTTCAAAAGAAGGATTCAGGTGTTGTCGATGCAGTCGTGGTTGACGCAGCCTAAGTTGAATAAGTCACCCAACAACCCATCAATCTAGATGTATCAACCCGCCCCATGGGCGGGTTTTTAACTTTAATACAGTGATCAACAAAACATTTCATAGCAGTCTAATTGAATTAATTCAGAGCGAAAGCCGAGTTGAGCTCAGGCGCATGTGTCTTTTTTCAGGGTTAGTCGGACTAGCGGGTGCATTAATTATTGCCCTGTTAAATCAAGCTGCTAGTCAACTAATCCAGAAGGAAAGTTCAACTTTTGAATTTTTTGCTTTTGTTTTTTGCCTGGTTTTTTACCTATACTTTTATCGCATTAACAACCGTGAAAGCGTTTGCTCGACTCAAGGACTCATCTACCGCTTTCGCTTAAATATTGTTAACTTGGTGCTGAAATCAGATTTAAGCATTTTCAAATTCATCAATAAAAATGAGATCCAAACATCCATTTCCAGAGATACTCAAATCGTTTCGCAAGCGATTGTGACCATTGTGAACATTGGACAATCAACGGCCATTGTGTTTTTTTCATTGATCTATCTAGCTACCCTCTCCTGGATAGCGAGTATCTTGATGTTGGCATTTTTACTGACCACATTGGCCATTTTTTTACAGGTTGAAAAGAAGGCAACTGCAGGCCTTAGGGCGGCAAATGTAGAGGAGTCAGTTACCTTTGATTATGTGGCACAGTTTTTGACGGGATTTCAAGAAATCAAAATGAGCTCGCAAAGGGCCAAAAGCTTTATTGAAGAATTGATATTGTCAGCAAAAAAATCTCGTGATTCTCGTGAAACATCCCTGATTATTATGGGTAATGCCTTTAGCTATCTGCAAATCATTTTGTACGTTGCTGTTGGAATGCTCATTTTTGTTGTACCCGTTTTGTCAGACTCCTTCTCGGATGTCGTTCTTAAGGTCGCAACAACTAGTCTTTTTATGGTTGGCTCTTTTCAGTCGGTTTTCACATCCCTGCCAATGATCGTTCAAGCTGAGGCGTCAGCCAGACAGTTGTTAAGTCTGAAAAATAGTTTAGAGAAATCTCATGGGAAAGATATCTCAAAAAATGCTGGGGGTGCTTATTTAAATACTCAGCGCCTAACATTGCATGGCATTACTTACGAGTACGCCTCACTCGATAAAAATCGACAATTTGATCTTGGGCCTTTTACAGCAAGCTTTGAAGCGGGAAAAATCTACTTTATTCGGGGACAAAACGGCTCCGGAAAAACCACCTTGATGAGAGTATTACTGGGTCTATATGAACCCACCCAAGGCTATATCACCGTTAATGATCAATTGGTAAACCAGCCCTCCTCCAGCGCTTACCGTGATCTTTTTGCAGTCGTATTTAGTGATTTTTTCCTCTTTAAAAAGCTGTATGGAATTGATCAAGCGAAGTTGTCTGAAGGTCAATCCTTGATCGAGATGTTCCAACTCAAAGATAAGGTATCCATCCTGGATGACCACTTCGATACAATTAACTTGTCAACAGGCCAGCGAAAAAGATTGGCGCTGTTAGAGGCCTTATTGGAAGATAAGCAGTTTGTTGTGCTAGATGAATGGGCTGCAGATCAAGACCCTGAATTTAGAAAGTATTTTTACCAAGTATTGGTGCCCTACATTAAATCACTTGGCAAAACACTGATTGCAATTAGCCATGATGATCGATATTTCGATGTGGCTGATGAAATTATTACCATTGACCAAGGTAGATTGGTCTAGTTTAGCAACCGACGAATGATTGAAATGATGAAAAATTATTTACCAAATTTGCGCAACTGGGTTCGTAAACACACTCTCAAATTTATTGTGATCTGCTTTTTCTTTTTAACAACTGCAATCGTCTTATGGCCCACGATTCATGTCACCATTCCCGTGGGCAGTGTTGGGATCCTATATAGGCCGCTGTGGGGTGGAACCGATTTATATACGGTTTTACCGGAAGGTATTCGTCTGAAATGGCCATGGGATAGCGTGACCCAGTACGATACAACGATTCAACAAAAAGTGGTGTCCATCGACGTCTTAACGAAAGACTTGCTCAAATCCAAGCTAACAGTTTCTTATCAATTTAAGGTGTATGAGGAAAATATTCCAATGCTCCATAAGTATGTTGGTTCAAGCTATGTTTCAAAATTTGTTGAACCGAGCATCATCGCTTCAGTGAGGGATGCGATTGGAAAATTATCGTCTACAGATGCCTTTACTCTAGATATTGCTGCAGTTCAGAGCGCAATCCGCAAGGGTTCGGATTTATCCATTATTAACTCAATCTCCCCGCCCGGCATTGATGATGTTCGCTTAGTCAGAATTGTCGGAATTGAATTCCAGGACTTTAGTTTCCCCAAGGAAGTTGAAGATGCTATTTCCCAAAAAATGGTGGAGTCAGCTAAGGCTCAAAGCTACCCTTTTATTTTGGAGGCAGAGCGCTCTGAAGCGACTCGCAAAGAAATTGAGGCCGAGGGTATCCGCAAATTCCAAGACATCATTAGGCCCGGCTTAAGTGACAGCTATTTACGTTGGCGCGGTATCGAAGCAACCCAAAAACTAGCAGAATCTAGCAACTCGAAAATGGTCTTGTTCGGACAGGGACCAACAGGGCTTCCACTGATCATGGGTGATATGGATAAGACGCCGATTAATAGCAATAAATCAGGGAAGTAAATTTAGGTAAATGACCTACTGGGTTTGCACATAAAAATTACCGAAATTATCGAATATATTTTCCACCCCATCCAGTGCTTGATTGGTACGAACACTTATTTGCTTATCCAAAACCCTTACCGAAAAAGTCCAGCCCTGAGGCAATTCTAAAGATGGTCCTAGATCTTTAAGGCCATCTGAATTCAGTGATGGGTTAATTAAGTTAGAGAAAGTGGTCATCGTGTAAGTCTTGCCATCTGGACTATGAAGCTGGTAGACCATTAGACCTGGGTTATATATATAAAACTTCTCTGCAAAAACCTTTAAAGGGGTGAAGCTTGAAGAAGCGAGTCCCTTGCGAAATCTAGGTTCTGTGATGTAGCGATAGGCAAAATTCAAGTAATTGATAGTAAGCTCACCGGCTTTTCTAAAGCGGAATTTGCCGATTTCAATATACGGATCATATGCAGGACTCAGATCCTGACTCATGACCAAGGTGTGAAGCCCATTTTTTATAATACCAACTGGCTTCATGAAAGTTTGCAGTTGGGCGGAAATCGAGTCAGCCGTCAGTCTTTTGTACTCTGAATCATTGCAATCTCCCACGCCATAAGTCGTATACAAAGTTGCTTTGACACCTGTTAGCCCCCGCTCGAAGACGGTAAATATACAAAAAGAGGTGCCAAAACCCAATTCTGGCTGTTGATTAATGGCACTTTCAGAAGCGGACTTCTTGACTGGTGCATCTTGGGCGCATGCCCAAGAGCAAAATCCGAATAAGGTCAGAAAAATAATCTGATTGAGTCGTTGCATTAATTTAAGTTTTGTATACATATAGCTAAATAAATAGAGAATGGCCTGCTTTATTACTTTTAATCTTACCCTATTATTACCCTGGGGCTTTTATTGAACATAGAAAAAATGTCCGAAAGACGGGTGTTCAAATCGATCTTCTTATAGTAGAGTATTTTCTGATTTTCAGATTCTTGGATAGCGCCATATCAAAGCGCAAGACTGAATGTAGTGTCCGCGATGTGGGCAGCTTAACAAGGGAGATTTGAGTTGATTGTGTTTATTGTTCTTAAAATCCTTATTATTGGAGCGATTATTGGCGCTTGTCTGTTTGCCCTTGCGAGCAAGCAAAGCAGACCCTGTGCGGCTACTGCAAGTGAAGCTTCATATGACCCTTCAGCAAATCGCTCGAGCGATGCAAAGCCATTTGTACACAACGCTGTAGTTATTCTTCGGTTTATTCGAAACCTGTTTTGTTTGCTGCTGCTTTTGCTTATTCCCTTCATTCTCTTTCGTTTCATTCTCTAAATAGTATTTAGTCCAACTCAAACACAGAGGTTATCCATGGCTTTTTTACTTAAATTTCTGTTAATCTTTGCCATTTTTGGTGCCGCACTTGGCTTTTTATTCAATGGTAGGAGCTCGGATTCTGCAAAGCAAGGTGCTGCGGGAGGCGTCCTTTTGGCAGCCTTTGGCTTGTTGCAGCTTTTCTGCTTTGGTATTTTGGCGATCGCTGGAATTTGGTTGGTCACTCGAATTTTTTAATGACTCACTTTGATGTATTTATTTAATATAAGAGAAAAAATGCCTATTCAATCAATCGAACTAGAAGAAATTCTTCCACTGACGGTGAGCGATGAACAGCTTGAGAGTTATACGCCACAAAATGGAATCATGACGCAATGGACTTGCGCCAGCATGACTATCTGCGGTTGTTACTAATTCACCTCAGAATGCACAAGATACCAAGATTGCCGATTCGCAGCATCTCCATTGGATTGGTATTAGCTGCCATTCTGAGTGGATGTGCTTCGGTTTCCCCTGATTTTTCGGACATGTCACAGTCCTATCAAAAGTCTATCGAAAAATACCAGAATAATAATTTTTTACTGAACATCGTTCGCAGCTCTAAAGAGATGCCTTTGAGCTTTTTGGACATCCCTAGCGTGATTGGCACTGGGAACATCACTGAAAGCGCTGGACTATCAGGACTTTTTTATTCCGCATCTCCCGGTAGTGGATTGGCTGGAATATTTACAGCTGGATCTAACGGCCTCTCATATACCAACCCCTCTTTAAGCCTTACTCTGGGAAGATCATTTAACTTTACTCAATCCTCTCTAGCAAATGCGCAATTTGAAAAAGAGTTTTTAGCCGCTATCCCAATTGAGACTATCAATTTTTTTGCCAGGCACCACATTCCACCTGAGCTCATCTTTTCGCTCACGATAGATAGCATCGAAGTCTTAAACCCTGATGGGACTACTAAGATCTATTTCAATAACCCCACTAGTGAGAACTTTGCTGATTACCAAGCCTTCATGAGACGCTTAATTCAATATGGCTTGACAACAGAAGTGCTGGTAACTGAAAACCCTATAGGCCCAGCATTGGATGTGAAAAAGTTAGGACCCTCTATAGCTCAAACTATTTTGCAATACGTTGGTTCAAAAAATTCGAATAAGCTCGACTTTAAGCAGGTCTCAGAAAAAAAACCGGATGAGTATCAATTCACACAAGAAATCACGATGGCGCGCTTATGCTTTGCGCCTTATAAGAATATCCAGGCTGTTAGAAGCGAGTTTGGTGAAAGTATGTTGTGTCAGAACCCTCTTGGGACAAATCAACAGAAAATCAATCGCCTCGGAATTACTGGAACCCTCTCCCCCAATAAAGACAAGTCCTCTCTTGCAATCAAAATAAGATCCAATCGAGATGTTTATCACTTCTTAGGTGAAGTATTGGTTGCTCAAATACAAGCAAAACCAAGAATGACATTCTTAGAACCAACAACCATTACTAATGTACTAAAAAAAGAATTAGCTGAAGCTCAAGTTCCTTTGATTGTGATTAATAAAAATCCTCCTATGGGATCAAAATCTATTGCCTCAGTTGAATATGATGGCGATGTGTATAGTATTCCAGCCGAAAACAATGGCTATAGTGCATTGGTGATTGACGTGCTGTCTCAGTTCTTAAATCTGAACAAAATTCCAGGATCGATACCCGCCTCTCCCTCTGTCTTAGTGAAGTAACTAAACTAGGAATTCCGTAGCACAAATACTGCTTATTCCCACTCGATGGTTGCCGGTGGTTTTCCACTGATATCGTATACAACTCGGTTAATGCCGCGCACTTCATTGATGATTCGATTTGATACTTTGCCAAGTAATTCATGGGGTAAGTGCGCCCAATGGGCTGTCATAAAGTCTTGCGTTTGCACTGCTCTAAGGGCAACAACATATTCATAGGTTCTGCCATCCCCCATGACGCCAACGGATTTGACAGGCAAGAAAACTGCAAAGGCCTGACTAGTAAGTTCATACCAAGATTTTTGACTGACCTCATCAATCGTATTGCGTAGTTCTTCAATGAAGATGGCATCTGCTCGTTGTAGCAAGCTAGCAAATTCTGCTTTAACCTCCCCAAGAATGCGAACACCAAGTCCAGGCCCTGGGAAAGGATGGCGATAAACCATCTCGCGTGGCAGGCCTAGGGCTACACCTAACTCTCGCACTTCATCTTTGAATAACTCACGTAAGGGCTCAAGCAACTTAAGGTGCATATCATCGGGTAATCCGCCAACATTATGGTGACTTTTAATAGTGTGTGCGCCCTTCTTGCCTTTACCGGCAGACTCAATCACATCGGGATAAATAGTGCCTTGAGCAAGCCATTTGGCATTTTGGATTTTTCCAGATTCGGCCTGAAAGATTTCAACAAATTCTTTACCAATAATTTTACGTTTTGCCTCTGGGTCGGAAACGCCTGCCAACTTTGACATGAAAGTATTAGCAGCATCGACACGAATCACCTTAACGCCTAGGTTGCGAGCGAACATCTCCATTACCATGTCGCCTTCATTCAAACGCAGTAGACCGTGATCCACAAAGACGCAAGTTAACTGATCTCCAATCGCACGATGGATTAGGGCAGCGGCAACACTAGAGTCAACACCGCCTGACAAACCAAGAATTACTTCATCACTGCCAACTTGCTTACGAATGTTGTCTACGGCCTCACTAATGTAATCACCCATTACCCAATCTGGTTTGCATTTGCAAATATCATGGACAAAACGCTCAATAATGGCAGTGCCTTGAATCGTATGGGTAACTTCTGGATGAAACTGAAATGCATAGAAACAACGCCCTTCATCAGCCATGCCAGCAATCGGACAGGAGTCGGTAGAAGCCATTAACTTAAATGATGGTGGCATAGCGGTCACTGAATCACCATGACTCATCCATACCTTCAGAATGCCATGACCTTCGCTAGTAGTGAAGTCCGCAATACCTTTGAGTAAATGGGTATGACCATGCGCACGGACTTCAGAGTAACCAAACTCACGTGCCTTGCCCAAAGACTCAGCTGAAGCGACTGCACCACCCAATTGGGTTGCCATAGCCTGCATGCCGTAGCAAATTCCTAAAACGGGAACGCCCAGTTCAAAAACGATTTGTGGAGCGCGAGGGCTATTAGCCTCTGTAACCGAACTTGGCCCACCTGAAAGAATAATGCCCTTACCACCCTGCTCCTCAATAAATTTGCGAATGAATTCGGGGTCACAATCATAGGGGTGGATCTCGGAAAAGACTCGTGCGTCACGCACACGCCTAGCAATTAATTGGGTTACTTGTGAACCAAAGTCAAGAATCAGTATTTTGTCATGCACGAAAGAAGCAGCCTTTATTGAAGTCTTAATCGATATGGTAATTCGGCGCTTCCTTGGTGATCTTCACATCATGAACGTGCGACTCGCGCACGCCCGCTGAAGTAATTTCCACAAAATTCGCTTTCTCATGCAACTCTTCAATGGTGCGGCAACCCAAATAACCCATTGAAGAGCGAATACCGCCAGTTAATTGATGCAAGATGGCCAGCACACTGCCTTTGTAAGGCACTTGACCCTCAATGCCTTCTGGCACCAGTTTTTCTGCATTAGCAACAATGTCACTTTGGAAATATCGATCAGCCGAACCATCAGCCATCGCACCCAAAGATCCCATGCCGCGATAACTTTTATAGGAACGGCCTTGATACAAGAAGACCTCTCCAGGCGCTTCTTCAGTACCCGCAAATAAACCTCCCATCATGACAGCGCTTGCACCTGCTGCCAATGCTTTGGCAACGTCCCCTGAATAACGCACACCGCCATCAGCGATTAACGGAATACCAGTACCTTTAAGTGCATTAGCAACATTCACAATCGCACTAATTTGTGGCACACCAACGCCAGCCACAATCCGAGTAGTACAAATTGAACCAGGACCAATGCCGACTTTGACGCCATCAGCACCATGATCTGCCAGTGCTTTAGCAGCATCCCCAGTTGCAATGTTGCCGCCAATCACTTGAACTTGTGGGTAGTTCTTCTTAACCCATTTAACTCGATCTAATACACCTTGACTATGTCCGTGGGCAGTATCAACAACAATCACGTCAACACCTGCACGGACTAAGAGTTCAATACGCTCATCATTATCTGGACCAACACCAACCGCAGCACCGACCCGTAACTTGCCCTCGCTGTCTTTGCAAGCATTGGGATGCTCAGTTGCCTTCAAAATATCTTTAACGGTGATAAGACCACGCAATTCAAAGCGATCATTGACAACTAGAACGCGCTCTAAACGATGGTGACTCATGAGCCTTTTTGCCTCGTCTAAAGAACAACCTTCTTTGACAGTAATCAAACGCTCACGCGGGGTCATTTTGGTTTTAACTGGCGCGTTTAAATCTTCTTCAAAGCGCAAATCGCGATTGGTGATAATGCCAACTACTTCCTTGCCCGTCAGAACTGGAAACCCAGAGAAACCATGTTCACGGGATAGGGCTATTACTTGACCTAAAGTGGCATCTGGTCCAACGGTAATCGGATCGCGCAGAACCCCAGACTCATAACGCTTAACCTTGGCTACTTCACGAGCCTGCTCGGCCGGCTTGAGATTTTTATGAACAATTCCAATGCCGCCTTCGCTTGCCATGGCGATCGCTAGCCGACCTTCGGTCACGGTATCCATTGCCGCAGACACCAATGGTGTATTGAGTGAAATATCTCGAGTTAACTTACTTGCCAGACTGGCATCTCGAGGAAGTACCGAAGAATAAGCCGGTACAAGGAGCACATCGTCAAAAGTAAGTGCTTTTTGAATGAGTCGCATGCAAAACCCCTAGTCGCAAAAACAGATTATAGCCTCCTAGCCTTTCTTTTAGCTGCGGCAGCCTGGAATTTGGCATCCTGATTTTGATTGGCCTTCTTACGCCTAGACTTCTTAGGGTCAATTATGAGGGGGGAATACAGCTCTAAACGGTCTCCAGCGTAGATTGGACTGTCCCAGTCCTTACGTTTGCCAAATACCCCAAAACAGCCTTTACGAGCCAAGATGGGATCTGCTGGGCCACTAGCAATTCCAGCCTGAACGAGAGCTTGTCCAATGGTTGGGCTCTCACCGCCTTTGAATTGAAGCTGAAATGGCCGCAATACAGCCTCACCTGCGCGTGTGTCGCAAATCAGAATCTCGATAGCACTACTGACCATATAAATTCTCAGCCCGTTTTACAAAGCAATCTACGAAAGTTCCTGCGATATGGCTAAAAACAGGGCCGATTATCTTATCTAAAATGCTGCTTTTGAACTCCCAATGGAGCTTAAATTCCACCTTGCAAGCATCTTCCTTGAGGGGAATGAAATTCCACTGGCCTGAAAAATGTTTAAAAGGTCCATCTACAAAGACCATATCAATGGTTTCAGGGCGATGGTTGATATTGCGGGTATGAAAGTACTGGGTAATACCTTTGAATTGAATATTGATTTTGGCTTCCAAAACCGCTTCAGTTTGCTCAAAAATCTCTACCCCGCCGCACCAGGGCAGAAACTCTGGGTAGCGTGCGACATCCGTCACCAAACCGTACATGCGGTCAGCTGACTGCCCAATTAAAACGGTCTTGTAGACGTCTGCCATAATCGATCTTGAGAAGCCAAATAAATATGAGTATCGTCGATAACAAAAAAGCCTTCTTCGATTATTTTATCGAGGAGCGCTTCGAGGCAGGGCTGGTTCTAGAAGGCTGGGAAGTTAAAGCCATTCGAGCCGGTCGCGTGCACGTCAAGGAAGCGTATGTTGTCATTCGCAAGGCGGAGCTATTTTTAATAGGCTGCCACATCACCCCACTTCTTTCAGCCTCTACCCATATCGTTCCAGACAGCACTCGTACCCGCAAACTCCTACTCAACGCCATAGAGATTCGGAAATTGATTGGTAAAGTCGAGCAAAAGGGCTACACGCTAGTCCCCCTCAACTTGCACTTCTCCAAAGGGAATGTCAAATGCGAAATTGGCTTAGCCCGCGGCAAAAAGCAGCACGATAAGCGCGCAGCCACTAAAGAGCGGGAATGGGAAGTTCAGAAAGGCCGTATTGCCCGAGGCGATCTAAACGCTTAAAAGGCGGTTTTGACTAGTTCTGCGCCTAAAGAGGCCAAATCCCAGCATTTATGCACTATATAAGTGCATACTAGCACCAAGCTGTTTCAATTAGATCAATGTAATTACTCTAAAAGCGTTAATTTGTACCTATGAAAGCGCCTTTTGATGAAATGCTCGATGCTACTGGCAAAGCACGACCCCACTACCAAGTTTTCCATCACTGGTTAAAACAGCAAAGTGACACCCTCATGGGCCTCAAGCGGGCCGAGGCTGATCTCATTTTTCGTAGGGTTGGCATCACCTTTGCAGTCTATGGAGATGACCTAGGCTCAGAAAGAACGATTCCATTTGACCAAGTGCCCAGAATCTTTACCGCAAAAGAATGGGAGCAACTTGAGGCAGGATTGCGCCAACGCGTTAAAGCACTCAACCGATTTATTTACGATGTTTATCACGACGAAGAAATTATTAAAGCCGGCATCGTTCCCGCTGAACAGATCTTTAATAATGCTCAATATCGTCCAGAGATGCGCAATGTCAGCGTGCCCCGAGATATCTACGCACAAATTGCTGGCATCGATATTGTGCGTGCTGGTGAAGGTGAGTTTTACGTTCTTGAAGATAACTTACGCGTTCCTTCAGGGGTTTCATACATGGTCGAAGACCGTAAGATGATGATGCGTTTGTTTCCTGATCTCTTTCAAAAATACCGTGTAGCACCTGTTGAGCACTACCCAGATCTATTGCTTGAATGTCTGAAGTCAGTCAAACCAGATGATGTCAAAAAACCAAATGTCGTCGTGCTCACACCAGGAATGTATAACTCAGCATATTTTGAGCACAGCTATCTTGCCCAACAAATGGGTGTTGAATTGGTTGAGGGTAAAGACTTATTTGTCAAGAATGAACAAGTGTTTATGCGCACTACTCACGGTCCTGAACGGGTTGATGTCATCTATCGCCGCGTCGATGATGACTTCTTGGATCCTCTGGCGTTTCGCTCGGACTCAACGCTAGGGGTTGCTGGCCTTCTTTCAGCGCATCGCGCCGGTAATGTCACATTAGCCAATGCTATCGGTACGGGAATTGCGGATGACAAATCAATTTATCCTTACGTACCAGAAATGATTGAGTTTTATCTTGGTGAGAAACCGATTCTCAATAATGTCCCCACTTTTCAGTGTCGTAAGCCAGATGATCTGGCATACACCCTCGCCAACCTTGAAAAGTTAGTAGTCAAACTCACTCATGGTGCTGGTGGCTACGGAATGCTCGTTGGGCCAGCCTCAAGCAAAGCAGAGATCGAAGAGTTTCGTGCTCACCTGATTGCTAGCCCAGACAAATACATTGCCCAACCTACTTTAGCGCTCTCAACCTGCCCAACTTTTGTTGAGTCTGGCATTGCGCCAAGACATATTGATTTAAGACCCTTTGTGTTATCTGGCAAAACCATCAAGATGGTTCCCGGTGGATTAACTCGGGTAGCCCTGAAAGAGGGTTCTTTAGTGGTGAATTCATCGCAAGGCGGTGGCACTAAGGATACCTGGGTTTTAGAAGAATAAGGCGGGGAGAAGAATATGCTTAGTCGTACCGCTGATTGTTTGTATTGGATGGCTCGCTATACCGAGCGTGCTGAAAATACTGCGCGCATGCTTGATGTGAACCATCAAACTTCTTTATTGCCGCAACCTGAAGAGTTTTTAGAGCAGAGCTGGAGAAAATTACTCACCATATCCAAGCTTGAGGATGCCTTTATGGGGAAATACGACGTAGTGAGTCGAGAGAATGTTCTTGATTTCATGATCTATGAAACTAGTAACCCCTCCAGCATTGTCTCTTGTCTCTTTGCAGCACGAGAGAATGCTCGTGTCATTCGCGGCAAGATTACTTCTGAGGTGTGGGAAACACAAAATACTACCTGGCTAGAATTGCAACGCATTTTGGAAGCCAGAAATCAGGCTGATCCTAGTCGACTGTTGGAATGGGTAAAGCATCGCTGCCACTTATTTAGAGGCGTAATGCATGGCACCATGCTTAAAAATGAGGCCTTCTACTTTATGAATATCGGCACCCTCTTAGAGCGCGCCGATAACACCGCCCGTATCCTAGAAACCAAGTACGAAGATCAAGCATCCCTCAAGGCATTACGCCCTGAAAATAAATCTGATGAAGAGGCCGGCGTTGACTTCTTCGACTTTTACCACTGGGCCGCACTACTGCGCTCCGTATCCGCTTTTGAAATCTATCGGCAAATATATTCCGACCAAGTAATCCCTAAAAAGGTAGCGCAATTGCTAATCTTCAACAAACAAATGCCACGCTCTTTGGTGAGCTGCGTTAATGAGTTGATCCCCTTGATTTCAGAAATCAAGAACCAGCAATCCAAAGAAATTGAGCGCCTATTGGGCAAGCTAAAAGCAAGTTTGGATTATTCCGATATTGATGAAGTCTTTTCACAAGGTTTAGACGAATTTATTGATCAATTCTTAGAGCGTATTAACCACATTGCAGATGAGTTCAGTAGCGCCTATCTCATTCCGTTAGCTGTAGCCTAAGCTTTACTAAAGAGTATATGCACTTAAAAATCCGCCATAGAACCGAATATCGTTATGAAACCCCAGTACGCTATTCAATCCAAGAGCTCCGCCTAACCCCGCCCCAAGCAGCCGGTCAACAGATTGAAAAATGGCGTATCAGTACACCCATTAAGGCCACTGTTTCTCAAGATAGCTTTGGCAATACCTGTAGCGTCTTTGTTCAAGAGGCACCTTATACTTCTATGATGCTGGAGGCTGAAGGAGAAGTACGTACCCAAGACGCCTTTGAGTACATTGATGATCCCAAAGCGGTATCACCTTACTATTTACTTCAACAAACCAATCTCACAGAACCTTCTGAAGAAATGCTCGCATACTTCAAGAGCGCATTACCCAAGAAGCCTTCGGTAGATGAAGTATTAAAGCTCGCTAGCGCAGTACAAGGGGCGGTCAAATATGTCCCAGGGCAAACTAATTTTGCCACTACAGCCGCCCAATCTTTTGCCATGAAATCAGGCGTCTGCCAAGATCATGCTCACATCATGCTCAGCCTATGTCGAGCTTCCGGTATTCCTGCGCGCTATGTCAGCGGCTACTTCTTTGCGGAAGAATCACCCAATTTAGCAAGCCACGCGTGGATTGATTTTTGCAGTGATATTGAAAAAGGCCTATGGACTAGCGTTGACATTACCCATGCATGCTTGGTAGATGCTCGTCATATTCGCTTAGCGATTGGTCGAGATTACTACTCTGCCGCCCCAGTCAAAGGAGTGCGCTCTGGAGGCGGAGGCGAAGAACTAAGTGCCAGTATCTCAATCCAAAAACTTCCTTAAACTTGGCTTAGTTAAGAGATAATCCTAGAAAATTCATTAAAAGGGTTTCGGAATGACCTACTGTGTTGGGCTCTGCCTTAAAGATGGCTTAGTTTTTTTATCCGACTCTCGTACCAACGCTGGTGTTGATCAGATTGGTACGTTCCGGAAAATGACATTATTTCAAAAAAATAATGATCGTTTCTTTGCCTTGATGAGCTCTGGCAATCTTGCCGTCACTCAAGCCGTTAAAGAAATTCTCCTCCAAGGTCAATTACTGAATGGTGAAAACCTTTGGACTGTTGAAAGCGCTCATGATGGAGCTGTTGTGGTGGGTGACGCTATCAAACAAGTGTACGAGCGTGACCATCAAGCTTTAGAAAAGGCAGGGATTGATTTCAACTGCAATCTGATCTTTGGTGGGCAAATTAAAGGCGAAAGAACTCGGCTCTTTAACATCTACTCTGCTGGGAACTTTATCGAAGCGACTCCCGAGACTTGTTATTTCCAAATCGGTGAATCCAAGTATGGCAAGCCCATCTTAGATCGAGTGCTCAATTATTCCACGCCACTTAGTCTGGCAACCAAGTGCGCCTTGATCTCGATGGATTCAACGCTGAATAGTAATATTTCAGTTGGATTACCTTTAGATCTCGTGGTTTATGAGAAGAATTCTTTTAAGGCTACCAAACTCGTTACTCTGGATGAATCCAACCCTTACTTTCAGATGATTCACCAGCATTGGGGCGAAAAACTTCGCGAAGCCTTTAACTCGATTGCTGAGCCTAGCTGGAGTGGCGCGCATAAATCTAGCGCAATCTCCATGCCCGCTAAAAAAATGGGTGCTGTGCCAATTCACCATCAGCCACCGAAGGTACGCGTCGGTAAAGTGAAGCCTGCCAGCACAAGCAAGCCCAAAAAGCCAAGAAAAAAGGTGGCTGTAAAGGCAAAAGCCTAAACACGCCACCCCTGCACCACCCTTTTAAAGAACTTTACTGTTTGCCCAACATTTCCCAAGTTGCGACTACGCTGTCTGGGTTTAGGGAAATAGAAGTAATACCCTTCTCGACTAGCCAACGAGCAAAGTCTGGATGATCTGAAGGGCCTTGGCCGCAAATGCCTACATATTTATTTTGCTTACGACAAGCTTCAATTGAACGGGCAATCATAAATTCCACTGCGGGGTCACGCTCATCAAAGTCGATCGCCAAAAGCTCCATTCCGGAGTCGCGATCAAGTCCCAGGGTTAGCTGAGTCATATCGTTAGAGCCAATGGAGAAGCCATCAAAGTGTTCCAAGAATTGGTCAGCCAAAATGGCATTTGAAGGAATCTCGCACATCATGATCAGGCGCAAACCATTCTCGCCGCGCTTGAGACCCAGCTTCTCCATCATCTGAATAACGCGCTCGGCTTGTTTAATCGTACGCACAAAGGGAACCATAATCTCAACGTTATCCAACCCCATTTCTTCACGCACACGCTTCATGGCGGCACACTCCATAGCAAAAGCTTCGCCAAAATCTGCAGAAACATAACGCGATGCACCACGGAAGCCTAGCATTGGGTTTTCTTCATCGGGCTCATAGCGTGACCCACCAATTAACTTCTTATACTCGTTTGACTTAAAGTCTGATAAACGGACAATCACCGGCTTAGGGTAAAAGGCTGCTGCAATCGTTGCCACACCCTCAACCAATTTATCTTCATAAAATTGACGTGGGCTTGCATAACCACGAGCAACGCTCTCAACTGCGCGCTTCAGGTCAGGATCAATATTGGGGTATTCCAATACCGCACGAGGATGGACGCCAATGTAGTTGTTGATAATGAACTCAAGACGGGCCAAACCCACGCCCGCATTTGGAATTTGGCAGAAGTCAAATGCCAGTTGTGGGTTGCCGATATTCATGGTGATCTTCACAGGGATATCGGGCAATACACCCCGGGACACTTCAGTAACCTCAGTCTCAATGAGGCCATCATAAATATGACCCTCATCACCTTCTGCACAAGAAACCGTTACCATCATGCCGTCTTGCAAATGCTCAGTAGCATCGCCACAACCAACTACTGCAGGCACACCCAACTCACGCGCAATAATTGCAGCATGACAGGTGCGACCGCCACGATTAGTAATGATTGCTGAGGCGCGCTTCATGACTGGCTCCCAGTTAGGGTCGGTCATATCAGCCACCAAAACATCGCCCGGTTGCACGCGATCCATTTCACTTGGGTCACGAATTACCCGGACAGGACCTGCACCAATCTTTTGACCAATCGCACGACCTTTAGCGAGTACCTTAGAGCTACCTTTTAATTTGTAGCGCATCTCTACTTGGCCAGCGGCCTGACTCTTTACCGTCTCAGGGCGGGCTTGCAAAATGTAGATACGGCCATCTTGACCATCCTTACCCCACTCGATATCCATAGGGCGACCGTAGTGTTTTTCAATGATGACGGCGTATTTAGCCAATTCAGTAATATCTGCATCTTCCAAAGAAAAACGGTTCCGTTTTTCAGGGCTAACATCTACTGTCTGGACTTTTTCGGCAGATCCTGCAGGGGCAAATTGCATCTGAATTAACTTGGAACCTAAGGAGCGACGAATAATCGCTTTTTTATCTTGAGCCAAGGTAGTTTTGAAGACATAAAATTCATCAGGATTGACTGCACCCTGAACCACCGTCTCACCCAAGCCATAGCTAGAGGTTATAAAGACAACATCAGCAAAACCAGATTCGGTATCTAAAGTAAACATGACGCCAGCAGCACCTAAATCAGAGCGCACCATACGTTGTATACCAGCCGATAAGGCCACTTCAGCATGAGCAAAGCCTTTATGAACCCGATAGGAGATGGCACGATCGTTATATAGCGATGCAAATACTTCGCGAATCTTTTTGAGAATATCTTCAATACCCTCAACATTCAGAAAAGTCTCTTGTTGTCCAGCAAAAGAAGCATCCGGAAGATCTTCAGCAGTAGCTGATGAGCGCACCGCAAAAGAGCCTTTACCGGAATCATCCAAAACCTTAAAGGCAGCTCGAATCTCTTCGTCTAGGCGAGGTTGAAACGGTGCAGTCTCGATCCAATACCGGATTTCAGAACCTGCTTGAGCTAACGCACGTACATCGTCAATATTCAGGCCATCCAAGCGCTGCCGAATACGCTCCGTAAGATTATTGTGCTCTAAGAAATCTCGAAATGCCAAAGCGGTCGTTGC
>CANFLR010000032.1 GCA_947447945.1 Burkholderiaceae bacterium
AACACCCAAGCTAGTGGAAGCACCAGCGGTGCCTTGTTGTCCAGCATTATTCCAACCAACGCCGCCGCTGCCTCCTAAACCTACGGTAACAGTAGTAGTTGCGCTCAATGTTGAATTGGTATAGCCAGTCAATACGCCACCTGCACCACCACCACCACCGATAATTCCGCCGCCGCCACCACCACCGCCAACAACTAAATATTGAATCGACAAGACGTTAACAGCGGTCGCACCATTCAAAACTACGTTGTTTGTAATCGTGTTGCCAGCACCAACCGTAAAGGTTGTAGAGTCTGCAAAAGTAATGGTGCCAGTTCCCATAGCCGCTGAATTGAATGCACCTACATTCACACTTCCAATGACAGAAGAACCGCCGGTATAAGTATTGGCCGCATCAAAGAAAACCATTCCAGTATTACCGGTAGAGCCGATTTGCAATGAAGCGGGATTGCTACCGCTAGATGAATCAGAGATCACACTATTAATAGCTAGCCATAAACCTTTATTACTAATCACATCAACTAATGCGGTGGTTGCCAGTTTATTTAATGTAATGGGCCCATAAACTGTTGGCGAACCCGATGAGAGGCTATTAGTGAGAGTTGCAATGCCACTTGCATCCGTGCCCGTGCCAGCCATCGTCATTACTGGTGGGTTACTCGTTTGAGTGCTAGTTCCGAAGTTGTAACCATTGAGATCTAAAGTAGCGCCAGCATTAATGGTGATATTGCCGGTACCAATTGGAGAGCTAGTGACTGCATTAGTAGTAGTGACATAAACGCTGCCAAACTGAAGAGTGCCGCCATTAATCAATGTGCCCGCGCTATAAGTATTAGCGCCCGAAAGAGTTACGGTGCCAGTCTCGCTTGCCCCACCATTAATGGTTAATGCGTATGCGCCGGATATGGCGCCAGATAAAGTAATGGATTTGCTTGCGGCTAAACCTACGGAGGATGCTGCGCTAAGCGTTACAGAGCCGCTAGCTGTTGCAGCGCCGCCAGTATTCGTTAAGGCCCCTGCACTACTAATGCCCGTGCCAGATAAATTGAGGGGATCATTGGTACTAAAACCCGCTAGATCTAATACGGCTCCACTTTGAATAAAGGTTGCACCAAGAACCGAGCCCAATGGTCCATTTGATCCGCTGTTGTTAGCACCAAGTTTGAGAGTTCCGCTAGCTACTGTTACTGATCCATTATAGGTAGAGGAATTTGAAGATAGTAATAAAACGCCTGTTGAGCTTCCTGCATATGAAATCGCTGCTGCATTGGTTACGGCACCAGCTACAGCCCCCGTAATTTGACTCGAGGCACTAGTTGAAACGATATTAATAGCGGATAGATTTGATGCATTTGCATTAACCTGAACTTTACCGCTTCCAGAATTCGCACTAAGAACGCTGCCATATGCAATCACAACCAAACCAGTGGATCCCGCTAAACCTGCATTTCCAGAGTCAGTGCCGCCAGATCCAGTATTGGCAATAGCGGCAGTAGCGCCATGAGCTGCACCGCCGCTAGTAGTCCCCCACGAGCTACCACCTTGGAGACCAGCGCCACCTGAACCATATTCAACAGAGGTGCCGGTAATACTTGAGAACAGACCAACGCCACCAGCCATGACATTACCTGCTCCTCCAGCGCCGCCGCCGCCGCCTCCAGTACATTGACCACAAGATAAACCACCACCATAACCACCTGCATTGCCATTTCCACTAGAACCGCCATGCGCTGCAAGATAATCAGCGCCAGCTGAAGTGCCGGACATGGTGTTGGTAGCCGTTAGTCCTCCGTTTGCTGTTACGGTAGATAAAACTGAATTACCACCATTTGTTCCTTGTTGGTTATTGAGTTGTGGAGTACCAGCACCAGCACTACCAACAGATGCAGTCACAGTAGAACCGCCAGATAGAGTCATTGAGCTATTGAGAACAGCTCCGCCGCCGCCGCCTGAACCGTAGTAGTAACCATAAATACCGCGATTACCACCACCACCGCCTCCGACGAGTAAGTAATCTACAGCGCCAGTGACGTTCGGAGTCCAACTATAATTAGTGCCATCCCAGCCTAGAACTCCTGAAGCTAATGTGACAGTTGTATTACTTGTCAATATAGCTGCGGTTGAAGCAGTTCCTGAATTACCGAATGGGCTGTAATAACCAGCGTTATTGGTATCCCAATAACTATAAGCGCCACCTCCGAGTAAGACCAAACGATTCTCATTAGTGATTACACCGCTAATCGTTCCGTTAAAAACAATATCGCCATTCGAAGCAGAGCTGTTAAAGCTCACATTAGTAGCAAGACGAACCGGATTGCCCCAAGTCTGATTTCCAGTGGTGGTTACAGAGGCAGTGTAAAAATCAATATTTGCAGAGGTAGAAGTTGCTGGTGTAGCGGTAATTGAGGCGAGAGGCGTGATGTTTCCAATCAATCCTTTGAAAATAACTGAGCCTGTGCTCTGAGTATTGATTGTTAAACCATAACCACCGTTAATGACACCATTAAATATGACTTGACCAGTATTAACAATGGAAGAGGCGGCAGCCAATGTGACGGCACCACCATAGGTCTGAGTTCCACCGGTCGTAATAACAGCGCCGATTGTTACTGGGCCGCTAAACGATAAATTTGAAGTAAGACTAATAGCGCCTTGTACTTGATTACTTGCATTTGAAGATGTCACAGTCAATGAAGATAACTTAGTCGAAGCGCCGACTGCGCCAGTAATTGTGACTGCACCAGTACCAGCGTTGATAGTTAAGGAATTGTTTGCGGTGGTTGAAAGTACTGCAACCCCCTCTACGCCGGAGCCACCAATTGCTGGGCCATAAGCACCGCCTCCAGCCGATCCGAATGTACTGCCGTTAGAACCATTCATAAGACAACCGTCGCAACCATTGCGTCCACCGCCATTACCAGCACCAGTCCCGCCGGCACCAGGGCCATAACCGGTGTAACCGGAGCCACCACCACCACCAGAACCATAGGTATAGCTTGAGCCGGATATTGATGAAGTTGTTCCATTTCCACCAGTACCACCTGCAGTATTCCAGCCACCAGATCCACCTGCACCACCACCAGCTCCACCAGCATTGCCTCCAACCCCACCGGCACTGGATCCTGCACCACCACCAGCTCCACCATTTGCAGTAGCAATATTGGTAGAGCCATTAATAGCTAACGTTACAGAATTTCCAGAACCTCCAACGTTTTGATTTCCGCCATAACCACCATAACCACCAACGTATGAATAAGTAGTGCCGCCGGTAAAGGTTGTTGATCCAGTAACCACTTGACCGCCGCCACCGCCGCCACCGCCGTTATAGCAACCGCACGTTACGGCACCACCGCCGCCGCCACCACCTACAAGTAAATAACTCAGCGTTTCTGTTGTCGGAGTGGTGAAGAGATATTTACTTCCATTCCAGGTAAGCTGCATGTCACCCAACATGACAGATGCATTTGAAGCCAGTAGAGACCAAGCACCCTGTAAGCTGGAGTAATACCAGCCACCATTACTAGTCATCACAATTGAGTTAAGGCTTGTTACAGATCCATTGATTGCAACGGCTCCGTTATTCGATGTAAGAGTGATGTTTGAACCAGCTATATAAACATTACCGTTGTAGGTTTGGTTGCCAAAGGTGGTGATGTTTGCTGACAGAGCAATCGTTCCACCAGTCAGCGTGAGTGTTGCAGAGCCACCTGTTGCTGTGATTGCAGACCATACTGCAATCGTGTTTGCTGATGATGATCCTGTTGTAACGGTAACGTTGGTACTTCCATTCAGTGAGTTAACAATTGAGCTAACTAAAGTAGTACTTACGCCTGATATTGCAGAGGTATTAATGATGATATCGTTTGGATCTAGTAACCACATCCCACCTCTACCCGCATTAATACTTGCAAGCATGGTCAATGTTTGACCAGATGTTTCAGCAAAACCACCATTGCGATTATTTTGATTTGTGTCTTGCTGTGATGCATTGATGACACTAGTTGCATCAATGCTTGCAGATAAAGCAAAAGGCAATGTGCCGTTGCTTGCATCATTGCCTATCTTGATAGTGCCGCCTTGCGTATAACCCGTTGCATCAATCTCTGTATTTACGATATTGACGCTGTTATATGCAGAAATACCAATGCTTCCGCCACGACCATTACTACCATTGGTCTGAATGAGTGAATCTTGGATGTTAAGGTTGCCTGCTGAGCTGATTACAGTGATTGATCCACCATCAGTGAGGCCCTTTGCGCTAATTTGCGCTGAATTAATTTGAATATCTTGAGTCGCATTGAAAGAAATCGTCCCACCTGGTCCGGCGCTACCATTTGTTTGCACTGCAGCTTGACTATTCAATGAAATTGTGTTAGCGGAAACAGTAAAGCTTCCGCCAGCAGTCCCGCTTACAGAAGCAGAGCCTGCAAAGGTGAAATCGTTTGCACTAACAGCAATCGAACCGCCGGGGCCATTGTTCCCATTGGCCTGAATCAAAGACCCACTTTGGGCGTTGAATATTTGTGCGGTAAGTGTGATGTAACCCCCGCTCATGCTGGTTGTGCCTGTAGTGCCATTAGCCAGCACTTGCGCAGTACTGAAGAGCGTTAATTCGTTCGTAGCGGTCAATGTAATCACATTATTTTGTGTATTAAGTGCTGAACCGACAGAATCATTGGCCGCAGTCGATGAATAAACTTGATCGAGCGCCGTGGTGGTGGTGTTTTGAGCGATTAAAAATGCCGGTAAGTCTTCTTTGCGAATGACATTGCCGTTGTACGTGACTGTTGTGTTCGTATTGCTGCTCGGTGTAGTGTTTGCACTTGTTACAACATTCAAACCACCAGAAACATAGATCGCTTGTGCGAGTAATTGAATCGCTGCACCCAGTGTTGTAGTGCTGATCGCATTGATGTTGCCATTCGCATAAATACTTTGTGCTTGCACTGTAACTTGCGTTGCTGTGATTGTTGTACCAACATTTAAATAGGCGATGGAACTATTGATGATCACGTTTAAATTTTGACCGGAAATATCTGCATTGAGATTAAATATTCCGGATGCGCTCAAAGTTAAAGTTGTTTGCGTATTACCTTGCTTCAGAATGTTCGCACCACTGGCAATCGTCAAGCCACCGCTGCCTGCTTGAGTACAGCTGCCAAGGCTGGGGCAGACATTGCCGTTCACACTAATACTCACGTTATTGCTGGAGAGTGCAGTTGAAATCACATTCGAAGTTGCACTATCGATCGTCAAATCAATTGGATCTAACAACCATGTACCACTCTTACCATTGCGTGCACTCGTATTCACTAGCACGCTTGGCGCTAAATTGAGTTTGCCTTTAGAGCTGGTTTCTACAAATCCACCATTGCCCGCAACAATACCGCCCATAGATTTGAGTACACCAGCAACATTGGTTTGCGCTTGCGACCAAATTGCAATCATGCCGCCGTTACCAGTTTGTATTGCTGAAGTATTAATGAGTGCGTCTTGTGCAACGGTAACAGTTTTTGCTAACTGTTTGCTGCTCGCCGCAATCGCTGCATTTACTTTGGTAATCTGCTCGGCCTGAGTATTACTGAGCTGACTTGGTGTTTGGGCATTAATTTGCGTACCACCAGAAACTTGGGTGGCCGCTAAACCAACATTGACCTGTCCGCCGCCAGCATTACCCGTAGCAGTTGTTTTGGATCCGCTAGCCAAAGCAATGGTTTTACCTACGATGTTGACTTGGCCGCCTAAAGCACCTTCGCCATTGCCATTTGCGGCGACTGTGCCCGCTTGAGTCACATTAGCAGCTACCAATTCGATAACGCCGCCGTTATTCACCATCGTCGACGCTGAAATTCGGCCGGTATTTTTAATAACTGAGGACATGAGATGATTTGCTGCACCTGCAGCAATTACGATCAGCCCCCCTGGAACCTCTACAGCACGCTTATTTTCGATTAAACCCTGGAAAACCGAGCGATCTACCGTCACACTCATCAATTGGTCGCCCCGGAAGTCCAAAGTGACCTGTTTACCACTGGCCATGGCAACCGTATTATTAGGGCCCATTTTGGCTAAAAGGTAGCCTTCATTGCGCACTTCTGGGGCTAATAGTGCGATGTAGCCATTGGGGTCATTTGTAGTGATTTTTCCCTCGTTTACAACCATCCCTTTTCCATTGCCTTTATAGGTAGATTTTCCATCCATAAAATCTTTATTGGAGATATCCATAGTCGTAGCAACGACACCTGCTGCATTGATTTCTGCACCTTTACCAAAGGTCACACCATTAGGGTTCACGAGCACGACTTGACCATTGGCATTGACGGCACCATTGATCATCGATTGAGTTGCACCATTCACTCGATTCAGAGTAACTGCTGATGCATTTGGTTGATTGAAATTCACCTGCGCATTTGCGCCAACGTTAAAACTATTCCAATTAATGATCGCGCGTTGCGAAGTTTGGTTGATGTTCATCTGCGCAGAATTTGCAGATTGGGTTTGCGAAATCGTCGCGCTTCCAGCAACAACTTGCCCACCAGTTGGCAATGCATTTGGAAGTGTTTGCGCTACTGCAAAATTAATCTGACTCAGGATCAAAAATCCAACAGCTACCCGCGCTTGGTACGCGACAAAATTCCCCACTACTTTCGTAGAGAAAGATGCATTGCTGTTGAGAAGTTTTGAAGCAATTTTTTTCAAAAAAATATTTCTTATCTAAGCTAGATCTTCATCAAATTTATCACTGGTATTTGCTGCGGATTTCCCTGTAGCTCAATGTTTATATGAGGCTAGAGCTCTCTATTTTAGGCAAAAATGCTTTAGATTGCTAAGCAGAAATACCTCTAACGCTCCCAGCCCCGTACTTATAAGGGTGTGTTTTGGTGTCATCTCTGTCATATTTAGTTATGCCTATTTTTTGGGCATAATTTTCTTCAAATATCCTTAGCAAGGATGGTTTTTTACCCCCCAAAAATCCACCCAAATTCGATACTTTTTTAATGCTTTTTAGGGGATGTTGAGGATGCTTTATTGCTGATTTTTTTGAGTGATTTTGCTGTTATTTTTTTGAGCAAATATTGCAAATCTTTTACTCATTTTTTGAAGTCAGAAAATGAATTTTTCGACTCTATATTTGATCTGATTTTGAGGCGCTACTTTATGAAATTTTGGGTGCATTTCTACTTAATCTTGCCTAGTATTTTTTGAGTAATTTTCTTGATGACTCCCTCTTCTTTTTTTAGCCCTATTTGATCTGATTCAGGATTCTTTTTTGAGCTTTGATGCAACAAATATTGATGCTGTTTGTTCTGATTTTTTCAAGTTCATCGTCAGTATTTTTTATCCCTCAAGAGAGCATTAAAGGGAGAAATTAATAGCCAAAAATAACTTCATGTATTACATGAGCTTCTTGAGAATATCTCAATGCAATGATGATTTTTTACATGAACTATGCGCTTTAGGATGTTGCAAGCACACTTGATTACCTTGAAAAAAATTTGTCTTCATAGCCTCTCTGATGATGAGCAATGACCAAGTCGCCACAAATGAAGTCACTTGATAGAGCTTAAATCGAGATGTCTTTAGGGGGTGCTTTTTGAGGCTTTTCTACGGGTGATTTTTGCTCTTTTAATTTACTATTTGCTGCCTCAACAAGCACCCTCTCAATCGCAGGTTTTGCCCCTGCCAAACTGAAGCGGGTTACAGCAAAGGCACCCGACTGAAGCGCTACTGCAAAACCAATCATTTCACCGCTCTGGGCAGCCCTTAAAACAGCCTCAAAAGGGTCCAAAATCTGGAATAAATTCCCCCCAATTTGGGAGCATTCCATGCTCAGAGCTGTGGAAACGGTCTGACTATTCATCAAAACCGAGTATTTAGTGCCTGGATCGCATTTCAGGGCCTGATGGAGATAAAACAGGCACTTCTCACTGGCGCAATAGACTCCAAATGAGGATTGGGGGTCATTCGCGGTGTAAGCCTCATTGCTTTTGCCATTGAGGTCCGCTACCCAGTTCTGATAACCAAGCTTTTCAGCATGGGCCGTGATAGCAAGCATTAAGAGGCTTGCTGCGAGAGCTCGACCAATAAGACTCACTGCACAATTCTTGCGTTAGCACGCAAGCTCTTAAGCACTTCTGCTAGATACTGCTGCACAATGGCCTGACGGATCTGGGGCTTTGCCTCTTCAAGGCTTGGCACCTTAAAGTTTCGCTTATCGTCCATCTTGATGATGACCCAGCCCCCTGTGGTCTGAATAGGCTGATTGGTAATGCCGCCTTTTTGAAGGCTGCCCATTGCACTTGCTACCGCCGGTATCACTTGACCTGGCAAAACCCATCCCAATGCCCCGCCCTGAGCTTTGGTAGCAGCATCCGTTGAGTAGTCTTGAGCTAACTTGCCAAATAATTCCCCTTTTTGCAGTCGGCGTACCAAATCCAAAGCGTCAGTCTCGTTGGCGACAACAATTTGACTTAAGCGATATTGAAAATTATTGCTACCCTCACCCATCAATTTGCGCTGACGCTCATATTCTTCGCGCAGCTTGGCATCGGTAATGGGATCTTTTTTAAAATGATCTTCTATAAAAGCTTGTAAGAGTAAATTTTGCTTCAACTGGCTAACTTGATCTGCAAAATCAATCTCCTTTCCTAGACCCTGTTTAGTCGCCTCTTGTGCAATCAACTCTTTATTGATGAGCTCTTCTTTGACGGCCTGTCGTAATTCTGGGCTATCTTTTTGCCCTTGATTGGTCATAGCGCGAATATTTAAATTGAGTAAGCCTTGTGTAATAGCAGTGCCATTGACTGTCGCTACAAACTCAAAATCCGATTGGGAATCTGCTCTTGCATCTGGCGGTGATTGTGCGAGGGCTGTATTGATCTGCGCTGTTCCAAATAATGCCAACAGCGCAAAAAAGAAAAAATGCTTCATGAATGTTATCCCAGCGACTGATGCAATTTTAAGAATTAAAACTGGTAGCTTCCCGTTACCCAGCCGCGAGGATTGGTGGTCGTACCATCGGTATCGGTAGGCCGGCCGTTGGAATACAGTGGGTTGTTACCAATTTTCCAGGCAACCATTGCACCTAAATTCCACCCCTCCCATTCCCATTTGACCCCAAAGCCTGCGCCTTGCAAGGAGTAAGTGTTGTTTGCATTAGAACTACCCTGCCAACCTGGATAGGTGTTTTTATACTGCTGTACAAGTCCGACGTCGTAAAACACACTCCCAATGATGCGCTCAGGAAATTGTTGACGCAATTCAATGGTACCGATACCGCCCTGTGAACCACCGCCCTGTGCAACAGGATAAGCTCGCACTGCATAAGGACCGCCGAGATAGACCTGCTCAGCAGAATTGAGATTCACTGATGCGAATTGACCGCTCACAGCGACGTATGCGCTAGTAGTGCCGTCTTCGGTAAGTTGCTGTGTGCGATTGCCTGAAAACGAATACTTCGAGAAACTAGCTGGGGTGTACTGGCCATATCCCGCCATACTGGTACTCAAGATATCTAGATAGCCCATTACTAACGTTAAAGAGCCGGCGCTCACGCCACCGCCGGCAAAACTATCGACGTGGTTACCAGAAATACCCAAGGAAGCATCTTTAATGTTGTAGCTACTGATCGTTGCCATCGTTAAAGAATTTTTATTCATGTAGCTCTTCAAGTCGTAGTTCGCTGTGACGTTGACATTCGTACCTTGCGCTCGCACTAAAGGATAAGCGGCGCTCAAACCTGAAGTCCATGCATCACCATAACCAGCACTAGAGCTAGTAGCATAGTTGCTAACGTTTTTATAATTCAGATAAGTTCCCGCAACCCCTAGGCGTAAGCCATCCTTAGATCCTGGTAACGAATACGCACCCTGTACATATTGTGAACCTTCAGAGTAAATACCATTGACAGCGAATTGATCACCAATGCCCGTTGGATTAAGGGCACTTAAAGCTATCACTCCTTGATTGGCACCAGTAGTTCTGCTTCCATAGTTGTTTGCCTCAACCTTGCCTTGATACCACTGGGGCTCTGTAAGTTGCAGACGCAATGCCGTATCACCATCTTTTTGGCCAGGCTCCAGTTGACTGGAGACTATTACACCAGGGGTCTCATTTAAAATGATGAGTGCGCGTTCGACTGCTTTGGTATTGAGAGCTTCCCCAATAGGATTGGCATAGGTAATGTAGTCAGCTGCAGTATCCTTGCTAAAGCGGGTTGTACCCTTGGGTGTATCCACAAATACACTGCTGAGCTTTGCCTCGGTCACTAAAATCTTGACGACACCATTAGCAATTTTTTGTGGTGGCAAAATTGCCTGGACGGTAAAGCCATTCTTTCGATAAAAATCGACTACAGCATCACACGCTTTTTGGAGATCATCAAAACTGACCGGAACTCCAACCCAGAGTTTGAGTACCTCTTGCACACTCGCTTCTGGCAGAGTGCTTACGCCCTCCAGCACAAAAGACTTCACCTCAAAGGTGACAACGCCTTGCTTAGGCGCACTAGGACGCAAAGGCTCTTTCATCGTTGGCTCTGGCAATGCCAAGGGAGATGGCATTGGCAACTGCTTCTCTAGGCCCTGCTGCAAGGCACCAGCATCCACTTGGGCCAGCACAATAGATGAAAAAATACCAAGGGTGGCGGTCAAGATAAGGCCAGTGACCTGCTGAGCCCGAAAGCAGAAAGGTAAATACTTAAGCTTCATAGTTTTATCAATAAATTCAATTAATTAGGGGATTTTATAGCCAAAAGTGTGACGACGTAATGTCATGTTTCATTTTGAATGACCTCTTCTTTGGGCGATTAAAAGGAAGTAATTGGTCTGAGCGGGTTAAGATTTCGTATGAATTCAACTGTTAGCAGTCCGATTGCCTTTGATTACCCCCAGCAAGATGCTGCTGGGGTCACCTGTACCGCTCAAGCTTGGGCCAAAACCCCTCCCCAACTCCATGGTGCTGAAAAGGCTACTGTCATTGCCCGTATTAAGCAACTCTTGGTCGAAAAGGATGCTGCACTCGTTGCCCATTACTACGTTGATGGCGATATTCAGGATCTTGCTATGGAGACCGGTGGGTTTGTAGCAGACTCCTTAGAGATGGCCCGTTTTGGTAAAAACCACCCCGCCAAAAACCTGATTGTGGCTGGCGTCCGCTTTATGGGTGAGTCAGCCAAAATTCTCAGCCCAGAGAAACGTATATTCATGCCTGACCTAGAGGCGACCTGCTCTCTAGACTTGGGTTGTGATGCTACTGAGTTTGCAGCTTTTCGTGCGACACATCCCGATCGCGTTGTGGTGGTTTATGCCAACACCAGTGCAGCAGTCAAAGCGCAAGCCGATTGGATGGTCACGAGCTCCTGTGCATTAGCCATCGTGCATCAACTCAAAGTTGAGGGCAAGAAAATATTATGGGCCCCTGATCGCCATCTTGGTCGTTATATCCAAGAACAAACTGGCGCTGATATGTTGCTATGGAATGGTGCTTGCATCGTGCATGATGAATTCAAAGCGGTTGAGTTGCAACTTCTCAAAGCAGCATATCCGAACGCTCAGATTTTGGTTCATCCAGAATCACCTCAAGCAGTCGTCGATCTGGCTGATGTGGTTGGCTCAACCTCGGCAATGATTAAGGCCGTGGTAGAAGGCTCCGCTACTGAATACATCGTCGCTACTGATAATGGCATCCTACATCGCATGCGCCAACTAGCCCCCCATAAAAAACTGATAGAGGCTCCCACCGCTGGCAATAGTGCCACCTGTAAGAGTTGTGCCCACTGCCCGTGGATGGCGATGAACGGCCTGCAAGGCATTTTGGATTGCCTCGACAATGCTTCCGGTGAAATCTTAATTCCAGAGCACACTAGACTGAAAGCACTGGGATGTATTGAGCGGATGTTGGATTTCACTAGCAAGCATCCGGATCTCCTTGCCAAGGCCCAGCATGGCTTTGTGAAAAATATTGGCGCAGCTTAAATAATATGTTTGATTACAACGAAACCTTAGAGCAAGCCCGTCAACGCAATATTCATGATGCGCTCATGGAAGATATTGGTCAGAATGATTGGACGGCGAAGCTGGTACCAAACAAGTCAGTTAAAGCCCAGTTGATCGTACGACAAGCAGCGGTACTCTGTGGAGTAGATTGGTTTGAGGGCACACTCAAGAAATTAGACCCAATGGCAACCATTACTTGGCACTATATAGAAGGCGAGATGATGGCGCCCGATACAAAGGTGTGCGATATTATTGCTGATTCTAGAGCGCTACTTTCAGCAGAGCGTCCTTGCATTAATTTTCTCCAAACCCTCTCATGGACCGCCAGCATTACTCGCCAACACGTCAATGCAATTACTGGAGCAAGCCCAAACCCCAAGGGCTGTGCAGTCCTAGACACTCGCAAAACCATTCCAGGATTACGGCAAGCCCAGAAATATGCAGTACGAATTGGCGGCGGTCAAAATCAACGGCTTGCCTTATGGCATGGCATTTTGATCAAAGAGAATCACATCGCCGCAGCGGGCGGTATTGCTGAGGCGCTCAAGGCTGCGGCAGATTTACATTCTGGGGTGGATATTCAGATTGAAGTAGAAAACTTTTCGGAATTGCAGCAGGCATTAGATGCCGGCGCTAAGAATATCTTGATTGATAACTTCACCACTGAGCAGATGAAAGAAGCGGTTGCCTTCACTGATGGCCGCGCATTACTAGAAGCCTCGGGCGGTATTAACCTTGATCAGATGCGCGCCATTGCTGCCACTGGTGTTGACCGTATCTCCCTTGGAAAATTGACAAAAGATATTAATGCAGTGGATTTTTCAATGCGCATCTTGTAGTGCTTTCAAAATCATAATCAAAATAATCATCTAGACCAACAGTAAAAAAGAGGGCAGCAGTTGAGTAAAAAATCAAAAAATGGAAGAAGAATGGGTTGATCCAGATGACGCACCAGAAGCAGATGAAGAGTGGTTCAAAAATGCCCCCGTCTATATTGGTGACACCCTCATCAAAAGAGGTGTTGGTCGCCCACCAATTAAAAATGCAAAGGAAATGCTGAGTCTTAGACTGGATTCTGATGTTCTGGAAAAGTTACGCGCAAGTGGTAAAGGTTGGCAAGCTGGCTTAAGTAAATATATCAAAGAGGCAGTTTTAAAAGGTGCTCTTTAAATTAATTATGTTTCTTTGATATTTTCTGCGCCCTCTGCTTGGGGCGTCAAAATCGTAGGGTAAGACACTGCCCAAGTGCCAGGGTAATCGCGACTGTAGTGCAGACCCCTACTTTCTTTACGCATCAGAGCTGAACGCACGATCAACTCTGCACACTCTAGTAGGTTACGTAGCTCAATCAGATCTCGCGTGACTTTAAAGTTAGCGTAATACTCTTGCACCTCATATCTTAATAGCTTGATGCGATGCAATGCCCGCTCTAATCGGCGGTTGGTTCTCACAATACCGACATAGTTCCACATCAAAGAACGTAACTCATCCCAGTTATGGGCAATCACCACTTGTTCATCAGCATCCTCTACCTGACTCTCATCCCAGAGGGGAAGATTGGGTAGTGTTGGGGTTTTCATCTCAGCAATATCGGCCGCTGCAGCCTTGCCGATCACAATACATTCCAACAATGAGTTACTTGCAAGGCGGTTGGCTCCATGTAGGCCGGTATACGTAGCCTCACCTACCGCATATAAGCCTGGTAAGTCGGTTCGACCTTTAAGGTCGGTGACTACACCACCACAGGTATAGTGGGCCGCAGGAACTACCGGAATAGGCTCTTTAGTAATATCCAGACCAATGGTCATGCAACGGGCATAAATCATCGGAAAGTGCTCTTTGATAAAAGCTTCGCCCAAATGGGTGGCATCTAAATGAACATAATCAAGACCATGTTTTTTCATTTCAAAATCGATCGCCCGAGCGACGATGTCCCGCGGAGCTAACTCATTACGCTCATCATGCTCTGACATAAACCGTTTGCCATCCGGAAGCTTCAGAAAACCCCCTTCACCCCGCATCGCTTCAGTAATTAAAAAGGAGCGGTCATTGGGGTGATACAAGCAGGTCGGATGAAACTGAACAAATTCCATATTCCCGACACGACACCCAGCACGCCATGCCATGGCAATGCCATCACCAGTAGCAGTATCTGGATTGCTGGTATAGCGATAGACCTTACCGACACCACCAGTGGCCAACACTACCGATTTGGCTGAAATCGTTTCCACACAATTATTTTTAATATCCAGTGCATAAACACCATAGCAACGATTGGGTTTAGTGCGCTGAGTCTTAGGATCGAGATGACGATTGGTAATTAAATCGAGTGCAATCCAATGCTCTAACAATTGGATATTTTTATGAGCGCGCGCTTTATCGAGCAATACTTCATGAATGGCTTTACCAGTGGCATCGGCTGCATGGGCAATGCGACGATGGCTATGACCACCCTCACGAGTTAAATGTAAACCCATAGGTCCAGCCTCATCAGGCGTAAAGGGTACCCCTTGATCTACCAGCCAACGAATTGCATCGGCACTTTCTTCAGCGATATACCGTGCGGTAGATTCCACTACGAGTCCCGCTCCAGCATCTAGGGTATCGGCCACATGCGAATCAATGCTGTCATGAACTTGATCGACCACCCCAACAATCCCACCCTGAGCCCAAGCCGTAGCAGCCTCGCCCAAGGCTCTTTTGGCCATCACAATCACGGGCTGAGTTTCAGCCATATGCAATGCTACGGTCAGGCCAGCAAGGCCTGCCCCAATAATCAGAACGGGTAATTCGCCTTTTTCTTGGGCGGACGATGCGGAAGGTTTTGAGCTAGCCATACTTCATTCTAAAGGGCAATGGAAATCTTGGCATTTAACCTGCAGTAAAGGCACTACATAGGACCTTAGGGACGAATTTCTCCGACCTAAACTCTGCAAGAGACAGTAGGCATTTCGCTACAAAAGTGGAAGGTAAATCACATATTAAAACCCCACCTCAAGGGTGGGGTTAATGAAGTAATGTTAGTAGCAACTAGGTTGTAACAACAAGCTTCTGCCTTGCAGGATCATTGGTGCCGTAACCCAACACAACAGCGGCTTGACCGCCCTTGGTAAGCTTGACAGCACAATACTTAAACTCTGGAATTTTGCCAAAAGGATCTAGGGCAGAATTCGTGATCAAGTTTGCAGCAGCTTCATAGTAAGCAAAAGGAATAAAGATGACGCCCCGCGGTGTGCCATCGTCTCTACGCACATGAATGCCGACTTCACCACGTCTCGATTGGACAGTAATCACATCTCCAGCAGAAACACCTAACTGCGTCATGTCTTCGCCATTCATCGACACGGTAGCCATCGGCTCAATTGCATCGAGCACAGTAGCGCGACGCGTCATACTACCGGTATGCCAATGCTCTAATTGACGACCCGTAATAAGGACATATGGGTACTCATCATCAGGTCGCTCGTTCGCTGGAATAATGTCTGCTGGAACCAGTTTTACCCTGCCGTCAGTGGTGGCGAAATGATCATCAAAGACAATGGGACGACCTGGGTCTTCTGCAGACAAACAAGGGTAGGTCACGCTAGATTCAAGTTCAAGACGCTCCCAAGTAATACCGTTGATCGCAGCATGCATCGCTTGGCGCATTTCGTCATAGACCTCTGCTACACCAGCATCGGGTCCTTGGTAATTCCAGTTCAGCCCCATGCGTTTAGCAATCTCTTGAATAATCCAAAGATCTGGCTTAGCTTCGCCGGGAGGATTGATCGCTTTCTTGCCCATCTGTACCATACGGTCAGTATTGCTAGCAGTACCTACCTTCTCTGGCCAGGCACTTGCCGGCAAGACCACATCGGCTAGCAATGCAGTCTCCGTCATGAAGATGTCTTGGACTACCAAATGCTCTAAAGATGCCAAGGCATGGCGCGCATGATTCAAATCTGGATCACTCATCGCAGGATTCTCACCTTCGATATACATACCGCGAATCTTATCGGGATCACTATCAGGCGCAGTAATCTTGTGCATGATCTCCACCACGGTATAGCCGGGTTTTTTATCTAATGGGGTATCCCAGAATTTCTCGAACCAGGCATGCGCTACAGGGTTATCAACCCGTTGATAGTTCGGAAACATCATTGGAATCAAGCCAGCATCACTCGCACCTTGCACATTATTCTGACCGCGCAGTGGATGCAAGCCTGAACCGGGCTTACCAATTTGACCTGTAATACTGACCAAGGCAATTAAGCAGCGGGCATTATCAGTACCATGAACGTGCTGACTAATCCCCATGCCCCATAAAATCATGGCTGACTTCGTGGTGGCGAATTCACGGGCAACTTCGCGCAAGGTCTCAGGTGGAATGCCGCAAATGGGAGCCATCGCTTCAGGGCTATAACCTTTGATGTTCTCTTTCAGGGCTTCGTAATTATTGGCGCGATTCGTAATGAAATCTTGGTCGACTAGACCCTCTTCAATGACCGTATAGATCAGAGCATTGAGCATTGCCACATCAGTATCAGGCTTGAACTGCAAGGTATGCCAAGCATGCTTACTCATCTCCGTCCTGCGCGGATCACACAAGACAATTTTGGTGCCGCGTTTTGCCGCGTTTTTAAACCAAGTTGCCGCTACCGGATGGTTGGCCGTTGGATTAGACCCAATCAGCATAATTAAGCTGGAATGCTCAACATCATTGACTTGGTTACTGACCGCACCAGAACCAACGCCTTCTAGCAATGCAGCAACCGATGAAGCATGACAAAGTCGCGTGCAATGATCAACGTTATTGCTGCCAAATCCAGTGCGGACTAACTTTTGAAATAGATAAGCCTCTTCATTACTACCTTTAGCGGACCCAAAACCAGCCAGCACTTTATGACCATACTGGTCTTTCAGTTTCTTAAGGCCGCCGCCAGCAACTTCTAAAGCCTCTTCCCAGCTAGCCTCTCTAAAAATACTGGACCAGTCCTGTGGATCTTGCGTGGCAGTTTCATGCTTGGCAACCCCGGCTTTACGAATCAAAGGCTTTGTTAGACGTTGTGGGTTGTGGATGTAATCCATCCCAAAGCGACCCTTAACACACAGACGATTGTGATTGGCAGGTCCATTACGACCTTCAACACTAACAATCTTTTCATCTTTAACGTTGTAGGTAATTTGGCAACCGACGCCACAGAATGGACAAACAGAATCGACTTTACGGTCCACTAGTTGCGAACCAATTAAACCTTTTGGCATCAACGCGCCTGTTGGACAAGCTTGGACACACTCACCACAAGCAACGCAGGTGCTATCGCCCATTGGATCGTTTAAATCAAAAACGATTTCACTATGAGAGCCGCGATTTGCATAACCAATCACGTCATTAACCTGCTCTTCACGACAAGCACGTACACAACGATTGCACTGAATACAGGCATCTAAGTTAACAGCCATGGCTGGATGAGAAATATCCGCTTTTACCTTGTCACGGCGTAAGGCTTTGAGTTCTGGTCGCACTTTCACATCAAGGCGTGCCGCCCAAGTGCTTAATTCGCCATGCTGATTCTTTTGCTCTTCTTCTTTGGTATCGCCAACCCACTTAAAGCCTTCATCTGGCATATCAGATAGCAGCATTTCTAAAACCAACTTTTGACTCTTGAGGGCGCGCTCACTATTGGCCTTCACTTCCATACCAGGCGTAGCGCTTCTGCAGCAGCTCGGGGCCAGGGTGCGCTCGCCATTGATTTCTACGACGCAGGCACGACAATTTCCGTCAGGACGATAGCCATCCTTAAAACACAAATGGGGAATATCCACACCGTGGCGTTTTGCTGCCTTGAGAATCGTTTCACCCTCGTAGGAAACAATGGTTTTACCGTCAAGCTTGAACTCAACGGTTTGCAATTCTAGTTCTTTAGGATTTGTTGGGGCGTTCATATTGATCTCGTCTTTCCCTGAGCTTTATCAGGCGACTTCTTGTGGGAAATATTGATGGATACAACGAATAGGATTGGGTGCTGCTTGACCTAAACCGCAGATGGAAGCATCGACCATAACAGTAGCCAGATCTTCTAAAGTTTTCTGATCCCAAGACTTAGCTTGCATCAGCTCTGCAGCTTTACCGGTACCAACACGACAAGGAGTGCATTGACCGCAGCTCTCGTGCTCAAAGAAACGCATCACATTTAGAGCCACATCACGGGCTCTATCGTGTTCACTAAATACCACCACAGCAGCCGAGCCAATAAAGCAACCGTAAGGCTGCAAGGTATCAAAGTCTAGTGGAATGTTATTCATACTTGCAGGCAAGATTCCGCCAGAAGCTCCACCGGGTAAGTAACCGTAGAACTGGTGACCCTCTTGCATGCCGCCACAATAGCCATCAATCAGCTCTTGAATACTAATACCAGCTGGGGCCAATTTCACGCCCGGGCTCTTCACTCGGCCACTGACGCTAAAGCTACGCAAACCCTTGCGGCCATTGAGCCCATAAGCACTGAACCAATCTGGGCCACGCTGCACAATATCGCGCACCCAATAAAGGGTTTCAAAATTGTGCTCAAGTGTTGGACGACCAAATAAACCAACCTGCGCAATGTAGGGAGGACGCATCCGTGGCTCGCCACGCTTACCTTCGATACTCTCAATCATGGCGGATTCTTCGCCGCAGATGTAAGCCCCTGCACCACGACGCAATTCAATCAGAGGTAATTTGCATGGCGGGTTCGCTTTTAACTTTGCTAATTCAGTTTCGAGCAAAGCACGGCAACCATGATATTCATCGCGTAAATAAACATAACAAGCATCGATACCCACAACGCTGGCAGCAATTAACAAGCCTTCTAAAAAGCGATGTGGATCACGCTCTAGATAAGTACGATCTTTAAATGTGCCTGGCTCGCCTTCGTCGATATTCACTGCCATTAATTTCGGAGCAGGTTGATCCTTCACGATACGCCACTTACGACCCGCTGGGAATCCTGCGCCACCTAAACCACGCAGACCAGAATTTTCCATCGCTTTAATCACACTTTCAACACTATGCTTACCATCAGCGACTTCTGCTGCTAAGCTGTAGCCCCCTTTGGCCCGATAAGCCTCATAGCCTACATAAGCTGGTGAGAGAGGCTGATTTTCCCCCTGCGGAGAGACACTCTTTTCGGCAAGGCTTGCTGGATCAAATTGCGCATCATCTCTAGCAAGTGCTTGAGTAGTCATACCATTTTTCAGTGCAGCTTCTACTTTATCTACTGTAGCAAAAAGCACGGGACGCTGATTGACCACGACCACTGGAGCCTGCTCACAACGGCCAACACAGGGAGCAGCAATCACTTTAACTTGAGGACTTCCCAAGATCACTGGTAACTTATTGAGCAAATCTTTTGCGCCTGCCATTTCACAAGAGACGCTGTCGCAAACTCGAATCGTAATATCTGCAACTGGATCGTTGCCACGCACTACTTCAAAGTGATGATAAAAAGTAGCCACTTCATATACCTCAGCCATTGGTAAATTCATTTCTTTTGCCAAGGCAACCAAATGACGATCATGCAAAACGTGATACTCATCATTCAATTTATGTAAATTTTCAATTAACAGATCACGCCGGTGAACTGCATCGCCAACCAGTTGACGCACCTCTGCCAAAGACAGATCATCAGGCTGACGGCCTTTGAGCTTGCTTTTGCGACGAATGGTTTCCCTCAAGTCATCGGCGCTTGCCACGGCAACTGCTTTAACTTCTCCGGAAGGCTTTGGGTGATTCATGGTCATTAGTCTCTAATTTCTAGTAAGGCTGGTCGGATGATGGATTTTGGCAGTAAAACTGAACCTCTGCTTACTCACCCCCTATATATAGGAAAAATAAAATAACCTAGTGATTTTGATGTATTTCGAGACCTCAGTCCTTGACTATGCTCAAGTGACTAAGATCTAGGGTTTACCCTAGACTACAGCAGCGATGGGCTTGGCTTGTCGCCTAAAGGACGCGAGTAATCTAAATTGCGCTCATAGACGCGCGCCTTAAAGCACTGTTCATAACCTGGACTTCCGATTACCCAACCAATAGAGGTGCAATCTTCTTGTGCAGCAGATTCAACCGTTCCGCATCCAGACAAGGCTGCTACAGATAGAATAAAAACCAAGAAAAGTGTGGGTAATTTAGGGGTATTCATAGTGCAAGTCTACTGGATCAAGAGCTAAAACACCATCGATGAGTGATGCTGAGATTAGGGAGACTGTAGCCGCCTAATCTCGCGTTAGGAGATTAGGCTTTGGCATTGAATCACCCTAGTCCAGGGTGATATTGGCAGACTTGATTGCCTTGTACCAATAAGGTAGCTCTTTTTTCAGCAAGGCATCGGTGGCTTTTGGGTTGAGGTAGCGTAGTTCTACTCCAGCGGTATCTGCACGCTCCTTGATCTCTGGCAAAGCCAGGCTTTGCTTTACGGCATCAGTTAACTTAGCAATCACAGGCGCAGGCGTTCCATGGGGGGCATATAAGGCAACCCAAGACTCAAGCTCAAATGAGGGTAATCCGGCCTCTGCAGTGGTTGGCACATTGGGCATGCCGGCGTGACGAAATTTTCCTGTAACCGCCAAACCCTTTAACTTGCCGCTTTGGACATGCTGCATGACTGATGGTGGCGTACTAATAAATACTTGAACTTGGCCAGCCAAGACATCCTGAATTGCCGGGCCTGATCCCTTATAGGGGACATGGACCATCTCTACGCCCGTAGTTTGTTTAAAGATTTCTGTACCAATGTGAGATACGGAGCCATTGCCCTGCGATGCGTAATTTAACTTTCCAGGATTGGCTTTAGCGTAAGCAATAAATTCTTTTAAATTATTCACTGGTAATGAGGGATGTACAGCAATCACGTTGGTAGATACTGTTAATAAGGCTACTGGATCAAAATCTTTTATGGGATCCCAAGGCAACTTATCCATCAGTGCTGGGTTACCAACGTGGTAGCCAGAATAGGAAATGAGCAAGGTATAGCCGTCTGGTTTAGCTTTAGCAACATATTGATAGGCGGTGTTGCCACTCGCTCCAGGTCTGTTATCCACAATCACGGGCTGGCCAATCAGCCGCGTGAGTGGTTCACTCAACAAGCGGGCCGAAGTATCGACTAATCCCCCTGGCGGATTAGGCACTACCAAGGTAATTGGTCGATCTGGAAATGATTGTGCGTCAGCAAGATTAAACATTGCTATCGCAACAAATAAAACAAGGGCTTTACATGCACACTGAAAATGACTCATCGCTGTCTCCGAATATCTTTCGTGTCATTTTATAGGGATTCACCCGCGTCACTAACTGAAGCTTGGCACCCCCGAGAAAAGCCACCCCGAAGAATGGCTTTGGTAACGATTTTGGTAACAAGGCTGTTGTATTGGTGACTGAGCCAATTAAATCTCTATTAAATGCTAATACGTTGTCTGTCACCAAATAGGGTTTCATGCCATTAAGTCTAAAGATAGCAATTTAGAGCGGTTTCAAGCTACGCAATAGTCGCTAACGACCCAAAGCGGACCTGCTAGGCAATAAAAACAGACCCTAATCTATCAATCTATCTGCCTTATGGAGTGCATGAACCCAATTGGCATAGCCAAGCATCGCAAAACCCGCTCGCCCCGCACCATTATTCATGTCATCAAATAGTGATTGCATCTTAAAATTCTCAAAAATCGGCAAGGTAGTAATCTGCCAAGCAGTATCAACAATCTCAGCAATTTGATCAGAGCTAGATAGAAGGCCATCCCACCATAAGGGGCCGAAGTTTGCCTTATAGGCATAGCTGCTTAGCTCTGGAGGAATAACACTAGAAAAAAACTTTCTTGCCCACCATTTTTGGTTATCCCGTGCTTGGCCATTCCGAAGGGATAGTAATACCTGCTTGATAGGTGATAAGGCGGCGACATCAACATAGGCTGAGCCTTGAGGAGCAAAGACATGATCATGGAGCCAATTATCTTGCAAGGTTGGCCACCGAACATCATTTGCATTATTGTTCACTGCCTCAACTAGCATGGCGTCAAAAGCGACCCCCTGAAAAACATATTTGACATCATGCTCTTTCAATAATTTCATCGTATTAGCAGCAATACTATGATGTAGGGAGGCAAAGCTAGGCAAGAAATGAGCGGGCGTTTCTAATAAGTTGGTAAATTGCAATGAAAAAGATTCGCTAAGGATCACATTCTTAAATTTTTTAGCGATGGTTTCTTGAATATGCTTTTCGGTACGAAATTTATAGAGCTCACTAATCGTTCCAATTAGGATGGGCTCGTAGCCCAGCCTCGCAAGCATCCCAATCATGATCGAAGAATCCAAGCCGCCACTAATCTCGACGGCAATCTTACCTTTAGTAGCCTTCAGTAAGCGCTTAGTATTTTTCAGGCATGATTCAAAAGTCAGCCCCTCTGAGAGTTTGATATTCTTCTTGAGTTTTGTAAAAATACCATCTTCAAATGACCATTTTGTTCTCGCTGGAACAGGATAAATGTCAGGTAAAACTGGCTGGTACTCATTCAGATGAATCGGTAATAGAGTTTCATTTTGTAAATGCGCAGCGAAAGATTGTGAAGTGAACAGGCTCTTAGATATTTTTTGAGCAGGGTCTACAAACGCCTTTTCTTTTAAAGAAAAATAGTCAGTGGTGTATTTGGGGTTATCGATAATGATGCTCATTGTCATCCTTAATAGGCATAGGCTGCAACGGGCAGATAGTTAATCCAGCTTCGATCCCAAGGATCAGGCTGATAGTCTCTTTCGATAATCCAAGCATGTAGATTGGTTACAGGTAGGTCAGCGCCAATAAATAGAACTCCAGACTTTTTAAATTCAATCGAGCTTTTAGCAACGGCTAAGGTTCTATTAAGGCAACCCTGCCGATCACTTAAGGCAGAGCGATTTTGCTGTGCAAGGGCCTGGAATGCCTGCAATGAGTCATCGAATATTGGTTGAGAGCTACCGGCATATCTATTGACTAGCCAGTAGTTGATCTTTCTCAAGAAAACAATTCGTTCATAGAACTTATCAAGTGTCTTTAATTGTTTTTCATCTAGCGCATAAGACTGCTCAAAATCAGGAGATTGCAAACTATATGGAAATTGGCAGTACTGCAGAGCATCGAGCACTTTTTTAGGTAAAGCGTCAGATTGAAATTGACTTAAGGCATCAGAACACACTTGATGTAGATTGCCAGTGAGTGGATGCAGATACCATCCAGTATTACGGTGTTCTTTAGCAAGAGAGTAGTAATTCATTTATATATAACATTTCTTATGACTAACTAATTAAAAACCACTCCGGAGAGTGGTTTAGATGCAATACTTAAACAAGGTTAACTAGGATAATATTCAAACCCATCAAAAGAGCCAAAAACGCCGGCCCCCTCAATCTTAGAGGCAGCAGCATACTTCTTGTTTTTTGAGAATAAACTAGCAATAGCAATTTTTAACATTTAAATCTCCTAAGTAAGCGCAGGAAACTCTGCATGAATTCAAAACAATCAAACTGACTACAGCTTATTTATACAAAGGGTATAAATGTTGCAAAACCCTCCTAATAAAAACCACTCCGGAGAGTGG
>CANFLR010000033.1 GCA_947447945.1 Burkholderiaceae bacterium
CCAACGGACTCTCCAAGAGTTGGATGTGGATGAATCGTTTTACCAATATCAACAGCATCAGCCCCCATTTCAATCGCAAGACAGACTTCACCAATCAGATCTCCGGCATGGGTGCCCACGATTCCACCACCAATAATGCGATGCGTGTTGGCATCAAATAAGAGTTTAGTGAAACCTTCATCACGCCCATTGGCAATTGCACGTCCACTAGCAGCCCATGGAAAAAGGCCTTTTTCATAAGCGATACCTTGTGCCTTACATTGCTCTTCAGTTAATCCAGCCCAGGCTACTTCTGGGTCAGTGTAAGCCACTGAAGGAATTTGCTTGGCATCAAAGTAAGACTTCTGACCTGCTGCAGCCTCAGCAGCAACATGACCTTCGTGTACTGCCTTATGAGCTAACATAGGTTGCCCGACAAGATCACCAATCGCGTAGATGTGAGGGATATTGGTCCGCATCTGCCGATCTACAGGAATAAATCCACGCTCGTCCACTTGCACTCCAGCAGCTGATGCGTCTATTTTCTTGCCATTGGGTGTACGCCCTACTGCAACCAACACTAAATCATAAGTTTGCGGCTCAGCGGGAGCATTGTCACCCTCGAAAGTCACGGCTATACCGTCTGACTTGATTTCTGCCTTAGCAGCGCGCGTCTTCAACATCACCTTTTCAAAGCGTCCGGCATTAAATTTTTCCCAGACCTTTTCTAAATCGCGATCTGCGCCTGCCATAAGACCATCGAGCATCTCAGCGATATCAATCCGCGAGCCAAGTGTGCTGTAAACAGTGGCCATCTCCAAACCAATAATGCCTCCACCGATCACGAGCATGCGCCGGGGAATACTCTTAAGTTGCAGGGCGCCGGTGCTATCCACAATACGAGGGTCATCTGGCAAGAATGGCAACTTCACTGGCTGACTGCCAGCAGCAATAATCGCCTTTTGAAAACGAATGACCTCTGTTGACCCTGTGAGATCTTGAGCATCGCCACTCGTCAGCTGAACTTCGAGATGATGGGCGTCTAGAAAGTGGCCTAAACCACGAACCACTTTGACCTTGCGCGCCTTAGCCATTCCAGCCAAGCCGCCAGTTAACTTGGCAATCACGGACTCTTTATAGCCACGCAGTTGATCAATTTCGATCTTGGGGGCACCAAAAGTGATGCCATGCTTAGCCATCGTTTTGACCTCGTCCATGACAGAAGTGGTGTGGAGCAATGCCTTGGATGGAATACAACCAACATTTAAGCAAACGCCCCCCAAAGTGGTGTAGCGCTCAACTAATATAGTGCTCATGCCTAAGTCAGCACTTCGAAAAGCAGCGCTGTAGCCTCCGGGACCAGCACCTAATACCAACATCTCGCACTCATGATCAACCTTACCCTGATATTGACCTGCAATAGGTGCCGGTACAGCTAAGGGAGTTGGGGCTGGAGCGGACGTTGGCATAGCTGCTGTAGGAGTGTTGCTTGATGTATTACTGGCAGCTTCAATCTCAGCAATCACACTACCTTTACTAACTTTATCGCCTAACTTAACAGAAATGGCCGTAATGGTTCCCGCTGAATCAGCAGGAACTTCCATCGTGGCTTTGTCTGATTCAAGCACCAATAATGGCTGCTCTTTTTCAACAACATCTCCAACTTTTATCAGCACCTCAATAACTGGTACATCTGCATAGTCGCCGATATCAGGTACGAGGATCATTTGCTTTGACATAGATCCTCCTTACAAAATTGCCCGACGGAAGTCGGACAAGAGTTGGGCAACATACACATTGAAACGGGTGGCTAGGGCACCATCAATGACGCGGTGATCTGCAGTTAAGGAAAGCGGGCAAATTAATCGGGGCACAAATTGCTTGCCATCCCAAACCGGCTTCATTGCCGCTTTACTAACACCCAAGATCGCAACTTCTGGTGCATTCACGATCGGTGCAAAATAAGTGCCACCAATGCCGCCTAATGAGGAAATCGTGAAACTTGCACCCTGCATCTGATCTGGTTTAAGTTTCCCTTCGCGGGCAAGTGAGGCCAATTCTGAGGTCTCCTTGACGATTTCAAAAATGCCTTTTTTATCGACATCCCGTATCACCGGAACTACTAAACCAGTTGGCGTATCAGCAGCAAAACCAATATTGAAATACTTCTTAAGGACTAAGTCATCACCGTCAAGCGAACTATTGAACTCAGGGTATTTTTTGAGAGCCGCTACAGCCGCCTTCATGATGAAAGCAAGCATGGTAATTTTGACGCCCTGCTTTTCATTTTCTTTATTAGTGAGAACGCGAAATGCTTCTAAGTCTGTAATATCAGCATCTTCGTGATAAGTTACCGCCGGAATCATTACCCAGTTACGACCCAAGTTAGCCGCGGTAAGCTTTTTAATCCGATTGAGTGGTTGGCGTTCGATTTCACCAAATTTTGAAAAATCAACTTTGGGCCAGGGAATAAGATTCAGGCCACCCAAACTTCCGCCAGACGACGCGCTCGAAGTGCCGCCGCCGCTCATAGCTGCTTTCACAAATGCCTGAACATCCTCTTGGGTGATACGACCTTTAGGTCCGCTGCCTGTCACTTGAGCAACATTGACACCCAGTTCGCGCGCGTATTTACGCACTGAGGGACTTGCATGGCTGACATTGTTATCCGCTGGTGGCGGAGTATTACTAATCGGTGGCGGTGGTGGAGCCAATTTGATGGGTGGCTCAACAGCTGGGGCTGGGCTTGCGATGGGAGCGGGTGCAGGGGTTTGGGCGGGGGCCGCAGCAGCAGCGCCCTCTTCGAGCATGATGACCACCGAGCCCTCTGAGAGAGAATCGCCAACCTTGACCTTGACCTCCTTAACAACACCAGCGTGACTAGATGGAACATCCATAGTGGCTTTGTCAGACTCAAGTACCACAATAGACTGTTCTTTTTCAACCGTGTCACCCGCCTTAACCAAGACTTCAATCACAGGCACATCTTTGTAGTCCCCAATATCGGGGACTTTAATTTCAATTAATTGGCTCATATCTTGGTCTCGTATTAAACCGTCATTGGATTAGGTTTAGTAGCATCTATGCCATATTGCTTGATGGCTTGGGCAAGTTTTTGACGATCAAATTGACCTGAATCTGCCAAGGATCTCAAGGCAGTTAACACAACCCAGCGACGATCAACCTCGAAGAAGTCGCGTAATTTCTCGCGAGTATCGGAGCGGCCAAAACCATCTGTACCCAGAACCTCGTAGCGACGACCTAGATGCTGAATAGCTGGACGAATTTGCTCTGCAAATAAGCGGACATAATCAGTCGCCGCAATCACAGGGCCAGTGGTATCTTTGAGGCATTTCTCGACATGGGATAAAACAGGCTCTGCCGCAGGATTGAGAAGATTCGCGCGGTGGACCGCAGTCCATTCGCGACCTAACTCTGTGAAGCTTGGGCAACCCCACAAGTCAGAGGCAACTCCCCAGTCTTTATGCAATATCTCAGCTGCTTCAATCACCTCACGGAAGATCGTTCCTGAACCTAGTAATTGCACGCGTAACTTAGCATTAGCATCACCGACAGAGCTTAGCTTATACATACCTTTAATAATGTCCTGCTCAGCACCTTGGGGCATTGCTGGGTGGGAATAGTTTTCGTTCATCAAAGTGATGTAGTAGTACACATCCTCCTGAACCTCCAACATGCGACGCATACCATCTTGAATCACAACAGCCAGTTCAAATGCAAATGTAGGGTCATAGCTGATGCAGTTCGGTACTGCCGAGCTCCACACTTGGCTGTGACCATCTTCATGCTGTAAACCCTCACCATTCAAGGTGGTCCTACCAGCCGTACCGCCCAACAAGAAACCACGGCTGCGCATATCACCGGCAGCCCAAGCTAAATCTCCAATGCGCTGGAATCCAAACATTGAATAGAAGATATAGAAAGGTAACATCGGCACACCATGTGTCGAGTAAGAGGTTGCAGCCGCAATCCAATCACACATACCGCCAGCTTCATTAATACCTTCTTGCAAAATCTGGCCATGCTTATCTTCTTTATAGAACATAAGTTGATCATGATCTTCTGGGGTGTAAAGCTGACCAAGTTGATTCCAGATGCCCAACTGACGGAACATACCCTCCATACCGAAGGTACGCGACTCATCTGGCACGATTGGAACAACCCTCCTTCCCAATACCTTATCGCGTACGATCGTATTAAGCATGCGGACAAAAGCCATCGTGGTAGAAATCTCGCGACCTTCACTAGTAGCTTCAAGCAATGGTGCAAAGGTACTTAATGCAGGCACGGGAAGAGTCTCGGCCTTCGTGCGGCGTTGAGGTAGATAACCACCTAACTCTTGACGGCGCGCCTTCATATACTCGAGCTCAACACTACCGTCAGCAAATTTAACCAATGGCATTTCATCGATTTGTTCATCCTTGACTGGTATCTCAAACCGATCACGGAATCGACGCACATCATCTGTATTCATCTTCTTGGCTTGGTGGGCAATATTCATTGCCTCACCAGAGCCACCCATACCGTAACCCTTAATGGTGTGGGCTAAAATGACAGTAGGTTGCTCCTGATGGTTTACTGCTGCGTGAAAGGCTGCATAGACTTTATGAGGATCATGACCGCCACGATTCAGTTGCCAAATCTCATCATCACTCCAATCGCTCACTAAAGCTTTTAACTCGGGTGTGTTGAATACGATCTCACGTACATAAGCGCCATTTTTAGCTTTCATCGTTTGATATTGACCATCCACGATTTCACCAAGACGTTGCATCAAGATGCCTTTTTTGTCACGAGCAAATAAAGCGTCCCACTGACCACCCCAAACAACCTTAATGACATTCCAGCCCGCTCCACGGAATTCACTTTCCAATTCTTGAATGATTTTTCCATTACCGCGCACAGGACCATCTAAACGCTGTAGATTGCAGTTCACAACGAAAATGAGGTTATCCAGTTTTTCGCGGCCCGCCATACCAATCGCGCCTAATGACTCGGGTTCATCAGTCTCACCATCCCCGAGGAAGGCCCAGACTTTTCTGCCTGCCGTTTTAGCAAAGCCACGATCCTCAAGGTAGCGCATGAAGCGCGCTTGATAAATTGCCATGATAGGACCTAGGCCCATTGATACTGTTGGGAACTGCCAGAAATCTGGCATGAGCCATGGGTGTGGATAACTGGAGATTCCTTTACCGCCAACTTCTTGACGGAAATTATTCACTTGCTCTTCTGCCAATCGACCTAACATATATGCACGCGCATAGACGCCGGGAGCGGAATGTCCTTGAACAAAAATAAGATCTCCTCCATGCTCTGGTGATGGTGCATGCCAGAAATGATTAAAGCCAACATCATATAAAGTGGCAGCAGATTGGAAGGATGAAATATGGCCACCGACGTTGGTGTCTTTATTGGCTCGCAAGACCATAGCCATAGCATTCCAACGTGTGTAAGACCGAATCCGGTGCTCCACATTTTGATCGCCTGGCAATCGTGCCTGCTGTTCTACGGGGATGGTATTAATGTATGGTGTCTCAGCATGAAATGGTTGATTCACACCATTGACGCGTGCATGAGAAATTTGCTGATCTATTAAATAAGCAGCCCTTTCTGGCCCCTCGTTTTTAATCACCCCATCAAGCGCCTGCAACCATTCTTGGGTTTCACCAGGGTCCATATCCTGGTCGCTTGATGTACCTAGTATTTGATCTGGAACTGCCGCCATAACCTGTCTCCATTGGAACTTCATGATTAATCATCGACTCTATAGCGAATATTTTAGGAAGGTATATGGGTGTAAACAAGGAATTTTTCACATAATGATAATATTTCTCATAATACGGAATTATATTGCGTCGCATCTAAGCCATTGAAAATCTTAGGAAAACCCAATTGATGATGCAAAATAGTGAGATTCCATGATAAATAAGCGTTTTTCAATTTGGCAAATCCAGCCTACCAAATGGCTCCGCAGAATAAGGGGGTTGAGACTGGTTTACACCCCGCTGATCGCGATTGTGATTTTTACGATGGTCATGGGCATTATCTTGGGGACACTCCAACTCCAAGAAAAGACGCAACAAGAATCTGCATTATTTAGAGAGCTATCAATCGCAAAGCAACGAATTCAATTCCGCTTTGTTAACAATACAGACGCACTAATATCGATTGGCAGAGACTTATCAGCCAGAAATGATTTAGCAAAGTACAGTGCAAATGCCCTAGAGCAAGCCGAGAACCTGGTAGCAAACAATCATGAGATATCTCAAATCATTTGGCTCAATGAAGTCAATGCGCGTCAATGGGCCATGCCAAACTCGGGAAATAAATCCGCTTGGTACGAGAAAACCGGAGACGCCCCTCTCTTAAGTAGAGAGCTGAAAAAAACGATTGAATTAAGCAAGTTAGCAAATCGTCCTGCTTTTAGTTCTTTCATTAGCCTAAACCTCGAAAATGACGAGCCTTTGGCTAAAGATAGAAAAACTGTTTTTTGGGAAGTCGTACCGACCACAAATGGCGGTGAGATTACTGGAGTCTTGGCAGTTCTATATACGGCCAAAGGTGTACTAGATGTCATCCCTGGAGAGCTAAAAAGTCAATATCGCTTCACCTTGCTAACCGACAATGAAAGAATGTTGGCAATCTCATCAGACCGAGATACCCCCAAACGTTCCTTCAGCAATCAAACCAGCTTAGATATTGGCGTATTGAGTCCCAATCTTGTTTTGCGGATTGATACCTACCCACCCCCGACGAACTTGACCTTCAGAATGTTAGTGGGAGTAGTGCTTGGATTAAGTGCATTTGTAATCTGGAGCTTATGGTCTGTATTGAGGCAGATGCAGGTTCGCCAAGAAGCAGAGGCCAATTTGCGTACTGAAACCAATTTTCGTAGAGCGATGGAGAACTCAACCCCAGTAGGTATCAGGGCTCACGATATGGAAAAAGGGATCACCTATGTGAATCGAGCGTTTTGTCAAATGACTGGATGGTCGTCCAAAGAATTAATTGGTCTTAAGCCGCCCTTCCCTTTCTGGCCAGAAGACAGAAGGGATCAATTGACCGATAAGATGGATCGTGCCTTAAAAATGAATAGCCGATCAGCAATGAATATTGTTATCGAGGGAAGCATATTGCGGCGTGATGGTACTGAGATTTTTACCCGCACCTTTATTGCGCCGTTAATTAATGAAAAAGGAAGTCAGACTGGCTGGGTGACTTCTTTAATTGATATTTCAGAACCCAAAAAGATTCGCGAAGAATTGGCCGCCTCGCAAGAACGTTTTGTTACTGTACTAGAGGGTCTTGATGCCGCAGTATCGGTGTTATCGACTAAAACTGGCGCACTATTATTTACTAATCGTTTTTATCGTGAACGTTTTGGAAGCGATCCAAAAGGCCATCTAGATTTAGCAGGAAGTAACATCGCAACCCCTTCTTTTCAAACACCCACCAGAGGATTAGAAAATACTGTTTCAGGCATGCCCTCATCACTCTATCAAGAATCAGAATCAGAAGAAGTCCAGCTCTTAGATAATGGCGCTAAGTGGTATGAAGTGCGTCGCCGTCTCATCCCCTGGGTAGATGGGCAACTTGCAGAGCTATTAATTGCAACTGATATCACCATTCGCAGGGCATCGGATGACTTCAATCGCCAACAAGAAGAGCGTATGCAATTTACTAGCCGTCTCACCACCATGGGAGAAATGGCGTCTTCGCTTGCACATGAATTGAATCAACCACTTTCCGCTATTTCTAATTACTGTACGGGTGTTGCAAATCGCTTAAAAGCTCAGACCGATCCAGAAATCTATAAAGATCTCCTGCCAGCACTTGAAAAGGCATCTGAACAGGCTGTGCGCGCTGGAACAATCATTCAACGCATTCGTGGCTTTGTTAAACGTAGCGAACCACAACGTAAGTCTTGTGCCATTGCTGACATTATCAATGATGCTGTTGGTTTGGTGGAGATTGAAGCTCAGCGCCACCGCTTAAGTATTGCCCCACATATCGAAGAGAATCTTCCCAATGTGCACCTTGACCCAATATTGATCCTCCAAGTGATTGTCAACCTTCTCAAGAATTCACTGGATAGTCTGCGTGATATTTACCCCCTGACATCCCGGTGGTCTGCGCCACCAGTCGAAATATCGGCTGATTTGGACACCAGCACCTTTCCAGCGATGTTGCGCATCCAGGTTACCGATGCTGGTGGCGGTATCGCTGAATCGGTGACGCAGAGGATGTTTGAGCCCTTTTTTAGCACTAAGGCTGATGGCATGGGGATGGGGCTAAATATCTGCCGCTCCATCATCGAATCGCATCATGGGCGTCTTTGGGCTAAAAATCACATGGATCCAGAACGTACCAGGCTGGTTGGCTGCACCTTTACAATATTATTACCCCTAGAATCACCCGATTTGAAGGAAGCTGTATAACTGCTGTTATGAGATTGACTGCGCGAGATCCTATATGAATATCAATACAACAACCAAACCCAATCAAGCTGAAGTTGTTTATGTTGTAGATGACGATGAGGCGGTGAGAGACTCTCTAACATGGTTGTTAGAAAGCAATGGCTATGTCGTCCGCTGCCATGCTAGTGCAGAACGATTTTTGCAATCCTTGCAAAGTACTGATAAGACGACTATCTCTTGCGCTATTTTGGATGTTCGTATGCCAGGTATGTCTGGTCTGGAGCTCCAAGAGCGCTTGATGAGCGAAAACTTTCCAATGCCCGTGGCTTTCATTACTGGACATGGAGATGTCTCCATGGCGGTATCCACCATGAAAAGGGGTGCAGTGGATTTTATTGAGAAGCCATTTAAGGAGAATGATCTTTGTGGCTTAGTAGATCGGATGCTCGTAAAGGCCAGAATAGATTACTCTCAAGCAAGTCAACGAAAAATTACCCAAAGCCTACTAAGTAAACTCACAGGGCGTGAACGCCAAGTGCTCGAGAGAATTGTTGCCGGTCGCCTGAATAAACAAATTGCAGATGACCTGGGTATTTCTATCAAAACGGTTGAAGCCCATCGCGCCAATATTATGGAAAAGCTGAATGTGAACACGGTAGCCGACCTGCTCCGTCTTGCATTATCAGATCCTCAGCCAAATTAATTTTTTATCTACTGCTATGCCAGCACAACTCCTCGACGGTAATGCCCTTTCCAAAAAACTGAGAGCAGAAATTGCTGCTCGGGGGGCAATTGTTACCGCTAGAGATCGACGGCCCGGTTTAGCAGTAATTGTCGTAGGTGAAAATCCAGCCAGTCAAATATATGTCCGCAATAAAGTAAAGGCCTGTGAGGATGTAGGGTTTCATTCTGTACTCGAGCGCTATGATGTTCAATTCGGTGAAGAAGAATTACTAGCGCGTATTGCAATTCTGAATGCTGATCCTGCTATCCATGGCATCCTAGTTCAACTCCCCCTCCCAGAGCACATTGCGGCAGAACGGGTCCTAGAAGCCATTGCCCCAGAGAAGGATGTTGATGGCTTCCACGTCGCAAATGCCGGCGCCTTAATGGTTGGTCAACCAGAATTCAAGCCCTGCACACCCTATGGCTGCATGAAAATTTTAGAGAGTATTGATTACCCGATTCGGGGCGCAAGAGCGGTAATTGTGGGTGCGTCTAATATCGTTGGTAAACCCATGGCAATGTTGTTATTGCAGGCCGGCGCTACGGTCACCATATGCAATAGTAAGACGCGCGATCTTGCGCACCACACGAAAGACGCTGATATTTTGGTGGTGGCTACCGGCAAACCAAAGATGATCACCGGCAATATGATTAAAAATGGTGCTGTAGTCATTGATGTTGGCATTAATCGCTTGCCAGATGGCAAGTTATGTGGCGACGTTGATTTTGATGCCGCAAAATATATCGCTGGCTGGATTACGCCAGTACCTGGGGGTGTTGGACCGATGACCATCACAATGCTTCTAATGAATACCCTCGAAGCAGCTGAAAAAGCAGCCAAACACTAGGTCGACCTCTGCAAGATTTCTTGCAGTCCATTAAGCTAGCCGGATGTCTATATCTACCCCTTCAAACCTACTCAATAATCCCCTAGTCAACTTTGGCAGGGGCATCGCATCTTACCCAGAAGTCCGTGCGGAGCATATTGATCCTGCGATCACCTTCTTGCTGGGGGAAGCAGAGACTGCCGTCAAGAAAGCTACCGATTTAAGCGCCGCATCAACATGGGAGTCTTTGGTTGAACCGCTTGAGGATGCCACCGAATCTTTGGGTAGATCCTGGGGGGTGATTTCTCATTTAAATAGTGTGACCGATTCAGCCGAGTTAAGAACTGCTTATGGCGAGATGCTTCCTAAAGTTACCGCTTTTTTTTCGAGCTTAAGCCAAAATCTCGCCCTCTATACCAAATACAAAGCAATCAAAAATAGCGCTGAGTTTACCGGCCTCACGATTGCTCAGAAAAAGGTTATTGAGAATTCCTTACGCGACTTTCGTTTGGGCGGTGCCGAACTTTCTGATTCCGATAAATCTCGCTTTGCAGAGATTCAAGACGAACAGGCTATTCTTAGTAAAGCCTTTTCCGATCATGTACTTGATGCTACGGACGCCTTTATCTATGCTATTCAAGATGAATCTCAGTTAGCGGGATTACCTGAAGACGCTATTGCAGCAGCGGCTGATACTGCCCAGCAGAAGGGTGTTGAGGGCTGGGTATTTACTCTGCATTTCCCCTCCTATTATCCGGTCATGCTGTATTCAGATAATCGCACCTTCCGGCAGTCAATGTATGAAGCCTATATCACACGCTCTTCAGAGCTTGCTCATCAATTTGCCAATGGAAAACCGGAGTGGGATAACACCGAGAATATGTTGAAGCAATTGCGCCTGCGTGACGAAGAGGCCCGCATGTTAGGCTTTCCTAATTACGCAGCCTTAAGCCTTGCACCCAAAATGGCCAATGAGGTTTCTGAAGTGGACCAATTTCTGGGTGACATTGCTAAAAGAGCAAAACCTTTCGCACAAAAAGATTGGTACGAATTGCAAGAGTTTGCCAGGCCTGATTTAGACACTACAGATGGCTTGCAGCCTTGGGATATACCGTACTACTCAGAAAAACTCAAACAAGCTCGATACTCCTTTTCAGAAAATGAACTCAAGCAGTATTTTCCATTGTCAAAAGTTCTCGAAGGTTTGTTTGGCGTTATTCAAACCCTCTTCGGCGTGAAGATTACTCAAGCCGATTTACCCATCTGGCATGCTGATGTCCAGTCCTTCTCAGTCATGAATGAAGGCGGCGACATTGTGGCTTATTTCTATCTGGACCCATATGCCCGGACTGGCAAACGCGGCGGAGCCTGGATGGATGATGCCCGAGGTAGACGTCAGTTAAGTGGTGGTGATGTTCAGATTCCAGTGGCTTACCTAGTCTGCAATTTTGCCCCTCCTGTAAAAGTGGATGGAGAACTTCGGCAGCCCACCATCACCCATGATGATGTCATCACCCTCTTTCATGAAAGCGGTCACGGCCTTCACCACCTCTTAACCCAAGTTGGTGCCTTAGGAGTTTCGGGCATTAATGGTGTTGAATGGGATGCAGTTGAACTTCCGAGTCAATTTATGGAAAACTTCTGCTGGGAATGGGAAGTTCTTGAAAAAATGACAGCCCATGTTGACACAGGAAAACCATTGCCTAGATCACTATTTGACAAAATGCTTGCCGCGAAAAACTTTCAAAATGGAATGGGGACTCTGCGACAAGTTGTCTTCTCGCTCTTAGACTGGCGCTTGCACTCTACTTTTAATACGCAAGAGGCAGAAAAATACGGGGTCCTAGAACTCTCACGGGTCATTTCTGCAGAATTCAACGTGATTCCTCAACCCAAGATCTCTCGGTGGCCCAATACCTTCAGTCATATTTTTGCTGGTGGTTACGCCGCTGGCTACTATAGCTATAAATGGGCTGAAGTACTTTCTGCAGACGCTTACTCAGCATTCGAAGATGCGGCAAAGCTAAGTGGTAGCGTGCTTGATACTCAAACCGGCAAACGCTATCGCCAAGAAATTTTAGAGGTTGGTGGCAGTCGTCCTGCAGCGGAATCATTCCGAGCTTTTCGAGGAAGAGAGCCTAAAATTGATGCCCTACTACGTCACGGCGGTTTGATTGAGGTCGCCGCTGAATGAAGTTAAGGCTGAATTTCAGCGATAACAGGGGCGTGATCTGAAGGTTGCTCCCAAGCACGCGAGGTTTTATCAATGCTACTTGCACTGCATTTCACTTTCAGTGCCTCGCTCAGTAAAATATGATCTATACGCATACCTGCATTACGTCTAAATCCCATCATCCGGTAGTCCCACCAGCTGTAGGTTTTGGGTGGCTGCTCAAACATCCGAAATGAATCGTAAAGACCTAATTTCAATAAAGCCTGAAAGGCGGCTCTTTCTTCGGGAGAAACCAGATTCTGACCCTCCCATGCTTTGGGATCATGAACATCGATATCTTCTGGTGCAATATTAAAGTCACCTAATAAAGCTAAGCGCGGGTTCTGAGCAAGCTCTTCGCCCATCCAAGCGTGAAGTGCCGACAGCCAACCCAGCTTATAAATAAACTTTTCGCTACCCGGAGACTGCCCATTCGGAAAATACGCAGATATCAACCTCATGGGTTGTATGCCTTTAAAACATACTGTAGCCGCTAAGATTCGCTGTTGCTCATCAATATATCCGGGAATATTGCGAACGGGCCTTAGAAAAGCGGTCTCTCGGTCACCTGCAATCGAGGCTAAAGCGGCACGCCTTACTATTAAAGCAACGCCGTTATAGGTTTTTTGACCCGCGGCAAGACTAAGATACCCAGCATCTTCCAACTCTTGATGTGGGTACTTATCATCGGTTAGCTTGAGTTCTTGCAAGCACAAAGCATCAATTGGTTTGTGGGACTTCTCTTGATCTCCCAACCAACGAAGTAAATGTGGCAAGCGAACCTTTAAGGAGTTCACATTCCACGCGGCAATCCGGACTGCATCAGTCATCGATACCCAACTCTTGAAGCTTTCTTGTGATCGTATTTCGACCAATACCAAGCCGTTGCGCTGCCTCAACCCTTCGACCCCGAGTCACCTCAAGGGCAGCCTGTAAAACCGCTCTCTCAAATTTGGAACAAAGCGCGTCATACACATCTTTATCGCCATCCTGGAGCATTTTGGCGGCGAGCCGACTTAAACCGCTCTCCCAGTCAATCGGGCCTGCTCTGGCCGCAGAAGCACCAACTTGAGTGGTCTCAGTTTGCGCTGATAATGGTTGAACATTCACCTCTGAAATGATGTCACCTGGTAAATCACCAACACCAATCACATTAGATGGCGTCATCACGGTTAGCCAATGACACAGGTTTTCTAATTGACGAACATTACCTGGAAAAGACATCAAACCAATATCCTTCAGCACCTCTTCAGAGAGTTTCTTAGGCTCTACACCCAAAGCCTTTGCGCAGGAAAGCATAAAGTGTCTAGCCAATAATGGGATATCTTCAGAGCGCTCACGTAATGGCGGCATGCGCAATCGAATCAGATTTAAGCGATGCAACAAGTCTTCTCTAAAGAAGCCAGCAGCGACCCGCGACTCTAAATTTTGGTGAGTTGAAGCAATGATTCTGACATTCACCTTGATGGGATCTTGACCGCCAATCCTATAAAAATGGCCGTCGCTTAGCGCTCTTAATAAACGAGTCTGCAAGTCGAAAGGTAGATCGCCGATTTCATCTAAAAATAAAGTACCACTATCGGCTTGCTCAAAGCGTCCGCGACGAAGTGTTTGCGCCCCAGGAAAAGCACCCCGCTCATGACCAAATAATTCAGACTCCAAAAGATCTTTGGGTACTGCAGCAGTGCTAAATGCCACAAATGGACCTCGTGCGCGCGGACTATGTCTATGTAGTGCTAAGGCCACTAACTCTTTGCCAGTCCCTGACTCACCAGTAATTAAGACGGTGGCATGCGATTGTGACAAGCGACCAATCGCACGAAAGACTTCCTGCATTGCCGGTGCTTGGCCAATGATTTCAGTGGAATCTTGAACCCAAGCAGACAACTCTTTTGTATTGGACTGATTGCGATCACTTTGCTCAATAGCACGGTGAATCAGCTCAATTGCCTTATCGACATCAAACGGCTTAGTGAGATATTCAAATGCCCCACCTTGAAATGAAGAGACAGCTGAATCTAAATCAGAGTAGGCTGTCATAATAATCACCGGTAAATTGGGGTGGCTGATCTTCACGTGCTGCAGCAGCTCTAAACCATTACCGCGAGGCATCCGTATATCAGATATCAATACCTGAGGCGATTCTTTTTCAAGAGCATTGAGCACATCATTGGGATTTGAAAAGCTCTTGTGTGGAATATTTTCACGCGCGAGCGCCTTCTCTAAAACCCAACGTATAGACTGATCATCATCTACGATCCAAATTGGCTTCATGATACTTTCTCCCGCTTACGATATGGAATTTGAATATGGAAATCAGTGCGCCCAGGGCGACTACTGCACGTAATCGAACCCTGATGCTGCTGTACAAAAGTTTGCGTTAATGTAAGACCTAAGCCGCTACCACCCTCTCGACCTGAAACTAAAGGAAAAAAGATGCGCTCTCTGATTTCCTCGGGAATGCCAGGTCCGTTATCTATGACATTTAAATCCATTGCTAATTTGTACCGTTGCTTAGCAATGGTGATGGAGCGCGCTACCCTAGTTTTGAGTTCAATTTGCGCCACACCGCGACTTATTTCTTCGGCAAGTGCTTGTGCTGCATTGTGGGTAATATTCAGCACTGCTTGAATTAATTGCTCACGATCACCAAGTAGATCCGGTAGGCTAGTATCGTAATTGCGAATAATTCTGAGGCCCTTGGGAAACTCTGCCAACACCAAACTGCGCACACGCTCTAAGGCTTCATGGACATTGAAATATTCCATGGCATGGGCTTTGCGATGAGGGGCCAGCAAGCGATCCACCAAAGTCTGCAGGCGATCAGATTCTTTAATAATGACTTGGGTGTACTCCCTTAAACCCTTTTCAGGAAGCTCAAACTCTAATAACTGCGCCGCTCCACGAATTCCGCCCAATGGATTTTTAATTTCATGGGCAAGATTTCGCATCAGCTCCTTGTTGGCCTCAACTTGTTGCGTAACACGCTCATCACGCTCGCTACGAAGCTGTTGATCAATCGGAAACCATTCCATCATGATGAGCCCAAGATCATCAAACATCGCAATCACTACGTGCGCCGGAATAGATTCTTGATGAATACTCCCGGGCAAAGAATGCAACATCATCTCTTGACGCTGGGCGGGAGCTCGACCGCGTTGCACTTCGTCAATCATGGCATTTAAAGGAGCGTTATCTCCAAATAAATCGCGCACAGACTGACCCTCAAGTGATTTACGCGAAAGATCCAATGCAGCTTCTGCAGCTGGATTCACATAAATCAATTGTTGGCTCTCGCCCTCAAATACCACTATGGCATTGGGCAACTGATCTAGCAATGTCGGAAAAAAAGAAGCAGCCGTAGCTGCTCCCTTGAACGAATTGCGCAATAGTCCTGCGCTCAAGTTCTCTCCTACGCTTACAGGGAGTAATACATATCGAATTCGATAGGATGGGTAGTCATACGGAAACGTGTGACATCTTCCATCTTCAAACCGATATACGCATCAAGCATAGACTCAGTGAAAACACCACCACGCGTCAAGAACTCATGATCCTTTGCTAACGCATCTAAAGCCTCTTCCAAGCTTGCGCAAACCGTTGGGATCTTTGCATCTTCTTCTGGTGGCAAGTCATACAGGTTCTTATCAGCCGCTTCACCTGGATGAATCTTATTCTGCACACCGTCAAGACCAGCCATCAACAAGGCTGAAAATGCCAAGTATGGGTTTGCCAATGGATCAGGGAAGCGGGTCTCAATACGACGGCCCTTAGGATTAGGTACATAAGGAATACGAATTGAAGCAGATCGGTTACGTGCAGAGTAAGCCAATTTCACCGGAGCCTCAAATCCTGGGACCAAACGCTTATAAGAGTTTGTGCCTGGATTGGTAATCGCATTAAGTGCCTTAGCATGCTTAATAATGCCGCCAATATAGTAGAGAGCAAATTCAGACAACCCAGCGTAACCATTACCTGCGAATAAGTTCTCGCCATTTTTCCAAACAGACTGGTGAACGTGCATACCAGAACCGTTATCGCCTACAACTGGTTTAGGCATAAATGTTGCTGTTTTACCGTAAGCATGAGCTACGTTTTGAACAACATACTTTTGCCAGATGGTCCAGTCGGCACGCTGTGTCAATGTGCTGAACTTTGTACCTAATTCATTTTGACCTTGACCAGCAACTTCATGATGGTGAACCTCTACTGGAATACCTAATGACTCCAGAATCAAACACATTTCAGAACGCATATCTTGGAACGTATCAATAGGAGCAACCGGGAAGTAACCGCCTTTTTTACCAGGACGGTGACCAGGGTTACCACCTTCGATTTCTAAAGCGGATGACCATGGAGCCTCTTCGGAATCAATCTTCACGAAGCAACCTTGCATATCAGAACCCCAACGGACACCATCAAAAATAAAGAACTCTGGCTCAGGACCAAAGTAAGCGGTATCACCCAAGCCGGTACTCTTCAAATAGGATTCAGCCCGTTTAGCAATAGAGCGTGGGTCACGATCGTAGCCTTTTCCATCAGATGGCTCGATCACATCGCAGGTGATTACTAAAGTTGGCTCTTCGTAGAATGGGTCAATGTAAGCCGCTGTCGGATCAGGCATCAACAACATATCAGATGCTTCAATCCCTTTCCAGCCAGCAATGGAAGAACCGTCAAATGCATGACCGCTCTCGAATTTATCTTCGTCAAATGCAGAAATAGGTACGGATACATGCTGCTCTTTGCCTTTGGTGTCTACAAAGCGGAAGTCAACAAAAGTACATTCTTTTTCTTTTACTAATTTCATTACATCAGCGACGGTCTTGGTGGTCATGCAACTCTCCTCAATTAACTTAATATGAATTCAAAAACTAAAGGCAAAAAACCTGATTCATTCTGGATATCAAACATGCCTATTGGATATGTCTAATTTACCGATGCAAACCAAGTCAATTTATCATTATTGCACTATTTGGGTGCCTAATTAAGCGGCACAAGGTATGAAAATCTATAATTGCACAATAATGGTGCAATCATTCATTCGCTCTGATCATGAATTTCATAGCCCAAAGCTTGTGTACCCATTCTGAGAGCACTCCAAGCACTTTCCAAGAGATTCGCATTCCCCTTAATTCCTAATTCAATATGCCGCTGAGCAAATACGCCCCCTTTTGAGGCATCCCCTACTGAAGGCAGGCTAAAGACCTTCACGCCAGGAAAATCGGCCTCAATCCGCTCCATGAGAGGGGTCAGCACAGACTCAACACCCTTGGGCACGATAAAGCTTTGCTCAGCCCAGTTTTCTTGATGAAAGAGATCTTTGTAGTGAGTATCTAAGCACCACGCCATCATTGGTGCCGCCATGACAGGAAAACCCGGCAAGAAATGATGTTCCCGAATCCGAAATCCAGGGATTTGATTGTAGGGATTGGGGATGATATGGCTGCGCAAGGGAAACTCCCCCATCTTAAAGCGGTGTTGATTCTCGGGAGTGCTCAAATCAGCTTTGATGGGATCCCCTTCGGCAGTAAACCGAATGCGCCCCGCTATCAATTCTTTTGCCTCGGGATGCAAAGTTAATGTAGTGCCCAATGCCAAGGCTGCACATTGACGTGTGTGATCATCTGGCGTAGCGCCAATACCACCGGTACTAAAGACCACATCTCCACTAGAGAAGCTATCTCTAAGGGTGGCAGTAATTTGCTCAGGATCATCTGCAACATACCTTGCCCAAGAAAGACTTAAACCCCGCTCTGTCAGGAGTTCAATAAGCTTGCTCATATGTTTATCTTGGCGACGACCCGATAAGATTTCATCACCGATCACAATTAAACCAAAGCGACGCGCAGTACGCGCAGACTGATCAACAGGCACATTGTTTAATACATCAACCATGATACGGTAGCTCCGATTCAATTACACGAGTTTCAACGATGAGTGATTTATCTAATTCTTCACGTCGCAAGTCTTTCAATGCTGCCAGAAGAAAATGACAAAACCAAAGCGCGGCAAAAACAAAGATCAGCGAGTAGACCCAAAGAGCAACAAAACTCACTACAGGAAATAAAACTAGGGCTAAGGCAGAGCTTGCCCAAAAAAAAGTGGGGACTGCGCCAAGCAGGCCGGAAGCAATCCCCATAGATAAGAGAGGCCAGCGATATTTTGTGATTAAAAAGTCTCGCTCTTCAGCGCTGGCATGCCTTGCTAATACGTCATAAGTCATTAGACGCATCGTTAGCCAGCCCCAAAGCAATGGTGGCAGTACGGCAACTAAGGGAGGCATCCACCACACGGGAAGAGTCAACATGATGAGTACAAGGCAAATCAAGGCAGACCAAAAAGTATAAAAAAGGCTGCCTAGCAAACTCCCGCCATTTTTATATTCCAAGTCCTGATAGGCGGCTTGACGAGACACAAGCTTCACAATCGCGGGCACAGTAGTAAAGGCAATAAAGACGAGCAGGCTAATGCAGATCATCGGAATCAAGAGCATGACAAAAAATAATGGCGCAATCCAAACACGGGCATTCTCAAAACCTGCCCATACTAAGCCGTCCTGAATCCAGCTAGTCAACATGGATGTCGTAAGAAAAGTACTCAGTATTTCGAGGGCTGGAGCCCAAACCAGCCAAATCAGACAGCTCCACAGGAAAGAAACAATCAAAAATGGTCTCAAACTCAACCACATCATGCGGGGGTGCATTGTGCCTACTAGCGCAAGACCAAACGACTTCATCATCTGCTGCAAACCTTGCATAAATCTCCTTTAAACCAATATAGGGCTGCTACTTTCGCAGTGCTCTCTGGATCTCATTGACAGAACTTAGCAAACATTGCCATTGCTGTATAAAAATATTTTTAGACACTTGTAAATCTTTTACACCCGTTGGGTAAACCGTTTGGGGAAATACGGCGGTGTTAAATAAGAGATCCCACCAAGGAAAAAGAATGCCGAAATTGCACCCCCCAAGCACTCCAGGTCGACCAATTGCTTCATGTCCAAAGCCAACAGCATGATGCATTCGGTGAAACATTGGCGAAACCAAAAAATATCTGAAGCCTCCAAGGCTCACTCTAATATTAGCGTGCTGCCAACTCTGAATAAATTGACTCACTATGATCAAAATAAGGTACTGACTAGGAGATACTCCGAATAACAAAGCAAAAAAAGCTAGCACAAGTGCCCGCATAATATCGTCGAGAATATGATTGCGATTATCGGACCAAGCCGTCATGACAGTTTGACTGTGGTGCAGTGCATGCAATTGCCACCACCAGTTCCAAGCATGTGAAGCACGGTGATAACAATATTCCACCAGATCGAGCAATATCAAATAAATTAAAAAACTAACAAGCGGAACCGAAGTAATGGGTGGCCACCAAGATTCGACGTTCAGGCGCTCAAAGCGAAAGTCATGCAATATCGAATCTAGTTGGAAAAAAAAGCCGGATAAAGTGATAAATATCAGACCATGAAAAATCCCGAGTCGGTGAAACAAGGTATAAATCACATCAGATATGCTAGAGCGCGAAAAGCGCTCTTGATGTTCAGCCGGAGCAAAGCGCTCCCATAACCTAAGAACAAACATAATTAGAACAACCTGAATGCATCCAAATAAAAACCAATCTAATCCATCAAAGGCATCCTCAGCCCAAGACATTAAATTCAATTGATACAAGACTGGTGCAATGAGGTTTGCAAATAGAAACTCTTGCACAGCGGCATAGGCAGTTGAAATAGCGTCGGTTACAAAACTGATATCCATAGCCTATTGTCTCTGATGTACATTACTTTGGCAGAGTGCCAAAACAAAAACCGCGATTTTTAAGATTGATAATGAGTTTCTCAAGGACTACTGGGGCCCAAGGGTCTTTTCTCGACCAAATCCCTAAATGTGCCATTGCTATATCCCCATCTTGCAGGTCACGACTGGCTTTATCCAATAAAACCGAATTGGGATAAGTTTCAGAGCTGAGCTCATCACCTAAAAATCCAGCATTATTCCAAGCAATGTGCTGGTAACCGCATTGCTGACCCATGGCAATCAAGCGTGCTGAAGTCTTCCCTCCCGGGGCCCTCCAAATCATTTGTAGGGGTGAGTCAGTTAAGGCCTGAAAACGCGCATTTACCCGAAGGATTTCTTTGCAAAAGCTAGCCTCGTTATACAGCGTGGTGACGCCTGCCTTGGAACCAAACTGCGGCCTCCCAAGTACTGTTTTATTTGACGCATCTTTAACGAAATAAACATGGTCATAGGTATGACTACCAAAGTGATGCCCTTCACGAAGGCGATCTTGCCAATAAGACTTCCAAGAGTCATCTAAGGAGAAATCACCTCGATTGGTTTTTTCATTAGCCAAAAAGAAGGTTGCCTTCACTTGCTGTCGATTAAGTACATCGGCAATCATGTGTGCTACGGACATGTTTCCTGTATCGAAGGTGAGATACACAATCTTCTTACAGTCAAGAGCTTCAGCCAAGACAGAAGTGGAAGTGATAGCCATAAATATCATGGCATATAAAACCCTAATGCCTCTCTGAAACAATGAATCAGACATTTATTCCCAAGCAGCTCTTGGTGTAAAGAAAACTCCATGGGGTGATTTACCAACAGGGATAGTAGCAATCAATTTCATCGACGGAATATCAATCACCCCAACCTTTTTAGCAAAGCGAAATGTCACCCATAATGTTTTTCCATCTGGGGTCACCTCCATATCATCGGGCCCGGAAGGCAAACCAGTAATATCGCCAACCTTTTCTAGAGACTGCATATCAATCAAGCTAATGGTGGAGGCGATACGGTTGCTCAAGAAAACATGCTTTTTGTCGCCGAGGGGTCTAAAGTTATGAGCGCCCTTTCCAGTAGCTATCCGCTTTACTTCTTTGTGATTGTGCCAGTCAAATACTTGAATATTATCTTCACCGGTAAGTCCAACTAACAAGTATTGATCGCCGGGAGTCATCCACAGTCCTGCAGGGGTTTTCCCTGTGGGCACTTTCCAAAGCAAGGCTTGAGTCATTAAATCGATGGCAGCCAATTCGTTGGAATCTTGCAGGGTAATAAAAGCAATCTTGCTATCAGACGAATAGGCAATATGGCTTGGAGTTTTACCAAGCTTGATGGTTTTCGCAAGCTTTAAATTTGCCCCATCTGCAGCATAGAGATCTACTCGATCTAAGCGATTGCCATTCGCGATGAACCACCTATGGTTAGGGGAATAGCCAATCTGATATGGGTCAATAATCTCAGGAATCTTGCCAGTCAACTCACCACTAATAGGATTCATCATTTGAACATCGTTGCCTGCTGCATTAGCAATCAATAAGGTCTTTTGATCTGGTGTAATCATGAGGTGATGTGGCTCTTTGCCAACCGGCAAGGTCTTGATCACTTTTTTGCTCTGCATGTCAATCAAACTCACGCTTGCCTCAGCAGAGTTCAGGACAATCGCAAGCTTAGGCTCTGTTTGCGCAGGTGTTGTAACTGTCTGAGCAAAGATGGATAAGTTGTATGCAAACAGGGTGAGAAATGCGCTGGCAACAAGACTTTTAAAACCGAGAGTTTGACGAAAGATATCCATACCCTATTGTAAGCAATTCAACGGCTGGATATGAAGCTTGTCCAAGAAAAGCTTGATCTATCGCAAGCTAGCAAGAACCTTTTCCAGGCGCTTCAAGGACATCGGGGTCGGCGTTTTTAATTCCTGTGCATATAAAGCCACCCTAAGCTCTTCAAGTTGCCAGCGAAACTCTTGCAAAGCTGGATCTTCCTCTAACGCATACGCCGAAGACCCCTTGGATCCTTGCAGTAATTTTTGCCAGGGTCGATACACTGATTCCCAGTCTTTCTGACACTGAGCATCACGACTAGGATTTGAACGCATCTTATCAATCCTCATGGCAATCGCTTTCAGATAACGGG
>CANFLR010000034.1 GCA_947447945.1 Burkholderiaceae bacterium
AAAGTAGATTACGGAACATCAGGTGTTGGTACATTAAATCATTTGTTAATGGAAGAATTTAAGTCTGTGTCTGGCGTCCCCAGTATGGCTGTGCCTTATAAGAGTATCGGACAAGCATTTACAGATTCTATCGGCGGTCAAATTCAGGTAATCTTTCCAGGAGTATCCGCAGCTATGCCCCATATTCGCAATGGGTCATTTAAGCCTATAGCGATTACCGGTGAACAGCGCAATCCATTGTTGCCTAATGTACCGACGTTTAAAGAGTCCGGATATGATGGTTTCAATAGCCTTACCTGGTATGGAATTGTAGGCCCACCTGGCTTACCAATCCCTATCCGTAACAAGTTAAATAAAACATTAGCTGAAATATTAAAAAAACCTGATGTTCAAAAAGCACTCACTGAGCAAGCCATTACCATCATGCCAATGAGCCCAGAGCGTTTTGAAAAATATATCACCGATGAGGTTAAACATTGGACTGAAGTTGCTCGCATTAGTAAAGTTGAGGCAGATTAATTAATGAAGAATTTGCCAAGTATCTCTATCTCTGAAAAGCTGGCAGTAGCATTTTCTGGGATGCCTTTGGAGCTACCCCAGTCTATGCAGACTCTGTGTGATTCATTATTAATTGATGTCGCAGGTTTATGTGTTGCTGCGCGCAATACCGATTATGTTGGCGCTACTTTTCGCTCTTGTAATGAAGCGGGGGAATGCGTCATTATTGGACGCCAGGGGCGCTTCAATGTTGCTGCTGCAGCCATTGTCAATGGAACTGCTACCCACGGCGAAGACTATGACGACACTTACGAGGGTGGTCCAATCCACGCTGGAGCCGTCATTGTTCCAGCGGTTCTGGCGGCAGCGCAGAAACATCAGCTCTCTGGTGCAGATGTGGCTAGAGGAATAGCGATTGGGTCAGAGCTCATGTGCCGTTTATGTACCGTTGCGCCTAAGTTGGTACACAAGGCAGGCTTTCACCCAACGGCTGTTTTTGGCGCCCTAGGTGCAGCTGCTGGCGTGGCTTCCGCGCTGAGGCTGTCCCAAACCCAATGGGTCAATGCCCTCGGAATTGCCGGTAGCATGGCTTCAGGAATTATTGAGTATCTTGCAGAGGGAACCTGGACCAAGCGGATGCATCCGGGCTGGGCAGCTCAGTCTGGATATCGTGCTGCTCGTATGGCCCAAGAGGGATTTACTGGCCCGCGGACTCTGTTTGAGGGCGACCATGGATTTTTTCATGCCTTTGCCAATCTTGATGACTGTCATTTTTCAGAGTTGCTGGATGGGGTAGGTAGTGTTTGGTTATCTGCCGAAATGGCTTTCAAGCCATATGCGTGTGGCACGATGGCCCATCCCTTTATTGACTGCGCCCGCAAGCTGGTTGCGGAAGGCTTAAATCCAGAAGAGGTTGAATTGATTGTTTGCAATACTGCCGAGGGTATTGTGCATCGATTGTGGGAGCCACTTGCTTTGAAGCAGAATCCACCCAATGGCTATGCCGCTAAATTTAGTATTCCTTATGCAATAGCGGTGGGCATGTTACGAAACAATGCAGGACTCAATGACTACGAGGAATCGGTTGTGCATGACCCGCAGGTTCGCAGCTTGGCCTCAAAGGTAAGTTATCACATTGACCCCAATAATCCATATCCCAAGCAATTTACAGGGCATCTGCGCGTGACTCTCAAAAATGGCAAGGTACTTGAAGCTAGCCAGGGGCATTTCCGTGGTGGAAGAGATGAGCCGATGTCAATCGCAGCGCTGGAAGAAAAGTTCCTTGCCAATTGCGAATATGGTGGTTGGACACAGTCTGATGCAATCGACGGATTGGCTTGCTTGAAAAATATTTGTTCTTCACATTCTTTAGATTTAAGTTCTTTAGCTAAATAACAATGACCACCCAATCACTCATTGGTCGAGTTGCCATTGTTACAGGCTCGGCAAAAAACATTGGTAGAGAAATCGCGCTAGAGTTAGCGCGTGAGGGCGCATCCGTCCTCATTAATGCACGATCTTCTTTGCAAGAGGCTCAGGATGTTGCTCGGGCAGTTCAGGCTGCTGGGGGCAGGGCGTTTGTGCATTTGGCTGATGTTAGTCAACCTGAAGGCGCAGCTTCATTACTGAATGCAGCGATTGGACAATTTGGGCGACTTGATATTCTGGTGAATAATGCCGCAGTCAGACGCCATTCACCGCTCGAATCTCTGGAGCTTGCTGAATGGCGCGAGGTGATGGCTTGTATATTGGATAGTGCCTATCTGTGCTCTAAAGCTGCTTTACCCTATTTACGTCAATCTGATATGGCCACCGTGATCAATATTGGCGGAATGTCCGCCCATACCGGATCCAAAGAACGCGCTCACGTCCTCGCTGCAAAAGCTGGGTTAGTAGGATTAACCAAGGGGTTGGCACACGACCTCGGCCCAGATGGGATTACCGTCAATTGTGTTGTCCCTGGTCTAATTGACACGGTTAGAGGTGAAAGTGCCGGAGTCGGAAAGCCAGAACATCATTCTAAAAATACAACATTAGTGGGTAGAAAGGGTGATCCACTAGAAATCGCTTATCTAGTTGCCTTTCTCTGTGGACCAAAGGCAAGATATTTAACTGGCCAAACATTGCATGCCAATGGCGGGGCTTACTTAAACTGATGTTGATCGCATTATTCAATAGGGTGGGTCATTAATGTTATTAAATAGATTACAACTAAGGTCTGCTCTGCTGGTCCTTGCTTTCCTCGGTTTTGTTTCGCCGATCTGGGCGGCAGAATATCCTTCTAGACCCATTAAGATCATTGTCCCGTTTGCTCCCGGCGGTGGATCGGATGTTATTACGCGTTTATTGGCCGAGAAAATGACGGCTGACTTGGGTGTCCCTGTACTGGTTGAAAATAAACCTGGTGCCTCCAGTATTATTGGCACTGATGCCCTGGCTAAGGCGGCTCCCGATGGCTACACCATTCTGTTAACTAACCGGGCTATAACTGTCAATCCTTGGCTTTTTAAATTACCCTTTGATACTGCAACGCTAACCCCTGTTACTGAATTGGTGAGCTCACCACTATTATTGGTAGCCAATCCTGCGGTGCCCTATAAAAATATCAAAGACCTCATTGCTTATGCCAAAGCCAATCCTAATAAGGTGAGCGTTGGAAACTCTGGCGCTGGTCAACTGCCACATTTAGCTGCGGTACTGTTCGCGAAGTCAAGCGCAACTGAAATGACTATGGTCAATTACAAGGGTAGCGGGAGCTCTGTTACCGATTTAATCAGTGGCCAAATCAATTTGTCATTTGGCACGGTGCCTTCATTTATGCAGCATATTAAAAGTGGCACAGTCATTCCCTTGGGTGTTTCCAGCACCTCCAGAAATCCGTCTTTGCCCAATGTTCCCTCGATTGGCGAAACTATTCCAGGCTTTGAGCTGTTGAGCTGGTTTGGCATCTTTGCACCACCCCAAACTCCTAAGCCGATTGTCGACCGCTTATATCAATCCATCCGCAAAGCGTTAACTAATCCAGATTTAAAGGCCCGTTTAAATGATGAGGGCTTAGACACAATCGACTCAACGCCTGAAAAATTTGATCAACTGTTTAAGCGCGATATTGCGTTTTGGCAGAAGTTTATAAAAGACAACAACATTAAGCTTGATTAATTGAGAGTTTTTCCAGCGGCAGCATATTCCTCAAGGATTTTTGCAGGCTTCCAAAACGAGTCACCAGTTTCTTGGTAGAGCGCATTCAATTCTTGAATGACCTGATAAAGGCCTAGTTCATCAGCGTATTTCATGGGACCACCACGAAAGCGGGGAAAGCCATAGCCAGTTAAATACACAACATCAATATCTGAAGCCCGCAGGGCAATACCCTCTTCTAGAATGCGAGCACCTTCGTTGATGAGGGCAAAGATGCATCGTTTGACGATATCCTCCGAAGAAAAGTTACGAGGACTAATCCCATGTTGCTCGCGATAGGCAACAATGATTTCCTCAACCTCTGCATCTGGGATGGGCTCTCGTGAGCCGACTTCATAGTGATACCAGCCTTTATGCGTTTTTTGTCCAAATCGTCCGAGAAGACAAATCTCATCAGCCACCTTGCCGTAGCGAACAGTAGGTTTTTCAATATAGCGACGCTTTCTGACCGCCCAAGCGACATCGTTACCAACGAGATCAAAGACTCTAAAGGGTCCCATGCCCATACCCCAATCCTCAAGTGCCTTATCTACTTGCCATGGGAGAGCGCCTTCTTCAACGAGAATTCTAGCCATTCGGCCATAATGCTCCAACATACGATTACCAATAAATCCATCGCAGACACCCGAAAGAACGGGGAGTTTCCCAATTTTTTTTGCTAAAGAAAAGGCGGTAGCAATGACCGTATCAGCAGTGGTTTTAGTCCTTACAACTTCAAGTAGCTTCATGATATTGGCCGGACTAAAAAAGTGTAGACCAACAACCATTTCTGGCTGACTGACACAGGCGGCAATGACATTAATATCCAGTGTGGACGTATTGGTGGCAAGAATGGTGTCTTTTCTTGTGATGTGATCCAATTCCCTAAAGATGGATTTTTTCAGCCCTAAATCCTCATATGCTGCTTCAATCACCAAGTCTACATCCCGAAGGTCAGCATAATCTGTGCTGGTCTTGAGGTGACTTAGGAAGCCCTCAACTTGACTACTTGTTAATGCAGACTTTTTTACCTTACTAGCATACTGTTGATTGATTTTCGTAAGGCTAGCTTCTAAAGTCGCCTGTGATTGATCCAAAATCACCGTGTCGATATGTGAATTTAGAAAATTAATCGCTATTCCGGTGCCCATGGTCCCAGCACCAATAATGCCAACCGAGTTAATTTTTTTGATTGGCGTGGAGGCATCAATACCAGGAATTTTTTGGCAAGCCCGTGGAGCAAAAAAGGCATGACGTAATGCCCGTGAGCTAGGCATATTGCTTAATGCAATAAAGCGGGAGCGTTCATTTTGAACCCCAACTTCATACATCTCCATCATGGCATCCTTTACCGAATCAATCGCCGCTACTGGAGCGGGATACTGGAGGGCGTTCTCATAATAAGGCCGTAAAAACTTCTGTAATGCATCAGATAATGGTGTATTGGTAATCTTGATATCGCGTAGACGTTTTAATGGTTTGTGGTCTGCAATCAACTGAGTCGCAAATTGCAGTACTTTCTCAAAAAAATCCTCATCAATAATGCAGTCAATGAGATTGCTATTGGCAAGCTCGCTGCCTTTAATAAAATTTCCACCAATGATGAATTTCATTGCAGGCTCAACACCGATCGCCCTAGGAAGCTTTTGAGTTCCACCGGCTCCGGGTATGAGACCTAACTTCACTTCCGGAAAGGCAAACTCAGTGTTTGACTGGGCAATCCTGTAATGTGCCGCCATTGCCAATTCCAGTCCACCACCAGCGCAAATGCCTCGGATAGCGGCAATCACTGGCTTTGTGCTGGCCTCGAAGTTCTCAATTAATGTTCTTAGAGTCGGTTCATTACTAGCTGCTGGCAAGCCAAATTCACGGATATCGGCGCCGGCACAAAAATGATCATGTGTGCTGGTCATTACGATGGCTTGAATCATAGGGTCCTCTAAAGCCCTTTTGAGTAAGGAGTCAATAGAGGCCCTTAATTCATATCCCAAACTATTGAGGGGGGCTTGGTTTAATGCAATGACGGCAATCTGATCGTGTTGTTGATATTCGGCTGCAGACATAGTCTTTTGTTGTATCAAGGTATCTATTCGCCCTTAATATTATTTTCCTTGATGATTTTTCCAAACTTGTCATAGTCACGTTTTGTAATTTGCGCCAATTCTGCCGGTGTGCTCGCAGATACCTCAAGCCCCATGTCAGCATATTTTTCTTTTATATCTGGCAACGCTAAAGCTGCTGCAATATCTTTATTAAGGCGCGTAATTGCTGCTGGTGGAGTGCCGGCTGGCGCATAAAAAGCATACCAAGGCGCAGCTTCAAAACCCGTTAATCCTTGTTCTGAGATCGTGCTGTATTCAGGGTTGAGTGGTGAGCGGTTAAGACTCGCAATGCCTATTGCTTTGAGACTGCCGTCTTTGACAAGCGGAAGCATGGGAGCAGGGCTGTTAAACATTAGATTGACTCGGCCTGCCACAAGGTCTGGCAAAATTTGTGCAGTGCCTTTATAAGGTACATGGGTAGCCTCTATACCCGCCATACTGACAAACATCGCACCAGCTACATGTTGAATGGTTCCACTGCCAGAAGAGGCGTAATTTAATTTACCCGGATTGGCTTTACCATAAGCAATCAACTCTTTTAAATTATTCGCTGGAATATCTTTTGAGATTGTCAATATCAAGGGTGAGTTGGCAACAAGAGAGACTGGCACTAAATCTTTTAGTGCGTTATAGGGCAACTTTGGATAAAGATGAGGGCTAATTGAAAGGTTGGCGGTGGTTGCGACCAGAATCGTATAGCCATCGGGTGCTGACTTAGCAACAAAGTCAGTTCCTACCGTACCGCCTGCGCCTGGATGGTTCTCAACGATTACTGGTTGCCCTAGAGAGGTTTGAAGTTTGGCTCCAATCAGACGCCCCAGAATATCTGGAGCGCCACCTGGCCCGTACGGAATGATGATCTTAATTGGTCTATTGGGATAAGTTTGCGCTGATACTTGGAACGCTAATAAGGCAAACAGAATGGCAATAATTTGAGATAGTTTTTTCATCAAATACGTCTCCATCAATAATATGATTTGTAAGGGCTAGTTAATCGATTAGCGCCCAGTAAATTTGGGTTTACGTTTTTCAACGAAGGATAAAAATCCTTCCTTGGTATCGGCGGTGTCCTGAATTTCAGTTAAGACTTCCCAAGTAAATGGAATACCTTCTGTTGGACCTCGATCAATTGCCCCAAGTATGGCTTTTTTAGATCCCTTTACTGCGAGTGGTGCAGCATCTTCTGCAATATGGGTTGCAATCTCCCAAGCTTTATTCATTAATTGTGCGTTCGGTACAACTTCAGAAACCAATCCCCATTGGTAGGCCTGCTGTGCATTCACTTTGAAATGCTTACCTTCTAAGCACATGCGCATCACAATGCCTAAAGGCATTTTGTAAGCAAAGCCTGCTGATTCAACACCATTTATCAGGCCGATATTCACATGTGTATCGAAGAACAGGGCATTTTCACCAGCAATCACGATGTCACTATCAGCAACCAAGTGCCAGCCACCGCCAATACAGTAACCGTTTACTGCGCAAATGAAGGGTTTTTGGATCGACTGCATCATGTCGGTCCAGGGTTTGAAAATAGTATAGCCACCGGTGCGACCGGTTTCGGCAGTTTGTTTAGCAGCTTCTGTGACATACATACCGCTGCAAAATGCTTTTTCGCCTGCCGCTGCAATAATCATGACCCATTGTTCGGGGTCATCGCGATAGCTTGTCAGTACCTCCAGCATTTCATTGCCGGTTTCCACACTAATTGAATTCATCCGCTCAGGACGATTGAGCGTCATGCAGGTAATTCTGCCTCGTTTCTCGACAGTGATATCTTTGTAAGCCATTTTGTCTCCTTTGTATTTAAGTGAAATTTTTATTTTTAAAGTGAATTATTTAGCCGTTGAAGTTCCGCAATAATTTCATTGCGATGTTGGTTGAGATCTGGAACGGCATGGGTGCCTGTTGCGCTTTGCTCATTGATTTTGATGGGCATTCCCCAGGTTTTAATTTCCTTGCCGTTTGGTAGGGAAACATTTTTGATCATGTGCCGCGCATTGACCTGATCATTACTGATGACCTCTTTTACGCTTCGCACTTGACTTGCAGGGACCCCTGCCTCGGTAAAGATCAACTCCCATTCCTGAGCAGTTTTGGTAGCGAGATACCCTTGGATAAGCGGTCTTAGTTGATCGCGGTTCTTGACTCGATCTGGGTTGGTCTTAAATAGCGGGTCATTGGATAGTTCGGTTGCCATTAAGACATTGCAAAACTTGATCCATTGAGTTTCATTGCTAACTTGCAATAAAAAATGGCTTCCATCTTGGGTCAAAAAGACACCCATTGGATACATCCCCATGGTTTCTGATCCCATTCTGGGGGAGAGGGTGGCATCCACTAAGCCACCTTGCAAATAAGCGTGCATAAAACCTAGGGCTGATTCCATCAAAGATACTTCCAGAATCAGTCCTTTGCCCGTTTTCTGTAAGGAGTGAAGGCCCGTCATGATTGCCCCCCAAGCCAAATAGGAGGTTGCAATATCAATCGGGGAGCCCCCACTACGAACGGGGGTGCCATCTTTTTCTCCAGTGATGCCCATAATTCCGGAATACGCCTGAATCATCGAGTCGTAGGCGGGAGCTTGCGCTTTTGGACCACTTCTGCCATAGCCACTGACAGAGACCCAGACTAATTTGGGGTGAATGAGTTTGAGTTGATCCCAGCCTAGGCCTAATTTTTCAAGCGTGTTGGGGCGGTAATTTTCAACCAGCACATCAGCATGTTGGAGTAGATCCAGAAATAAGACCTTGCCTTCATCGGTCTTTAAGTCGAGAGAGATACTGCGTTTCCCACGATTGCAGCTAATGAAGTACACGCTTTGACCATCAATAAAAGGTGGCCAGGTGCGCATTTCATCCCCGCCAGGCGGTTCAACCTTGATCACGTCAGCACCCATTTCTGCAGCCATCATGGTTGCGACGGGGCCTGCAATATTGCGGGTTAAATCTAAAATGCGGATACCGTCTAAGGCTTTGGGGAAACTCTCTGTTGACATTGCTATAGCTTTACTTCATAGGAGAAAAAGATACAGGACGCAATAAGCGATTCTCCTGATGCTGAATCCGAATACCAGCACGACGTCGATAATCATTCCACGCCGGATCACTGTATAGAGCGGCGCGCTTTTCTTCTCTTTCGGTCATGGTTTCGTAGCGCCATAAATGCACCACTTGATTAATCACACCAGTCTCACTTACAAACCATCCTACTGGTGTGCCAAGGTATTTCCAGTGAATGGGCTTCCCTTCCTTTTCATACATATCCAAGTATTCTTTTACTTGGCCGGGAATAATCGTGTAGGTACGTTCTTCTAGAATCATAGTGTCTCCAGTGTTTTTATTATTTCATTAGATTAAATGTGGATTTATCCGGCGGTCGTTTTTCTAAAAAAGCGCTCATGATTTCTGTTGATGCCGGCGTATTCAAAAGTCGAGAAAATTCTACAAGCTCCTCATCGATCGTCTGATTTAAATGGGATTGAAATGATTTTTTGAGCAAGGCTTTTGTTGTTAGTAAGGCATCCAAGGGCTTATCGGCCAATTCCTTTGCTAGCTGATGAGCTTGTTCCATCACTTCCTCTGGGGTCCAAATGGAAGACACGATCCCCGCATTTTTGGCTATCTGAGCATCAAACGGTTTGCCTATGAGGAGTAACTCATTTGCCAATTTAGAGCCGGCGATGAGGGGAAGAAGATAGCTTGAGCCGCCTTCTGGACATAATCCCAGATTCACAAAGGAAAGTTGAAAACGGGCGTTATTTGCAGCTAAGACAAAATCGCAATGTAGAAGCAGGGTAGTGCCAATCCCAACCGCATCACCACCAACCGCCGCAACTATTGGCTTTCTAAAACGGGCAATCCGTTTTAGAAAGACTCTCCCCTTGGGCTCTTGATTGGGGTCTCGGTTCAGGAAATCTTTAATGTCATTACCCGAACTAAAAAGGTCGTGTTGCCCCTTAATCAGAACAACTGAAATATCAGAATTGATTTCTGCCTCATCTAAGCCTTCGATAAGTGCTATATAGGCGGCTTGATTGAGGGCATTTTTCCGATCCCGCCTGCTTATCTCTAGGATCAGAATACGGTCTTGTATTTGTTGTTGGATATGTTCGGATGGCATTTATTTTTTCACCTTATAGGGAATAAATTACCATAAAAATGCTGGCTTTTCTGCAATTGAGTGCTAGGGATTACCTAATAGAGACCATTGATTTATATCGCTGTTGAATTTGAGCAAAAAGCCCCCGATATCCGATTTATAAGGTTTTATATAAAAAAGACTAAAAGTCTTTATAATGACCTTGCACTAGCAGGGCTTTGTTTGATTGTTTGGTGCCCAGAAGAGGACTCGAACCTCCACAACCTTTCGATCGCCAGCACCTGAAGCTGGTGCGTCTACCAATTTCGCCATCTGGGCAAGCTTCTATTATAGGGGCTAGGGCACCTAAATACTTTTTCCCTTAAATTTGGCTTTTTCCTCTCAGACTTGGTGGTTTGATACAGTAGCCTTAATGAATAACAAAATTGATATAAGGCATGGATTGCCGAAGGATTTGAATGCGTAAAGCAAAAGACTTGGTGCCTCGTGAGGCTGACCGCTTGGGTACAGTTCAAGGTCACCGAGATGGTTTTGGGTTTGTAATACCCGATGATGGTGGTGAAGATATATTCCTGTCGGAAAAAGAGATGTCACGGGTAATGCATGGTGACAGAGTCAATGTGCGGGTTTTAGGGGTTGATCGGCGTGGTCGCCCAGAGGGACAGATTGTTGAAGTTGTTCTTCATGCCAATAAAGTAGTCATTGGCCGTCTTTTAAATGAGAATGGGGTATTAATCGTCGCGCCAGAAGACATGCGCATTGGTCACGATATATTGATCCCGCCCAAAGGCCATGGTAATGCGAAGTTAGGTCAAGTCGTTAGCGTCGAGATTATTGACTACCCTGATAGTTATCGTCAGGCCGTGGGTCGTGTTGTCGAAGTCTTGGGGGAAATTGACGATCCCGGCATGGAAATTGAGATTGCCGTACGCAAGTACGGCGTCCCCCATGAGTTTTCTGCAGCGGCCATGAAAGAAGCGACTGCGCTTCCCGATACTGTGCAGCAGTCAGATCTTGAGGGCCGTGTTGACTTACGCGATGTGCCGCTTATCACAATCGACGGCGCAGACGCACGTGATTTCGATGATGCTGTGTATGCAGAACCCGTTATGTATGGCAAGGCAAAAGCATGGCGTTTGATTGTAGCTATTGCTGATGTCTCTCATTATGTAAAGCCAGGACATCCGCTCGATGATGAAGGCCTGCTGCGCGCTACTTCAGTCTATTTTCCAAGGCGCGTTATTCCAATGCTGCCTGAAAAAATCTCCAATGGTCTTTGCTCTTTAAATCCAGGAGTAGATCGCCTATGCATGGTCTGTGACTCGGTTGTGGATGCCAATGGAATTGTTTTGGCCTACCAGTTTTATCCAGCGGTAATGCATTCAGCACAACGCTTTACCTATGACACAGTATGGGAGATTTTGTCAAATAGCAAAGGTCCTGAAGCAGCTCGCTTTGCAGAGTTCAGGCCTTTATTAGGCAATCTTTACTCCCTGTACAACATTTTGCTAGAAGCGCGGCATAAGCGTGGCGCAATCGAGTTCGAAACAACGGAAACTCAAATTATTAGCAATGAGCTCGGGAAGATTTTGCGGATTGAGCCTAGAGTACGAAATGATGCTCATCGTTTGATCGAAGAGTGTATGTTGACGGCTAATGTATGCGCTGCAGATTTCATTGAAAAAAATAAATCGCTCAGTCTGTTTAGGGTTCATGCAGAGCCTTCTGAAGAAAAGTTGGTGACTCTTCGTCAAGTATTGCGCACATCGGGATTATCCTTAGAGGGTGGTGAGAAACCCAAGCCTAGAGATTTTGCAAAGTTGATGCGTGACATCAAAGATCGTCCTGACGCCAATATGCTACAAACCGTAGTACTCCGCTCTATGCAACAAGCGATGTATCAACCAGATAATGATGGCCACTTTGGTTTGGCGTACCCAGCATACTCACATTTCACGAGCCCAATTCGGCGCTACCCAGATTTACTGACACATCGCGTAATTAAAGCCATCTTAGCCAAGAAACCCTATGTACCGGTGCTGCCGCCTAAAGTACCATTGAATCTGACTTTGCCGCGCAAAGGTAAGGGCAGGGAAAATGCGGTCAATGCCAAGAAATCCCACAGCGATGCAAAAGATGCAAGCGCTAAAGGCATACGTTTAGCAAAAGGTGCCAATGCGGCTTTGCCGATTTGGGGCCAACTAGGAGTGCATTGCTCATCGAATGAACGTCGCGCCGACGAAGCATCCCGTGATGTGGAGGCGTGGCTAAAATGCTATTACATGCGCGACCACTTGGGTCAAGAATATGCCGGCGCTGTGACTGGGGTTGCTAATTTTGGTTTATTTATTCAGTTGGAAAATCTTTTCGTCGAAGGGATGGTTCATGTCACCGAACTTGGTGGCGATTACTTCCAGTACGATGAAGCGCGTCAAGAGTTGCGGGGTGAAAGAACCGGTATTCGCTACCGCCTAGGTGATCGGGTTCATGTGCTCGTGAGTCGTGTAGATTTGGATGCACGGAAAATTGAATTTAGTTTAGTTAAGGCCAGCGGAGTAGAGGGTGGCGGATCACGACGTCAACTGATCTTAGCAAGCGATACCGGACGACCTAATAAATCTGCTGCCTCTAAAAAGAGCAAGCCTACCGGTAACCCACCTACCAAGCATGGTGGCATTAATGTTAATGCTGCTAAATCCGCAGGGACCTTGAGCGCAACACAATCTAAAGGTAATGCCAGCCGTAAAAACGGTAAAGCGAGTAGTAAGCAATCCAAGCCAGGTAGGTCTGTTGGTAAACCAGCTGGTAGCAAGCCGCCAGTGCGTAATACTAAGGCTAGACGCAAGTAAGCCTTTAAGGCTCTAGAAAGTAAGTTGAAGGAATAATGAAACAAATATTAGTGGGTTTTCATGCGGTGCAAGCTAGGTTACGGGTAGATCCCGCAAGCCTGAAGTCGGTCTATTTCGACTCGGGAAGACGCGACCGCCGTATGGGTGATTTTTTAAAACAAGCTGAAGAAGTATTGGGTGAGCGTCTGCATGCGGCTGATGCGGAAAGACTGCATAAGCTCACAGGCCATGATCGTCATCAAGGTGTTGTCGCCTTGGCAGAAAAAATGACCGTTGCGAGAACCATTACTGAAGTCATCGAAGATGTGGAAGGCGCTCAGGAAAAGCCGCTATTTTTAGTCCTAGATGGCGTTACGGATCCCCATAATTTTGGCGCCTGTTTGCGTGTTGCTGATGGTTCTGGTGTTGATGCAGTTGTCATTCCAAAAGACCGCTCTGCATCAATCAATGCGACTGTTAGTAAGGTATCTAGCGGAGCTAGTGAGGTGATACCAGTTCTGACGGTAACAAATCTAGTCCGCAGTATGCGAGAAATGCAAGAGGCTGGTGTTTGGTTAATTGGTACGGATGATGAAGCCACGCAATCTATTTATGATCTTGACCTTACCGGATCTATTGCAATAGTGATGGGTGCTGAAGGTGAGGGTATGCGCCGCTTAACTCGTGAAACTTGCGATCAGTTAGTGCACATCCCCATGAAAGGGGTAGTTGAAAGCTTAAACGTTTCTGTCGCTAGTGGCGTCTGCTTATATGAAGCGTTAAGGCAGCGACAAGCAAAAGCTCAAAAATAAGTCTAGCTAGCGAGTAGTAACTCCAGTTTTTCAGTATCGGAACAGAAGTTGCGGATACCTTCGGCTAATTTCTCGGTAGCCATTGCATCATTGTTTAATTGCAGTCGGAAATTCGATTCATCTAGCTTGAGTCTCGTAATTTTCTCTGCTGCCAGACCTTGCTCTGAATGCATGGCATCCAACTTCTGACTTACGACTGCTTGGCTCCCCTGAAGTTCAGCTAGCAGTTCAGGACTGATAGTTAACAAATCGCAGCCAGCCAATTCTAAAATCTGGCTAATGTTTCTGAAGCTAGCCCCCATAATCTCGGTCTTGATGCCAAAGTGCTTGTAGTAGTAAAAGATACGCTTAACAGATGTCACGCCAGGGTCCTTGGCGCCGCCATTGTTAGCATCACTCCAGTTACTGCCCAGCCTGGCTTTGTGCCAGTCCGTAATTCGACCAACAAAGGGCGAAATGAGCTTAGCGTTGGCTGCACCACACGCTGCCGCTTGGATTAAAGAGAAGAGCAAGGTCATATTGCAATGAATCCCTTCAGATTCAAGCTCTTTCGCAGCTGCAATACCTTCCCAAGTTCCTGCAAGCTTAATGAGGACCCGTTGACGATCGATCCCATGTGACTCATACAGCCCAATAATCTGTTTTGCCTTTGTTACCGTGGCCTTGGTATCAAAAGAGAGGCGGGCATCAACTTCGGTAGAGACGCGGCCTGGAACAATCTTGAGGATTTCTAGGCCAAAAGCAACCAAGATATAGTCAACTAGCTCAGTGGCATTCATCCCAGGATGGGCCCGTTTTACGGAGTCCACTAAAACTTGATAGTTGCTCTGCTGTGCCGCCTTGAGAATAAGGGAGGGGTTGGTGGTTGCGTCCTGTGGCTGATATGCCTGCATCCGCTCAAAATCACCGGTATCTGCCACTACGGTGGTCAAAGTCTTAAGTTGGCTAAGTGCTGAAGTGCTAGTCATGGGAGCGCGGGTTCATCTTTAATGGGGTTGACTGTGAATATCATATGATAGATGGATAAATCAATCGACCCCAAAATCTATAAAGGTATTTGCTAGATCATGAATCAGGATCAATTAAAACAAATGGTGGGAGAGGCGGCTCGGGATGAGGTTCTTAAACTTGCCGCTGGACAAGTACTGGGCATTGGTACAGGCTCTACAGCCAACTGTTTCATTGATGCCTTGGCGCCCCATCGCGATCATTTTCTCGGTGCAGTTTCTAGTTCTAACGCCACGACCGAGCGCCTGTTGAAACATGGCTTTAAAGTACTCAATCCCAACGAAGTCACCTCCTTACCAGCCTATGTTGATGGGGCAGATGAAATTGATCCTGCCGGTCATATGATCAAGGGTGGGGGCGGCGCATTAACTCGAGAAAAAATTATTGCCTCTATGGCTAAACAGTTCATTTGTATTTGTGATTCATCTAAGCAAGTTCCGGTGCTGGGTAACTTTGCCTTGCCCGTGGAGATTATTCCTTTGGCGCAAGGTGTGGTGACTCGGGAGCTTGAAAAGTTGGGCGGTAAGATTTCCTTAAGGATGCAAAAAACAGGTCAGGAGCCTTTTGTCACGGATAACGCAGGCTGGATTCTGGATATTGCAGGTTTGCAGATCGCCAACCCTGAGCAGACGGAGTTTCAAATCAATCAAATTGCTGGCGTTATCGCTGTAGGTCTCTTTGCAAAAGAAAAGGCCGATCTCTTGCTCGTGAGTAATGCAGCTGGTGTTGAGAGAATTATCTTTAAATAAAAAACCCGACGGGATATTTAATTTCCCATCGGATTGATTTGCTATATCGCTCACTAATCAGCAGTGGGGACATAACCTTGAGCAGTATCGGCGCCGCCTTCAAAAAAATATTTTTCCACTTGCTTAAGAAGATACTGACGAGCACGTGGATCGGCCATATTGAGCCGGTTTTCATTGATGAGCATCGTTTGCTGTTTTAGCCAGGCCGCCCAAGCTTCTTTCGATACCTGATTCCAAATCTTTTTCCCCAGCTCTCCTGGAAGTGGTGCGAAATCTAAACCTTCAGATTCTTTGTTGAGTTTGATGCATTGAACCATGCGTGCCATCTGTGATGCCTTTCTAAATACCGGTTTTGACTAATGTATGAGCGCTTAAAGATCCTTGATTAACACCATGGATTTGCGATCCCAGTTATAAATTTGCTTTCTTTCTTCGGGAAGATCATCAACCGTAGCCCGTTTAAAGCCACGTTTTAAAAACCAATGTTCTGTTCTGGTGGTGAGAACAAATAAACGCTTAATCTCTTCTTGCTTTGCTCTCATTTCAATGCGTTTTAATAAGCGCTCGCCATCTCCCGAGCCTTGTACATCGGGATCTACAGCTAGGCAGGCCAGTTCGCCAATCCCATTTGGGAAGGGAAAAAGGGCGGCACATCCAAATAGCACCCGATCATGCTCAATCACTGAAAAGCGTTGAATATCGCGTTCGATAACGTCCTGACCGCGAGCAGCAAGAATACCTTCTTCCTCAAGCGGCATAGTTAACTGCAAAATACCTCCCACATCATCCTGATTAGCCTCACGTAAATTCTCGATATCGGACGAAGCCAACATCATGCCAATACCATCGTGAGTGAATAATTCTTCCAATAAAGCGCCATCCCGATTGCTGGGCAAGAAGTGAACACGACTCACGCCAGCACGAATTGCTCTTCCTGAAATATTGAGCAAGCTCTTTATGCCTAAATCCAGGTCTTTTAGATGTCCAGACAGATATTCTTGAAGTTGCGGTAAGGATAGCTCGGTAATAAAATCACCTTCAACATCCTTTAGTCCAGCATGGGGGGTTAAAAAGATCAGCTTGTCAGCTTTCAGAGCAGCGGCAGTAGATGCAGCCACATCTTCGAAGGCCAAGTTAAAAGCTTGACCTGTAGGCGAGAAACCTAGCGGTGAAAGTAATATGATCTTGCTGCTATCAAGAGAGAGTTTAATTGAAGCGGAATCTACTTTACGTACAAGACCTGTATGAATATAGTCAACGCCCTCAACCACACCAACTGGCATAGCCGTAATAAAGTTACCGGAAATTACGGAGATGCGTGATCCGGCCATAGGCGTATTCGGTAAACCACGACTAAACGCCGCTTCAATATCGAGACGCAATTCACCGGCAGCCTCTTTAACGCACTCAAGGGCGGCTGCATCAGTGATTCGATAGTGATGAATTGTGCTTTTACCAAATTTACTTTTAATCTTGCGCAGCATCAGCTGCTCTTCTATCTGCGGGCGAATACCATGAACAAGAACAATCCTCATGCCCATCGCATGGAGCATGGCGATATCTTCGATCAGGTTTTCAAGACCAATTTCTTGGACAAGCTCACCAGCAAAGGCAATTACAAAGGTCTTTTCTCGAAAGCTATGAATGTAAGGCGCGACATCACGCAGCCACCCTACAAAGGGAAAGTTAGAGCTAGAATCTTCGCTGCTTTTAGCAGTGTTTGGTGCATTTGTTGGCATAGTGAGAAAATTATAGGGTGCAAGAGCCTATAAACCAACAAAAACCCCCAGCGAAGTCTCGGTCCGTGCCTGCTTCCAACACCCGCAGTAGGCTCGAGATCCGTTTTCCTGAGGAGTTGCCGGTCTCTGGGCAGCGCCAAATCATCAAGGATGCCTTGAATTCTCACCAGGTGGTGATTGTTTGTGGTGAGACTGGTTCGGGTAAGACCACGCAATTGCCTAAGATCTGCCTTGATTTAGGTAGGGGAACCATGAATGGTGGCAAGTTGATCGGGCATACACAACCCCGCCGAATTGCTGCAACGGCTACCGCCAAGCGAATCGCCCAGGAATTAGGGAGCCCTCTTGGTCAGGATGTAGGTTACCAAGTGCGTTTTTCTGATAAGACTGGCCCAAGTGCATCGATTAAGTTGATGACTGATGGCATCTTGCTAGCAGAGACTCAAAGGGATCCTCGCTTAAGTGCCTATGACACCATCATCATTGATGAAGCCCATGAGCGCAGCCTAAATATCGATTTTCTTTTGGGGTACTTAAGGCGACTCTTGCCTAAGAGGCCCGATCTCAAGCTCATTATTACTTCCGCCACCATCGATGCTCAGCGTTTTGCTGAGCACTTTGCGATAAATGGGCAAAGTGCACCAGTAATCGAAGTTAGTGGCAGACTGTTTCCGGTTGAGCAGCGTTACACACCCTTAGAAGCCGATTCTAAGGGTGACGGTAAAAAAGAGTCAAAAGAGGCCAAAGAAATCCCTGATGCGGTTGCTGAGGCAATTGCCAATGTCTGGCAAGAAGGGGCAGCGGGCTCTGGTGACGTATTGGTGTTCTTGCCTGGAGAGCGTGAGATCCGAGATTGCGCGGAAGTAATACGTAAAGATCACGTACTAGCGCAGCGCTTTCACCCTGAAGTACTCAGTTTATTTGCGCGTCAATCGATTGCAGAGCAGGAGCGGGTCTTCAGCCCTGGCAATGGTCGGCGCATCATTTTAACCACGAACGTCGCCGAAACCTCTCTGACGGTACCTAATATTCGTTATGTAATCGATAGTGGTTTTGCTAGAGTAAAGCGCTACTCGTATCGCAACAAAGTGGAACAACTGCAGATAGAGCCAATATCTCAGGCAGCTGCCAATCAAAGGGCTGGTCGTTGCGGACGAGTATCTGATGGTATCTGTATTCGGCTTTATAGCGAGCAAGATTTTCTGAGTCGCGCTAAGTTTACTGACCCCGAAATCTTGCGTAGCTCATTAGCCGCTGTCTTGCTGAGAATGAGTGCACTGCGCTTGCCAACGATTTCAGAGTTTCCTTTTATTGACAAACCCCTGGGTCGTGCTATTTCCGATGGCGTGCAGCTATTGGATGAATTAGGCGCCATCGAATTCGATGATGTAGAGGCCTCTGAAACAAAAGACCAACACCGCCACTTTAAGCTCACAGCTATCGGCAAACAACTAGCAGACCTACCACTAGACCCTCGGATTGGGAGAATGTTATTAGCAGCTAAGGATCAAAATGCATTGCGAGAGGTCACCATTATTGCTGCAGCTCTTGCTACGCAAGATCCCCGTGAGAGACCATTAGATCAAGCAGGGGCTGCCGATCAAGCGCATTTACAGTTTGCCGATGATCGTTCAGAGTTTTTGAGTTTCGTGAAGTTATGGAATTGGCATCAAGATGCCCTGCAACATAAGCATAGCAATCGTCAACTAGAAACGCTCTGTAAAAGTAAATTTCTCTCGCCACGCCGCTTGCGAGAATGGCGTGATGTTCATGGACAGTTACACACCATGTTAGGTGAAAAGGGCTGGAAAGAAAATGCGCTTGGTGCAACATACGAGCAAGTACATCTATCACTCTTAACTGGCTTACTCGGTTACGTGGCAAAAAAAGAAGACGATGAAAAGTCTCAAGAGCGGGGTAGTAAGACGGGCGGATATTTAGGTGCTCGGGGTATAAGGCCTTTTATTTGGCCTGGCTCGACGCTTGGCAAAAAAGCTGGTGCTTGGATATTGGCAGGTGAGCTGCAAGAAACAAACCGGATGTACGCCCGCACCATTGCCAAAATAGAACCGCAATGGGTAGAGCGTGTAGCGGCTCACCGCCTCATTAAGTCCCTAAGCGATCCATTTTGGGATAGCCGACAAGGCGAGGTCATGGCCTTTGAGCGCGGCACCTTTTATGGACTCCCCATCTATCATGGCCGAAGAGTGCGCTATCAGCCACATGATCCTGAGTTGGCACGCGAACTTTTTATTCGTTTCGCACTGGTCCAAGAAGAGATGTTTGGTCGCATGGATTCTCCCGCACTTGAACGTGAAATCGAGAACGATGCAAAGAAACGGCATCCAGACTGTTTTGGATTCTTCTGGCATAACCACCGCTTAGCCAAAGAAATTGAGGCTCTGGAGCACCGTTCACGCAGACCCGATGTTCTAGTAGACGATGATTTACTCTTTGCCTTTTATGAATCTCGGATACCTCAGGAGGTAGCGAGTCGTGAGGGCATGAAGGCCTGGCTTACTAAGTCTGTCTCGATTGATTCAAACCCTGACGTGCAACTGCGGTTAGCTAAAGCAGATTTAATGCGTCATGAGGCTGCCGGGATTACCGTAGACCGCTATCCTAAAAAGATGCTAATGGGTGGTGCTGAATTAAGTCTGACTTACCACTTTGAGCCAGGAAGCCCTAAAGATGGGGTCACCTTAGTGGTCCCGCTCACATTCTTAAATCAAGTTGATGGCCGTCGCTGTGAATGGTTGGTTCCAGGTATGTGTGAAGAGAAGACACTGTTATTGCTAAAGTCACTGCCGCAAAAATTACGGCGTCACTGTGTACCATTGCCGGATTATGCCAAGGCTTTTCTTGTTCGCATGCTTGATGAGCAGCTTTTTGGTGTGGGTGATTATCTAGATGTCTTAATGTCGGATATTCGCAAAGAAAAAGGTTTAGAAATTAAACGCACTGACTTCAGACCAGAATCCTTGCCAGCCCATTCTTCAATGAACTTCCGTTTAATTGATGAGCATGGGCGGCAATTAGAGCTTGAGCGTAATCTTTCACGCCTACGCGCTGAATATAGCCAGACAGCCCGAAGTGCATTTCAGGCGATTGTCCAGGAGGTGGTTCAAGTCGAATTAGGCGCCGAGATCAAGCCTACACCACCAAATAACAAATTGTCTTCTCAGGATGCACGGAAAGTCGAGCCGGGCGGTTACCATTCCTGGAGTTTTGGTGAGTTACCAGAGACCTTAGAAATACAGAAGGGAAATCGCATTCTATTTGGCTACCCCGCACTCGTCGATCGGATTGATGCGTGTGAGTTAGAGGTATTTGACGACTTGCTTGAGGCGAGAAAGCATCACCGGCAGGGATTGCGCAGGCTATTCTCGCTATCCAATAAGGAAACGATCAAGGCATTGCAAAAGCAATTGCCTGGCATTCGGGAGCTAGGTCTTTTGTTTATCAATATCGGATCCGTTGAAAAGCTCCTAGAGCAAATCCTTGACTTGGCAGTCGAGCGCGCCTTTATGCTTGATCCCTTGCCAAGCAGTGGCCCTCAGTTTGCAGCACGTCTGCAGGAGGGTAAGCCGCGTTTAGCACTTATCGCTCAAGAAATTGGGCGCCACGCCCTCAATGCACTTCAGGCATATGCTGATTTGCAAAAGAAGCTCCCTCAAGCAAAGGCAGTCTCTCCCTTGGCATACGCTGATATTCAAGCGCAAATTGGAGGTTTAATTTCTCCCAAATTAATTGCTGATACCCCTTATTCCCAGTTGGTTCACATCCCCCGTTATCTGAAAGCGATTGCCATGAGGATTGATAAGATGCGTTCAAATCCTAGTCGTGATGCTCAGTGTCAGAAAGACTGGGAATCAGTGTATCGACCCTGGCAAAAATTACTGCAAGGATCCAAGGGGTCTTCGGCATATGCGCTAGAGGAAGATCCAGCTTTGCAAGAGTTTCGCTGGCAACTTGAAGAGCTTAGGGTGGCTTTATATGCACAGGAATTAAAAACGCCGACCCCGATGTCCTTGAAGCGCCTGGAAAAGGTTCTTGCGAGCTTGCGATAGATCAAGCTTTTCTTGGACAAGCTTCATATGCAGCCGTTGAATTGCTTACAATAGGGTATGGATATCTTTCGTCAAACTCTCGGTTTTAAAAGTCTTGTTGCCAGCGCATTTCTCACCCTGTTTGCATACAACTTATCCATCTTTGCTCAGAC
>CANFLR010000035.1 GCA_947447945.1 Burkholderiaceae bacterium
CACCACCTACAACATCTTGCGCAGTAACGGTGTTGAAGTGGGCAAGATGGACTTTCTCGGTAGCTAAAGGTGTTCTTTGGGTAAAATACCCCCATGGATCACCTCATTACTGCAGTGGAGATAGTGCAACCCTGGCTCTACCGAGCCAGCATTTATCTATCCAATAACTTCTTAGATGACCCAGCCATTCTGGCCTTTGCTTTTTCCTAAGCGGGGCAGCATCAGCAGACCAGCCACCTTCGGGTGGTTTTTTCTTGCCCAGAGTCTGAGCAAATAGCCTCAAAACAACAAAAATAGCCTCATTTTTGCGGTTTTTACATATACTGTATAAACATACAGTATATTAATGACTATGACAACCCAAAACTACCTTCAAAAAGCAACCCTAAGCCAGGCCCCACAAGCCTTGGCAGCGCATTTTGACGACTTTGAGTTGAGGTTACTGAGCCATCGGATTTCAGCGGGATTTCCGAGTCCAGCAGCAGATTATGTGGAGCAGGGCCTCGATTTGAACCGCTACCTCGTTCAAAACAAGCCAGCTACCTTTATGTTCACCGTCAAGGGTGACTCGATGATGGGGGCCGGCATTTGCGACGGCGACAAAGTGGTGGTCGATAAGGCTCTGAAGCCAAAACACAAAGACATCGTGGTAGCAGTTGTAGATAGTGAGTACACCATCAAACGCCTCTACCAATTGCGCGGTCGTATTGAGCTCCAACCCGAAAATCCCCATTTTGAACCCATTACCTTTAATGAGGGCAGCGAACTGCAAATCTGGGGCGTAGTTATTGGCGTAGTACGCAAGTACAGCAATGCCAGCAGTAGGGGGAGTAAATAAGATGTCGAATCAAGTTAAGGAACTATTTGCATTGGTTGATGTGAACAACTTCTACGTTTCTTGTGAGCGGGTATTTGCTCCTAAGTTAGAAGGTGTGCCGGTAGTGGTGCTATCCAATAATGATGGTTGCGCAGTTGCTAGAAGTGCTGAGGTTAAAGCGCTGGGCGTGAAGATGGCAACACCTTGGTTCAAGATGAGAGAGCTTGCTCAAGAGCATGGGATCGTCGCGTATTCATCGAACTACACACTCTATGGCGATATGAGTGATCGTGTCGTCCAAGTTCTCAGAAGATTTACACCTAACCTTGAGGTGTACAGCATCGATGAGAGTTTTCTGAAAATTGAATCTGTGCTAAAAGCCTATCCTAACGCAACACATCTTGGTCAGATCATTAAACAAGACGTCAAAGACACCACCGGTCTACCGGTTTGTGTGGGTGTTGGCTCGAGTAAGACCTTGGCAAAGTTTGCCAACCACCTTGCCAAGAAGCATTCACAGTTTGCAGGCGTGTGTGATGTCGAGAGCATGTCTAAAGAAGAGCTCTATCAATGGATGAGCGAGACCGAGGCAGCAGAAGTGTGGGGCATTGGTAGGCAGCTAGCCAAGAAACTCAGAATTCTTAAAATGAATACGGTCTTTGACCTCTTGCAGGTTTCGCCACAAACTATGCGCCAGCAGTTTGGTGTGGTTATGGAAAGGCTTTGCTATGAATTGCGTGGAGTCTCTTGTCTAAAGCTAGAAGAAGTAGCGCCAACCAAACAGCAAATTATTGCTTCACGTAGCTTTGGTAAGTTGGTCACCAGTCTAGAAGAGCTTGCTGAGTCAGTTGCTACGCATGCTGCAAGAGCTGCCGAGAAACTCAGAGCCCAACAGTCTGTTACGGGCGCGATCAGTATCTTTATTGAAACCAATCCGCACAAGCAGTACGAGCCCCAGTATGCACAGAGCATCACGATTGCTTTAGAAAACCCAACAGATAACACGTTGACACTCACCAATGCTGCTATTGATGGTCTCAAGCAAATCTATCAAGGAGGCTTTCGATACAAGAAGGCCGGAATCATCCTCAATTTGTTATCTGATAAACCCACTGTTCAGCAATCGCTGTTTGATGACTTAGAGACTAGAGGTAAATCAGCCGATCTCATGAAAGCCATGGATTCGATTAACAGCCGCTTTGGTAATGCTGTGATTCGTTCGGGTGCGGCGGGTACTCAGCAAGCTTGGCAAATGCGATCAGGTAATAAGTCACCGAACTACACCACGCAGTGGAATGAATTACCAGTAGTGCACTAGGAAAAAGATGAAAAAGCAAAAAGCAAAAAGAAAATGAGCACCTATTTTTACTAGCTCATTTCATGAGCTTCAAGGTGAATATTCTTAAAAAATAGCAGTAAAGATTGAAACAAGCGCAATAAAACAGACGAGCAAAAAAGGAGAAGCAAATGGAACTATTGAATAACTTTAACGGCCTATCACTTGCCATCATCATGGTGTTGTCTTACTTCGCAGTACTGAAAAGTACTAAGCGCGATAGCTATCAACAAAAGCAGGCAGCACTCCATCGCCGCTATCAGTAAGCAATCGAATTAGCAGATGTAGTGGGTGGTAAAAAGCTTAGAAGGGGGGATAAGGAAATCACGGATTCCTTATTCCCCGGCTACTGAGAATAAGTGCTTCAGCGCAAATTGGTCGATGGCTGAAATTGACCACCTAAAAGCTCAGTTAATTTTTTGGCGCTTGCCTTTACATGAGAAGTCATTTTTGGATCAAAGCGATAGGTTGGCATGGTTAGGGTAATGACCCCAATGAGCCCTTCTTGATTAAAAACGGGAGAAGAGATGCCTGATATTTCTTTTACTCTGTCGCCCGTAATAGCCAGTACCATATCTTTTCTGATATCGGCAAATGCTTTGCCAGATGCGCCCTCAAAGGCCATCAATACCTTCCCTCCGGCACCCTTATCGAGAGGGAGCAGGTCGCCAACTTTAATATGGTCCCTTAAGGCCTGCTTGGAGTCGACGCGATACAGACAGAGACGCTGCTTACCTTCGCGAACATGAAAGGCGGCGCTTTCATGGGTGGTCTTCATGAGGCTCTCAAGCACAGGGATAATCAATACCTCAAAAGACTGGGTGTCTTGGTAGCCCGCATGCAGTGAGGCAATAGTAGGCCCAAGAATGTACATCCCGTCAGCTCGCTTTAGGACTAAAAGTGCTGCACCTAGGGAGGCCAGCATTCTCAATGCTGTACTTTTATAGAAGCCCGTCAGTTGGGCGATGTCATTTAAAGATAGCTCTTGGGTTTGCGAGGTAAATAGGCGCAGGATCAAAAGGGCTTTATCTACAGAGGCTACCCCAGAATCGGTAAGCTGCATTTTTCCAGCACTTAGTTTGGTAGATTTTTTTGGCATGGATAGAGAATCGTGGTTTAATAATAGAACTACATTCCATAGGATAGAACTCAATGAATGCCGTGTCAACTGATGTATTAATCAGTGAAGTTGGACCAAGAGATGGTTTGCAATCGATTCGATCCATCATGCCTACTGAGCAAAAAAAGGTTTGGATTAAAGCTTTATATCAAGCGGGTGTTCGTGAGATCGAAGTAGCCTCTTTTGTGCCAGCAAAGCTCTTACCGCAAATGGCTGACGCTGCAGAAGTGGTCAAGTATGCAAAAACACTGCCAGGTTTAACCGTGATGGCATTGGTGCCAAACCTCAAAGGAGCTCAAGCAGCCATTGAGGCTGGTGCGGATAAGCTGACAATTCCGGTATCTGCCAGTGCTGCGCATTCGATGGCAAATGTGCGTAAGACTCGCGAAGAAATGATTGAAGAGGTAAAAAAAATAACAGCCTATCGCAAGGAGCAGGCCCCTCAGGTAAAAGTGGAGGCAGGTATTGCCACTGCCTTTGGCTGTACCTTGCAGGGTTTAGTAGCAGAGGACGACGTGATTTGGATGGCAGAGCAGGTGATTGCTGCTGGTGCAGATGAGTCCGGTTTATCCGATACAACTGGATACGCTAATCCAGCGCAAATTAAGAGATTATTTAAGCGCCTTAAGGCGGCTATTGGTAGCCATGCGGGCGCAGCGCATTTGCATAACACTCGTGGCTTGGGCCTGGCAAATTGCTTGGCAGCATATGAGGAAGGCGTCACCTCGTTTGATTCTTCAATGGGTGGTCTTGGTGGTTGTCCCTATGCTCCTGGCGCATCAGGTAATGTTGTTACAGAAGATTTGGTATTTATGTTTGAGGCGATGGGCATTAAAACAGGCATTCATTTGGACTTGCTGTTTGAAGCACGCAAACCTTTACAGGCGGGCGTACCCAATGAGCAAATTTACGGCATGGTTCCTCAGGCGGGCGTGCCAAAAGGTTTTGAGTCGGCAACCCAATGGAGCGCATGATGGTAGAGCAGACCTTGCCTTATGCCGGTATTCGGGTGGTGGAATTTACGCATATGGTCATGGGACCTACCTGCGGAATGATTTTGGGAGATTTGGGTGCCGAGGTGATTAAGGTTGAGCCTATTAGTGGCGATAAGACCCGTCACTTACTCGGTTCAGGCGCTGGATTTTTCCCAATGTTTAATCGCAATAAGAAGTCGATTTCAGTGAATCTGCAGTCACCAGCAGGCATAGAGTTGGTGAGAAAGTTAGTCGCCAGCGCAGATGTGGTCAGCGAAAATTTTAAGCCTGGAACCATGGCAAAGTTAGGCTTGGATTACGAGACGCTCAAACAAAAACATACAAAATTAATTTACGTCTCTCATAAAGGATTTTTGCCTGGACCTTACGATCATCGCACCGCTTTAGATGAGGTCGTGCAAATGATGGGTGGCTTAGCCTATATGACTGGCCCAGAAGATAAACCATTGCGTGCAGGTTCATCAGTCAATGACATTATGGGCGGCATCTTTGGGGCAATTGGTGTAATGGCTGCTTTAAGGCAGCGAGAGATTACAGGCGCAGGCCAGGAGATTCAGAGTTCTTTATTTGAGAATAATATCTTCTTGGTTGGTCAGCACATGATGCAGTACGCCGTTACTGGCAAAGCGCCAAAACCCATGCCCAGTCGGATTTCTGCCTGGGCTATCTATGATGTATTTGAAGTGGCTGAGGGAGAAAAAATCTTCCTAGCAGTTGTGACAGATACGCAGTGGAAAATTTTCTGCGATGTTTTCGGTTTTACCGATTTATATGAAGATCTGAGCTTAAACAGCAATAATCAACGAGTGGAAGCTAGGCCAACACTCATTCCTGAAATTAAAAAACGTTTAGCTCACTATTCGGCAAAACAAGTGGCAGCAATTTTTGAGGATCATGGCCTACCTTTTGCACCGATTACCCGGCCAGAAGAGTTATTCGATGATCCACATTTAATTGCTACTGGCGGCTTAGCCCCCATTACTTTGACCGATGGACCTAGGGCAGGTGCAAAAACCGCATCACCATTAATGCCCCTAATGATGAATGGTAAAAGATTAGGTGTGCGTTTAAACCCACCAAAGTCTGGTGAGCAAACCCAAGAAATTTTGACCTCTCTTGGATATGGCCAAGATGAGATTGATCGCTTGATATCCGCCGGCGTGATACACCATCCATCAACATTGCAGAGGAAGTCATGAATAAACCATTGCTTCGATCTTATTTTCTGATGGTAGTCGGCATCGTGATGTTGGGAGCTGTGCAAGCTCAAGCTTACCCCGATAAGCCGATTAAGCTAATTGTTCCCTACACCCCAGGGGGCGGTACGGATACAGTTGCGCGCATGATGGCTGAAAAAATCAGCTCAGACTTAAAGTGGACAATCATGGTCGATAACAAACCGGGCGGTGGCGGCAATATCGGTATGGATCTGGTTGCCAAATCCAAGCCTGATGGCTATACCTTGGGCATGGGTCAGACCTCAAATCTCGCTATCAATCCGGCCCTCATTTCGAAGATGCCTTTTGATGCGAGCAACGATTTGTTGCCTGTGGCGCTAGTAGCCGAAGTGCCCATGGTACTGGTAGTGTCCATCGATTCGCCATGGAAGTCATTAGGCGATCTCATTCATGCAGCAAAAGCTAAACCTGATTTTTATAAACAGGCAACGGCAGGAGCTGGTACGGTAGGGCATATTGGCGGAGAGATGTTGGCCAATCGAGCTGGCTATCAGGTTTCCTTTATTCCCTATAAAGGAGCATCTCCAGCGATTACAGATCTAATTGGTGGGCAAACAGACTTTATGTTCGCCACACCTCAGTCGGTATTGGGGATGATTGCCGGTGGCAAATTACGTGCTCTAGCAGTGACCTCAGCCAATCGCGTACCAATGCTCGCCAAAATTCCGACGGTGAGCGAAGAGGGTTATAAAGGTTTTGAAGCAAGCGATTGGAAGGTGATTGTGGCTCCAGCAGGAACGCCTCCAGAGCTAGTCAAGAGAATCAATGATGCCGTACAAAAGGCGCTTAAATACCCTGCATTGATTGCCAGACTTGGCGAGGAAGCGAGCTCACCTCTCTATGGTGATCCGGCAGCAGTCGCTAAATATATCCGCGCTGAGCAACAGGAGTGGGGCGCTGCCATTAAGGCTTCAGGAATTAAGCTAGAGTAATTTTTGATCGCAGCAGCTTCTCATCCATCATTTTTGGATTTCAGATTCGATGCTATCTCGCAAATCTAAAAGATGGCAGGAGTAGTCTTCAAGAACAGCATTCAAATTACCCTGTGCTGGGGAGCTAAAGTTTAAAGATGCGAATCGCCCTTGGGAAAGGTTAACGGTTGTGGAGATCGCTGAAATTTCTGGTAGCCATGATGCCTGGCAATAAGACTTCTTTTCAATGGAGGCGATTGCTTGGCGAATTTCTGTTTCAATGGCACCCCAATTTTTGACTTTTTGCTTTTGCAGATCATGCAGGATGTTTGCTTGTGACCGAGGATCTAGGCGGGCAATCCACGCCATTCCCAAAGAGGTTCTTTCCATTGGCACCCGTTGTCCGGCAGCAACTACCCGTAAGGCTACATTCTTGTTATAGCGCACCGATTCTAGATAGACCATATCCAGACGGTCTGCTACTGCAAGACCTACATTGAGCTTGTGCTTTTCAGACGCTTTGCGCATCAGTGGTTCGGCGATCTTCAATTCATATGAACTGGTTTTATATGCGTGACCAAGGCTTAATACCGTTGGCGCTAGGCGGTAAGCAGCGCGTTGTTTATCGTGCTCTAAAAATCCTGCCTGGACCAAGGTTTGGGTGAGTCGGCTGATCGTGGAAGGGGGTAGACCAGTGCGCTCGGCGATTTCACTATTGCCGAGTAAGTTCATGCCAGGTTTAAAACAGCGCAAAATCTCCATCCCCCTCTCTAGGGAGCGGTTGAGCTTAGAGGTGGGCTGAGATAATTCCATCTAGTGGAATTAAAGCATACATTCGCTGCTTGAATGGGAGATACTGCTATCTCAGCAAATATAAAAAAATCAACAGGAGATCACTGTGTTTTCTTGTCATTTCACCTTAAAACGCCTCGGCGCAGGAATGGGTACACTTTTTGTCCTGATAAGCACTTTGGTGAGTTTTGCCGCACTGGCTGCATACCCCGATAGGCCGATTAAGGTCATCGTTCCATTTTCCCCAGGTGGTGGCACCGATTTAGTCGCAAGAACCTTAGGTGTTGCCATGTCTGAAGACTTGGGCCAACCCATCGTGATTGACAATAAACCGGGTGGCAGCACCATGGTTGGAACAGATGCTTTAGCAAAAAGCCCAGCAGATGGCTATTCCTTGGTGGTTGCCACTCTTGCCCATGCCGTGAACCCAAGCTTAAAGTCCAAGTTGCCGTATTCACAGGATAAAGATTTTGCACCGGTGATCTTGGTGGGTGTCTCGCCCAATGTAGTAGTGGTTTCGGCTGATAGCCCCTATAAAACCTTCCAAGAATTTTTATCAGAAGCAAAAGCAAACCCAGGAAAACTGTCCTATGCCTCACAGGGCGGAGGCACTTCCGCACATCTTGCAGGAGAATTATTTAACTCCCTCGCGGGCACTAAGCTCACTCATGTGCCATATAAAGGCGCCGGTCCCGCATTAACGGATGTCATTGGCGGTCAAGTTGATGTGATGTTTGCAACTGCTTCTGCAGTAGGCAGTCTTGTAGACTCAGGAAAATTGCGCGCACTTGCAGTGACAACGCCAACACGCTCGACTACGCCACAGTTAGCGAAGTTGCCAACGGTAGCAGAAAGCGGCGTGCCAGGTTATTCAGCGGGAAGTTGGTATGGCTACTACGCTCCTGCGGGAACACCCCCAAGCATTATTAATAAGATTAATGCTTCCATCAAAAAAGCCGCCCAAACACAAGCTTTTAAAAGTCGCGTAGAGAGCGAGGGGCTCATGATTAAAACTGGCAGCCCAGAAGATTTCGCGAAATTTGTGAAGGCAGAAGAATTGCGTTGGCGTACGGTGATTAAAAACGCCAACATTACCCCAGACTAGATGCCAGAAAAATACCGATGAGGAATCAGAATGACTTTTAAATTAATCGAGTTAAAGATTGAGGATGCGATTGCGACCTTGTATCTCAATAGACCTGAAAAACGCAACGCCATGAGCGATGACATGCGTTCTGAATTCATTGAGGCCCTTGAAATGATTACCGCCGATAAGTCGATTCGGGCATTGGTCTTAACCGGCAATGGTAAAGGCTTTTGTGCGGGTGGTGATATCGCCGGAATGGAAAAGCGCATGCAAGCCCCAGCCGGTGAGGTGGCCTATAACGGCTGGCATCGTCAACAACGAGTGCATCACGCACTTTCCTTATTACACACCATGCCTAAGCCTACGATTGCCGCTGTCAATGGCCCAGCTTCGGGCTTAGGTGCCGACACTGCTTTAGCCTGCGACTTTATTATTGCAACTGAGGGCGCCAACTTTACTTGGTCCTACATCAATCGGGGCATTATTCCCGATGGTGGCGGGATGTATTTCTTACCAAGGCGCGTTGGTCTGCCAAAGGCAAAAGAACTGATTTGGTCTGGTAAAAAAGTGGCGCTTGAAGAGGCGATGGATATTGGTCTGGTCGATCGTGTCAGCCAAGCAGGGTCTTTAGTCGCAGATGCGCAAGCATGGGCCAAAGAATTAAGTCAGGGCTCAGCTACGGCTTTAGCTTTAGGAAAAACAATCCTCAATCAATCCTTTGAGACAAATGCGGCACAAATATTTTCGCAGGGCAGTCAAGCGCAAGCGATTTGCTATACCAGCTCCGAACATCGTGCAGCCGTCATGGCATTTTTGGATAAAGCAGCTGCTACTAAAGCAAGTCAATAAGTCAATGAATACTGTACAAGGTAGATAAATGAGTAAGGCAATTCAAAAATTGATGGAGCCAAGAAGTATCGCAGTGATTGGCGCATCTACAGATCCCAAGAAAACAGCGGGAAGACCGATTGCTTATTTACAAAAGCACCACTTCAAGGGTCGCATTTACCCAGTTAATCCTCGTGTAGAGGAGATTGCAGGTTTAAAGTGTTATCCCGATATTGCCTCATTGCCTGAAGCTCCTGATGTCGCCATCATTATGGTGGGAACTGATAAGGTCCAAAATGCAGTCAAAGAGCTTGACGCTCTAGGCGTTCCAGCGGCTATCGTACTCACCAGTGGCTTTGCTGAGCATGGCCCTGAAGGACTTAAAAAGCAAGAGGAATTAATTGTTGCTGCGGGCCAGATGCGCATACTAGGCCCTAACACTATCGGCATGGTCAATATCACTGACGATATTCCCCTCTCGCCCAGTAGTGCATTGGAGATGGACGAGTTTCCTAAGGGTTCGGTGAGTGTGATCTCTCAGAGCGGCGGAATTTTAGGCTCCTTGTTATCGCGTGCAACTGCCAGCGGAGTAGGTTTATCAAAGTTGGTATCTACCAGCAATGAAGCCGATCTTGGCTTAGCTGATTTTGTAGATTATTTAGTAGATGACCCCAGTACAAAAGTGATCGTGCTTTACATCGAAAGTATTCGTCATCCAGAGCAATTTCGCGCTGCAGCTCTGCGCGCAAGGCAGGCGGGCAAGCCTATTGTTGTCTATAAAGTCGGCAAGTCAGAAGCTGGTATGAAAGCGGCGATTTCGCATACTGGAGCGCTCGCTGGCATAGACAAAATGTATGACGCTTTATTTCAGGAGGCTGGCATTATCCGCGCCAATAGGTTCTCTGATTTTTTAGATATCCCTGCGGCGCTATCTTCCGGACGCATCCTCAAAGGCAAGCGAGTTGCTATTTTGACTTCCACTGGCGGGGCAGGAACGCTCGTTGCTGATAGTTTGGGTGAGTGGGGTTTTGAAACCCCAGCCCCAGATGAGGCTACTGCCGCGCGTTTACGCGCTTTGCAACCGGGCGATCAAGCAGTATTGGATCGCAACCCCATTGATGTGACCTTAGCTGGCTTGCAACCTGATTTATTGCGCGGTGCGATCAGTGCTTTATTAGATAGCCCAAGCTACGATGCTTTAATCCTAATCTTGGGTTCATCTAGTTTATCGATGCCCGATTTGATGGCAGGTGCCGCACGCGATTCAATGCAAGGTAGCCATAAGCCTGTGATTGCTTATGTGAGCCCACACGCCCCGATCGCTGGTGCTCTGATGACAAAGCTGGGTGTGCCTGCTTTCTCTCAGCCAGAGAGTTGCAGCATTGCTTTATCCAGTATGTTGCATGCGCACCGACTCAAACAAGAAACACTATCAGCAGGAGCGATAGCACGGTTACCGCAAAATCTGGACATGACTGCAATGCATGGCTCACTCAATGAGTCTCAAGCAAAACAACTTTTTGCTGCTTTTGGGATACCAGGCGTGCGTGAAGTGATGGTGGATGCAGTCAAGCCCAAGTTGGATGGTATCTCTGATTTTGGTGAAAAATGTGTTGTGAAGATTTTATCCAATGAGATTGTGCATAAGACTGAGGTGGGTGGAGTTGCATTAAATGTCCCCTTGTCAGACATTCCTGAAAAGTTAAGTGCAATGGTCGCAAAAGTGCACTTGAAATCAGGCATAAGCATTACCCAATTTTTAGTCCAAGAAATGGTCTCGGGCGGTCTTGAGTTGATGATCGGCATGCATCGCGATCCTTTGGGGACAGCCATTTTGGTGGGGATGGGCGGAGTGACAGCCGAGTTGTTTAAAGATACGCATATGCGTCTAATTCCCCCAGGCAAGTCCTTGAGTGAACAAGAGGCTTTGGGAATGCTCCAGCAATTAAAAACCTGGCCATTATTAGATGGTTATCGCGGCAGGAAAGAGTGTGATGTTGCTGCCTTAGTCAAGGCCGTGGTTCAATTCTCAGTCTTAGTTGCCGCCATGGGCGATCGCTTGCTCGAGTGCGAAATTAATCCTATCTTTGTTTTTGAAAAAGGTCAGGGCGTAAAAGCGGCTGACGGAATCGCAGTTTTTTCTTAAATCAAAATACTAAATCGCATGATCCAAAAAACCATATCACATGAGTAAAGTGACGATTCATCAAGAGGCAGACATCATGGTCATTACCGTGAATAATCCGCCCATCAATGCAGGCTCTATCGAGGTGCGCCAAGGGCTACTCAAGGCAATTGAACAACTAACGAGTCATGCTCAGGCGAAAGCTGCCGTATTGATTGGCGGGGGTAATACCTTTATCGCCGGCTCAGATATGAAGGAGTTTTCACAGCCGCTAGCAGAGCCACATTTACCGACCGTCATTGCAGCGATTGAAAGTTGCCCCAAACCTGTCATATGCGCTATTCATGGTGCTGCCTTGGGTGGTGGTTTCGAGCTCACCCTAGGATGTGATGCGCGGATTGCTTTGCATGATGCGGTAGTAGGTTTACCGGAGGTGACCTTGGGAATTACTCCGGGTGCAGGGGGGACTCAACGTCTACCCAGATTAGTCGGCCTTGAAAAAAGTATTGAGCTCATTTGTAGCGGGGCACGTATCAAAGCTTCAGAGGCACTAGGGCTGGGCATCGTCACTCGGGTTGTTGATAGTGAACTACTAGCCCATGCCCTTGAGCTTGCAAGATCGATGATTGGATCCAAATCCAGAATTCGGGACATGCAAACACCTCAGGCAGAAGACTCTGCAGTATTGGCAGCCTCCCAAAAGGCTCTCAAAGCGGGCAAGAGGCGACCCAATGTGCAGCAGGCAATTGACTTGATCATCCATTCGGCTTCAATGCCGATTGATCAGGCTTTGGCGCTAGAGCGAGAAACCTTTCAGGCACTACGCTTTTCTACAGAAGCAAAGGCTTTACGCCATCAATTTTTTGCCGAACGAAAACTCTTTAAAGCCCTCGGTGACATCAAACCATTGCCCCTAGAACGGATTGCCGTGATTGGCGCGGGGACAATGGGTTCTGGTATTGCAATTGCCTGTTTAAGTGCTGGCTATCAAGTCATCTTGCTAGATCAAAATCCATCCGCATTGGCTAATGGGGTCAAGAAGATCGAAGATTTTTATGCCTCGCGCCTCAAAAGTGGCAAGCTGCCAGCAGATACAGTGACGGCTATGTTGTCGCGCTTTGGCCATTCTACCGAATGGCCCAGCATCGCCCAATCCGATTTGGTCATTGAGGCCGTGTTTGAAGACATCGAAGTCAAGCATGCGGTCTTTGAGAAGATACAAGCGCATGCGAGTTCTCATGCCTTATTAGCCTCAAATACTTCTTACTTAGATATTGATGCGATTGCCGCTAAATTGACAGATCCGGCACGAGTGTTTGGCTTGCATTTTTTTAGTCCAGCCCAGGTAATGAAGCTGATCGAAATTGTGCGTTGCCAAGCAAGTTCCCCCAGTGCAATTGCAACGGGCTTGCAACTTGCCAAGCGTCTTGGAAAGACTCCGGTCATTAGCTCGAATTCTTTTGGTTTTATTGGTAACCGGGTTTATGCAGCGTACCGCCGTCAATGCGAAATGATGTTGGAAGAAGGTGCATATCCAGAGCAAATTGACCGAGTACTCGAGAACTATGGATTTGCGATGGGCCCATTTGCAGTGGGTGATATGTCAGGCTTGGATATTGCCTGGGGTATGCGAAAGAGTCAGGCTGCTACAAGAAACCCCGCTCACCGCTACGTCAATATTCCCGATACCTTATGTTTGGCAGGCCGCTTGGGCCGCAAAACCGGATTTGGCTATTATCAATATGATGCCCTCACGGGTGCTCGCTCGGTAGACCTTAGCGTTCATCGCATGATTGAAGAGGCTAGCCAAGCAAAGGGCATTACCCGCAGGACATTTACCGATGCCGAAATCATTCAACGGGTTTTACTGGTGATGATTAATGAAATCGCCCATCTCGCCACTGAAAAGGTGGTCAGTGATGTGACGGATTGTGATGTAGCCATGGTGAACGGTTATGGCTTTCCGCGTTGGTGTGGTGGGCCGGTATTTATTGCGCGTGAAATGGGGATGGATAAGTTATCAAGCGAAATGGATCAGCTTGAAAAAGTCAGCGGCCCTGGATTTGTTAAAGCACCGCTTGCTGCTGTATTTGAATAGACGAAAGTAATGTATGTATATTGTAATTTCTGATGATCATCAAGATTGTGTTCGGCGCCTTGCTTGTTTTAACAAGCTATCAGGACATACAGTAGAGATATTTAACGACACCCTAGTTGATATACCGGCACTAGCAAAGCGTTTTGCGAAGGCAGATGCGATTGTGTTGATTCGGGAGAGAACGGTCATTTCAAAAGAGCTGTTAGATCAACTACCCAATCTCAAAGTTATTTCACAGACAGGCAAGATGGCCTCCCATGTTGATCTTAAGGCCTGTAGTGCAAAAGGGATTGTGGTCATGGATGGTTCTGGTTCTGGCTCTGCGACTGCTGAACTCAATATGCTGCTGATTTTGGCTGCTTTGCGCAAGTTAGTCGAGGAGGCTAATAGACTCAAAAGCGGCCAATGGCAGGGCCATTTGGGAGATCAGCTTGCTGGTAAGGTCTTAGGGGTATATGGCTATGGCAGGATTGGCAAACAGATTTGCGCTTTAGGAAAAGCCTTTGGAGCAAAGCCATTGGTATGGGGTCGTGATAGCAGCTTGGATAAGGCCAAGCAGGATGGCTATGCGGTGGCAACTTCCAAAGACGCTTTTTTTCAAAACAGCGATATTCTTACTTTGCAGTTACGGCTAAATGATGACACTGTTGGCATCGTTAAAGCTGCTGATTTGGCGCTCATGAAACCCACTGCGATTTTAGTCAATGCTAGTCGAGCCGAGCTCATTGAGTCAGGCGCTCTAGAGGCCGCCCTCAAACTGGGTCGACCAGGATATGCTGCCGTCGATGTGTATGAGTCTGAGCCGGTATTAGGGGCTCACCATCCGCTCTTACAACTCTCCAATTGTTTATGTACTCCGCATATTGGCTTTGTAGAACGAGATAACTATGAAGCCTATTTTGGTATTGCGTTTGACAACATTAATGCATACGCAGCTGGCAAACCCCAAAATCAAGTGATCTAAGAACAGTTAAATACGCTTAAGGAATCCAATGGACTTTCAATTAAACCCAGAGCAAAGCGCATTTGCTGATGCTGTAGCGAAGTTTGCCCAAAATGAGTTAGCACCCGGTGCGCTAGAGCGTGCCCATAGCCCTCAGTATCCCTGGGAGATTGCGCAAAAGATTAGCGCCCAAGGCCTACTGGGAATTGCTTTCCCGGAAAAGGATGGCGGTATGGGCGGCACCTTGATGGATGCGGTCATTGCGATTCAAGAGGTAGCACTGCATTGTCCAAAATCAGCTGATGTTGTGCAGGCCGGTAACTTTGGCGCAATACGGACCTTTGTGGAGTACGCCAGTGATGAACAAAAAGAAAAATACTTGCCAGACTTGTTAGGAGGCAAAAAGATTCTTGGTCTTGGTATGAGTGAACCTGGCGCTGGCTCAGCAGTTACGGAGTTAGTGACTTCAGCTAAAAAAGTCGATGGTGGCTATCAGATCAATGGCTCCAAAGTATTTTCGACGCACAGTCCTGAGGCGAGTGTATTTTTGGTGTATGTTCGTTTTGCTCCTGGACTAGAAGGCATTGGCTCTGTATTGGTTGATCGAGATGCACCCGGTCTAACGGTGGGTCGTCCTAACAGCTTTATGAGTGGTGAAGAGTGGTCCCAGCTATATTTTGAAGACTGCTTTATTCCAGACTCGGGTCTTTTGTTAGGTCCTGGGGGATTTAAAAAGCAAATTAGCGGCTTTAATGTTGAGCGGATTGGTAACGCTTCCCGATCTCTTGCCTTGGGGCGCTATGCCTTTAATAAAGCGAAAGAATACGCCTCAGTACGTGAGCAGTTTGGTAAGCAGATTTGTGAATTTCAGGGGATTCAGTGGAAATTTGCTGAAATGGCTGTCAAGCTTGATGCAGCTCAGCTCATGCTTTACCGTGCTGCCGTCAATGCGCAAAGTGGCTTACCATCAGCTTATGAGACTACGGCAGCCAAGCTTATCTGCAATAACACCGGGTTTGAGGTGGCAAACGATGCGCTGCAAATCATGGGTGCAACAGGATATAGCCAGGAAACCCTGGTCGAATATTGTGTCAGAAGGACGCGCGGCTGGATGATTGCCGGTGGATCGATTGAGATTTTAAAGAATAGAATTGCCGAAGAGGTCTTTGATAGGCGCTTTAATCAAAGGTCTTAACTAGGCTGAGTCAATTAAAAATACAACACATCAAGAGGCAGATTGCAAAATGAAAAAAATCCATTTTTTAAGCGTTTTTTTGACAAGCGTATTGACTGGCATAGCACTAGTTCCGGGTGCATTTGCCCAATCAGCCGCCAACTATCCCGATAAGCCTATCAAGATCATCGTATCGTTTACAGCTGGTGGCACAACCGATATTTTGGCGCGTGAAGTGGCCAACCAAATGAGCATTCGCTGGAAAGTGCCGGTGATTGTTGAAAATAAACCTGGCGCAGCGGGTAACCTAGGTACTGAGGTGGTTGGTAGAGCTGCCCCTGATGGTTATATGCTGTTGGCAAACTCCATTGGGCCAATTTCGATTAACCCCACCTTGTTCGGAAATCTCGCAGTCAATCCGCAAAAAGCACTAGACCCGGTCGCCTTATTGGGTGACGTGCCTAATATTTTGGTCGTGCCTAGTTCTTCAGGGATTAAAAACTGGAAAGAGTTTTCAGCTTATATCAAAGCAAATTCTGGAAATATTAATTACGGCTCAACTGGAATTGGGACAACCGCCCACTTAATTAGCTTTTTGTTTTCTCAGAAAGTCGGTATTGAAACCACGCATATTCCCTACAAAGGGGCAGAGGCAACGCGGGATTTGATCGCAGGACGTTTGCAATTTATGTTCGCAACAGCGCCATCAGTCGTTCCTTTGATTAAAGGTGGGCAACTCAATGCAATTGCGGTTTCTTCTAAAAAGCGCATCAGCGCAATGCCTGATTTGCCTACCCTAAATGAGCTTGGGGTTGATATTGCTACCGGCGCTTGGTTTGGTTTATTTGCTCCTGCTGGCACCAATCCTGCGATCATCAAAAAACTCAATGAAACAGTGGTAAGTATTTTGGAAGAGCCTGCCATTCGGCAAAAACTGCTTGGTCTAGGCGCTGATCCGATCATCATGAATGTTGCAGAGTTTACGAAGTTTGTTCACAACGATTACGCCTTATGGGCGCCGATTGTCAAAGCATCTGGTGCAAAGCCAGAATAAGTCATGACATTACTTCAAGAATTCGGCAGCTGGATAGAGAGCAGTTATTCAATCAAGCATAATCTTGTCACTTTGCATCATGCGCGCCGCGCCTTATTGGATTGGCATGGCGCTCTGATTGCAGGCTCTGATAGCGAAGCTGCTTTGCGATTGCGCAATGCCTATAGCGAAGAATTCGGAGTTGGCAATTGCGCTATTGCCGGCTCGGATCGTAAGGTGTTTACACGGGCTGCTGCCTTTCTGAATGGCACCATCAGCCATATCGCTGAATTCGATGATATTTTTCGGGATGGTGCCTATCACCCAGCTTGCCCCACCATATCAGCAGCCTTTGCATTAGCACAGGCACGTAATGCCTCTGTAAGTGATTTGCTAGCTGCCATCATCGTTGGTTATGAAGTTTCAACCCGAATTGCTAAAGTCATTCAACCTAGTCACTATCGCTACTTTCATACAACGGGTACGGCAGGGGTGTTTGGCTCTACTGCTGCATGCGCTCATTTATTACGCTTAAATGCTTCTCAGGTCTGCGATGCTTTAGCGACCGCGGGCACTTTTGCCAGCGGCTTGCAACAAGCGTTTCGTTCTGATTCGATGACCAAGCCAATGCATGCTGGCCATGCCGCGGAAGTAGGACTCAATGCTGCTTTGTTAGCGCAAGCGGGCATGACAGGTACGCCTGATCTTCTAGAGGGAGATGCTGGCTTTGGCGCGGCCCTGTGTGAGAATCCCCGTTGGGGCGAGTTATTTAAAGATTTGGGCGCTACTTGGAATATTGAGCAGATGACTTTTAAGAATCATGGTTGCTGCGGACATAATTTTCCAGCGATTGATGCGGTCGCCTTTTTGCTAGAAAAGCATGCGATTGCTGCGAGCCAGATTAAAGCCATTCGAGTGGGTGGATACAAAGCAACCACAGAGGTATGCCGTTATGTTCATCCCCAAACCCCTTTTGAGGCGAAGTTCAGTTTGACCTATACCGTGTCCGCTAGAATTATTTTAGGGCGCGTACGTGAGCGCGCATTTTTAGAAAGTGCCCTACGCAATTTAGATATTGCCGCTTTGGAAGACAAGATCAGTTTGTCCATTGACCCTGAATGCGATGCTAAATTTCCCTTGCATCGTTCAGCAAAGGTCGAGATCGAGATGCAGGATGGATCGATGGTTGCCCACCATCAAAAAACGCGTCATGGCGATCCTGATGAGCCTTTAAGTGATCAAGAGCTCTTAGATAAGTTTTATGAGTTAACTGAACCTCGGATTGGACAAGATCAGGCTAGCGGCCTAGCAAAAGCAATATTAGAAGATGGTGCGGTATCGGTTCATGACTTGGCTTATTACTGGGACAAAATCGACTATGAGTAAGCCAAGCTACTTACAATATGGTGACAGATATATGAGGGGTGATTGATGAATGCAGGTCGTTTGAAATTGGCTTCTTTGAAGGATCAAGTCAGTCCCGAAGAGTGGAAAGCAAGGGTGGACTTAGCAGCATGCTATCGCTTGATTGCGCATTATGGAATGTCGGACATGATGGCAAATCACATTACGATTCGGGTACCAGGGGAAGAGGGTGCTTTTCTGACCAATCCCTACGGGATGATGTATGAAGAAATGACCGCCTCCTGTTTTTTAAAGATTAACCATGAAGGGAAGATCTTATTTAAGCCTGATTTTGGTGAGCTCGATTATGGTTTTAATAAACCAGGTTATATCTTGCATAGCGCTGTTCACCATGCTCGCCCAGAAGTCGATTGCGTGATTCATACCCATACTCCTGCAGGTATGGCAATTTCGTCACTCAAGTGTGGCCTGTTATCAATCAATCAAACCTCCATGCGGTTTCTCAAGATTAGTTATCACGACTATATGGGCGTAGTGCTCGACATGGCCGAGCAAGAGATCTTGGTCAGAGACCTGGGTAATGCCGAGGCAATGATTTTGCGCAATCATGGTTTGTTGACGGTCGGTAGAACGGTGGGCGAAGCCTTTAATTGGATGCACCGCCTTGAACTATCATGCCGTGCACAGCTCGCAGCGATGGCCTGCAATACACCCTTGCAAGAAGTCTCGCCCGAAGTGTTGCATGAGACCCATATGAACTATCAACCTCAGACTCGTCGCCCCTATGGCGTCATGGAGTGGCCCGGTCTGTTAAGGTTTGTAGAGAGAATGGATCCGAGTTTTAAGGAATAGGAAAGCACTTCATTGAGCGCATCGATATGGCCCCACCCAATTCTTCATCGCCCCTGCGGATCTTGCTCAGCCCAAAGTCTTTACCTGAGGTGCAAGCGCTCTTAAAAAACGATACCAAGATAGCGGTTGAGCTCTTCAATAGCCAAGAGCAAAATCCAGGCGTGCAATTTGATGCGGCGCTGATCTCTCGAGATGTGACATCCACCTCTACTAAGCAAAAGATTATTCCTGCCACCCAAGCTTTTTATGATCTTTTGCTTGGTACATCTGATCTGCGGTGGGTGCAGATTCATTCGGCTGGCGCAGATCGCCAAATTTATCTGGATTTAATGAAGCGCGGCGTCATGGTCACGGGATCTTCCGGCGTCAATGCACCCATCGTGATGCAAAACGCACTTGCCGGAATCTTGATGCTGGCACGGCATTTTCCGAAAATGCTCAAAGCGCAATCACAAAGACAGTGGGATTCACTGATCAATTACCCATTACCGCCTGATCTTTGTGGTCAGACCGCAGTCGTTATTGGCAGAGGGCCTATCGGCACAGAGATTTGCCGCGCACTAGAGGTCTTTGGGGTCAATACCATCTCGGTTGGCTTTCATTCATCGTTAAAAGAGCGTCATCCTAAGGACGTGGGGGCGCATCATATCTCGGACTTAAATCAGATATTACCCAAAGCACAGTGGTTGATTTTGGCTTGCCCATTAAGTCCGGAGACGCGTAATCTGATCAACCGCGATGTCTTGTCATTATTACCGCGTGAGGCCCATTTAATTAATATCGCTCGAGGTGAGATTGTTTGTGAACCGGATTTAATTGAGGCGCTCAACCATCAACAGTTAGCGGGAGCCTATTTGGATGTATTTGCTTGTGAGCCCTTAGATGTTGCCTCTCCTTTGTGGAGTATGGACAATGTGATCGTGACACCGCATTCTGCTGGCCACTCTTTGGGTAATGAAAATCGCGTTTTGCATTTGTTTGTTGAGAATCTGCGTGCATTGATGCAAGGAGAAAAACTCAAGAATCAGATTGCCTTAGATGCATGAGCACTAATCCTTGCTTTGAGTGTGGTCAATGCTGTCGCTACTTTCGGGTCAGTTTTTACAATGGAGAAATCGAAGGTAATGGCGTAGGAATAGTGCCACTAGAAC
>CANFLR010000036.1 GCA_947447945.1 Burkholderiaceae bacterium
AATCGTTAACTGGGTCAAATCCTGGATTTTTATATAAAGCAGGATTAATCGCTTGCGCACTATTAATTGTCAGCAAGAGTGTGTATCCATCTTTTGCTGCGCGTGCCACACTCTGCGTACCGATATTACCGCCAGCGCCTGGTCTATTGTCAACAATGATGGAAGTACCTAATGCCTCACCCAATGCCGGCGCAATCAAACGCGCGACGATATCGTTAGTCCCACCTGCCGTCTGAGGTACTACCAAATTAATTGATTTATTAGGATAAGACTGAGCAAGTGCGCAGAAAGTGATACCAGCCAAAACGACTGATAGGCTTATTTTGATGAATGTTTTCTGAAACATGTTGTCTCCCATGATGTCGATCACTTTAAGGGGTCTCTTTTTTGGCATTATGCCCCCACACCAATAATAGGCAAAAGAATGGGCTTTGGGTAAATAATTCGGGATAAGATGTCATTTTTTAAACCACCAGTGAGAGCGCAATGAGTTCAACACAAAACAGGGTAGCTTTAGTAACGGGAGCGGGGGCGGGGATTGGCAGAGCTGCCGCAAAAGCACTCCTTAAGGCCGGCTATCAAGTCGCTCTCACCGGCAGAAATCTAGCAAAGCTGGAGCATGCCATCATCGACATCGGCGGAAATTCAAAAAACTGTCTGGCGGTCTCGTGTGACGTAGGTAAACCTGAGCAGGTGAAAACCCTCTTCTCAAAAGTGAAGGAATGCTTTGGCCGAATTGACGTCCTTTTTAATAATGCCGGCATGGGTGCCCCTGCAATTCCGATGGAAGATTTAACGTACGAACAATGGATGAATGTTGTCAATACCAATCTTTGTGGCGCCTTTTTATGCTCACAAGAGGCCATTCGTATGATGAAATCCCAATCTCCGCAGGGTGGCAGAATTATTAATAATGGCTCGATCTCCGCACATGCGCCTCGCCCAATGTCAGCGCCCTACACAGCAACCAAGCATGCTATTAGCGGGCTTACTAAAACGATTGCCTTAGATGGGCGTCCTTTTAATATTGCTTGTGGCCAAATCGATATTGGCAATGCCGCAACAGAAATGACTGAGCGTATGGCTGCTGGCATCATTCAAGCAGATTTATCCATTAAGGTTGAGCCCCGCATGGATGTAGATCATGTGGGCGAGGCAGTCCTCCATATGGCTCAATTACCCCTTGAAAGCAACATCCTATCGATGACTATCATGGCTACCAATATGCCTTTTGTAGGTCGAGGCTAACTAACCGCAACTACCCAAGTGCCCGCATTGAGTACAGTAGTCGCAACCATCCTTACGGATTACAGCATGCGCACCGCATTCAGCACATTTCTTGCCAACCATTACTGGCGGGGTAGATGCCCCACGAATAGGCGCCTCCGATAGATCATTGGTAGCACCGCCATTACGACGCTCAATAATGTTTTGAATAGCATAAGCAATTGCAGCTACCTCAGAGTCATGCCATAAAGGCATACGAGTGCCATCAATTTTCTCAAAAGTACCAAGTCTTACTGCACCCCTATCCCAGGCAACTTTGCGCATATCACTTAAGGCACGCTCCAAGAAACCACCACGCGCCGCCAGCGAAAGTAAGCGCATGCTTGAAGTAATCCATTGCTGAGATTCACCATTTTGGCCAACTGGCATAAAGAACTCAATGGCCCGCTCAATCGAGCCGCCAGCTTCACCCTTTAAGGGGATCGTAATGAAAGACACCACGAGATATAAAGTCTTGTGCCCCTCTTGCGTCCAATACTCAATTTTTTCAGCAACGGCAGGCAAGATTCCTTTGGGACGACTTTCCACAACAATTCTCATTGGATCGGTGACGCCCTCATTCGATACTGGAGAGTCATCCTTACTAGGACCAAGATCTAATACTGAACCCAAAATGCTATTCGGGCGATAAGTAGCTAGACCCTTCAAATTTGCACGCCATGCTTGGGTATAAAGACTTTTAAAGTCATCATATGGATAGTTGGCGGGAACATTCACAGTCTTAGAGATGGCGGTATCAATAAAAGGCTGAACTGCTTCCATCATGGCAATATGATCAGTGGCTGACATCTCCAAAGCGGAAATAAAATACTTTGGCAATTGCTCAACATCACCACCCAAATCTCGATACATGCGCCATGCATGATCCTCAACTGCATATTCACTAGTAGTGCCATCTGCCTCACGCTTCTTGCGGCGATAGACCCATGAGAAGGCGGGCTCAATACCATTAGAAGCATTATCAGCAAATGCCAAACTCACAGTACCAGTAGGGGCGATTGATAATAAATGACTATTGCGAATACCAAACTGCCGAATATCATTTTTTAGCCTGTCATCTAGGCGACTGGCAAAGTTATCAGCACCAAGGTATTGATCAACATCCAAACTTGGAAATGCACCTTTTTCTTTTGCCAACTCTACGGATGCTTCGTATGCAGCATCGCGCATTACGCAAGCAATCTTGGCGGCCACAATACGAGCACCCTCCTCGTTATAAGGCAATTTCAACATTACCAGCGCATCGCCAAGGCCAGTAAAGCCCACGCCAACCCGGCGTTTAATTCTAGCCTCTTCAGCCTGCTCAGGTAGCGGCCAAAAAGTAGCATCTAAAACGTTATCGAGCATTCGGACCTGAATCTTCACGACCGAGATAAATGCCTCAAAATCAAAGCTTGGTTCGCCAGCAAAGCCAAATGGGTTTTTGACAAAACGCGGCAATATCACAGGCCCTAAATCACAACAACCATAGGGTGGTAATGGTTGTTCGCCACACGGATTTGTGCTGGAGATTTCTTCACAATAATTTAAGTTGTTATCGCGATTGATGTTGTCCAGAAACAAAATTCCAGGCTCTGCAAAATCATAGGCGGACCTCATCACCGCCTCCCAGATTTCTTTTGCATCTACCTTGCGATAAACCCAAAGTCCATCAGGCCTTTGATATGCACCTCCAGTGATGAGATTTTTAGCTGGCTTTGCCTTGTGAATTAATTCCCACGATTGGTTACTTTCTACCGCCTTCATAAATGCGCTAGATACACCCACAGAAACATTGAAGTTATTCCAGCGACCAGTTGTTCTCTTGGCGGTAATAAACTCAAAAATATCCGGATGATCAATTCGCAAAACACCCATCTGTGCACCCCGCCTGGCACCAGCACTTTCCACTGTCGAGCAAGACATATCAAAGACATTGATGTAGCTACAAGGGCCGGAAGCTATCGAAGCGGTGCCTTTAACCTCGGCGCCCTTTGGACGAATGCGCGAGAAATCATAACCAACACCGCCACCACGACGCATTGTCTCTGCCGCCTGCTTGAGTGCCTCATAGATTCCCGGGAAGCCATCAGCATCAAAACCTTGAATACAATCCCCTACCGGCTGTACAAAACAATTGATTAAGGTCGCCTGAATATCCGTACCCGCAGCACTCATGATACGGCCTGCACCAATCGCACCATTGCGTAAGTTTTCTAAAAAGAGTTTTTCAATATCAGCACGAATGGCAACATCCTCTACAACCGATAAACCTTTAGCAACACGTTGAAAAATTTGATCCGGATCATATTCGCCATCTTTGGCATATTTTTCAATCAGTACATCAGTACTAATGGGTTGAATTGACATAGGCTACAGGCTCCAAAGATTGCTCTAACAGTTTATGAATGAGTTCTGAAACGGATTTGATTTGATTGCCGAAGGGCAAGGTACCCGCCCCACGAAAGAAGAGACCTTTTTGGACGTTGCCCACTAAAGCGCTACCCAATACTTTGTCGATACAGAACTGACCCCATTGCGCATTTCCATCGCGCAGACCACAGTCATGCAAGCAATCAAAAATCATGGTGCAACGGGGTTTTTTACGAGCGACCTCTTGCAGCTTAGGCAATACCTCGATGTACTTTTTAAGCCAGGGTGTTTTGACCGCTCTAGCGGGAAGTCCTGCCACACTCAAAAAATCCACCATGTCTTCCGGACCTGCATCGGCTAAAACTTTCTTGAAGCTATCGCTCGCATCGCCTTCCGTCGTTACCGCAAAGGCTGTTCCTAACTGCACACCAGATGCCCCTAGGCTTTGTAAGCGTTTAATATCCTCGTGACTACTAATTCCGCCTGCTGCAATTAAGGGGATCTTGCCCTCTATTCCCATTGCCCGAAATATTGCCAAGGTTTCTGGAATAACATTTTCAAAATTGAACTTCGGATTTTGCACATCTTCAATGCTGGCGGCACCAACGTGGCCACCTGCCAAACGTGGGTGCTCAATGATGATGGCATCTGGTAAGCGTCCTTTTTTTTCCCATTTGCGCAAGAGCAAGTGAATGCCTCTAGACTCAGAAAGAATTGGAATAATCGCGACATTCGGAAAGTCTGCTGTCAAATCAGGCAAGTCCAATGGTAATCCTGCACCAACTACAAGAGCATCGATTCCATTTTCTAGAGAGCATCTCACATAAGGCGCATATTCATTCACCGCTCGCATGATATTCACAGCAAGCATGCCACGACCCATTGCAATTTTTTTACTCAATTGGATTTCTCTAGCCAAGGCCTCCAGATTTACCTCATTAATCAGCGCCTTGCTCTCGGGGGATGGTAGAAGCGACTTTGTTCTTTCCATTAAATCCGGGTGCAAGCGTCTTAAATCAATTGATGAGATCGTACCCATACCACCACATGCCGCCACCGCACCAGCAAGCTTGTGGGCAGACACTCCAACCCCCATGCCCCCCTGCACTATCGGCAGAATGATCTTATCCTTGATGACCAGCGAAGAAAGTTCACTCTTTTGCAAGGGAGGTTCAAAGCCAATTGGTATACGAAGTTCCATTAATCGACCTTTAGCACCAAGAGGCAGCTACTTTGAAATATCAGAAATTGCACCATACAAAGCATGATGCAGGTAGTCCCCAGCAACGCTTTTGATACAAGTCAAAAAAAGATTTGGTATTTATTGATACCCAGAATGAAGCCTCTTTGAAGCATAAAAAATGCTTATAAATCAATACTTAGTCAAGTCTGTGTTTTGCCTAGTTGCGGCAGAAAAAATGGCAAATCTAAGACCAGCAGCTGATTACTCGAAGTCGCATTTATAAAATGTGGGTTGCTTCTGTTTGGTTGCTAAGACAATGCTATCTCGAATATTGAAGACACCATCCATACTCTGATCCAAAATTGACTGCGTACTGAAGTCATCAGAAAACTGGACCAAAGAAACCGTGAGATAAGTGGTCTTTGTTTGCAAGTTTTCAGACTGGGCAACAGTCTTCACCACTAAACTTGACTCATCAAAAATCTCGACTGATTTATAAGTCCCGCGCCTCATTACCTGAATTTGATTTTTGCTAGGCAATCTCAATTCATTCACTAACTTACCTGCTTTATCGTAAAAAAAATAAAACCCCGCACCCTTAAACTGAGGGGCATTGCACATCGACTCGCTATCAACAACCCAGCGCCCGATCAGTTTGGCTTCATACTTACCAGCAGCTTGGGCAAAAGTACCCATAGAAAGACATAAAACCACCAGCAAACTCAAAGCTAAAGGCTTTAAAGTCGCCTGTTGTTTTAAGAAACGCACTATTGCCTAACTTGATCTACGACTATTTTGAGATTGCTAGCCCCAACCTTAACCGTCTGCATCTCAGAATACAAATCACCAAATTCCAACTTGGCTTGGCCTGTTTTAGAAATCCGAACTTCAACAGTAGCTTCAGTCAAATTTGAGAGGAGCGCATTGGGAGTCATCGCTAAAGCATCATTCAATACAAAACGCATCGGGAGGTCGGCAGCCCTGCCGCGCATAATGGCAACCGGCATACGCACCCCAGGGGCTCGTGCAATCACCATGACGATGTCATCTGGTTCGATCTTGGCTTTAAGCGCGGGTTTGATCTCCACAATGCCATTAATGTTCTTTCCGCTGACTGCAATTACTTGAGTAGATGCTTGGGGTGATAGAGGCTCGGGGGGTAAATTGGCTTTACCGCGGGCCTCCATAATTGAACCCTGAATGACTTTCATATCTTCAGAGTCAGCTGGTAATAGCTTTGCTAAGCGCCCCCAAACTTGCACGGCACCCTTGTAATCACCGCGAGTGTAATCGGCAGTACCCGCCAACCAAAGTGCCATCATATTATTCGGGTCAACTTTGAGCGCCCGATTAATGATCGCCTGTGGTTTACCTGCAAAATTTCCATTAGCATTCGTAGCGGCTACATCAGCATAATCAGCTAATAATTGAGCGTCGCCATCAAGGTATGATCCAGCACGGTCATAAGCCTTTTCAGCGTCTTGTGGACGGCCCATGACTTTGTATGAGCGCGCCAACATCGCCCAACCTTTTAGATTACTAGGGTCTTGCTCTAGCTTCGCAGCCAAACCAGCAACCATCTTTTCTACTTCCTGCTGCGCTACTTGCTGCTTGGCTCCGCCTTCTGCAATTTGCTGGGCACTGCCCCACCAAAGGTAAAGCAAAACGGCAAACACTGAAACAAAAATACTCACGGCAATCATTGTTTTATAAGGAGAGCCTAAAACTGCGACGCCATCCTCTTCGCTAGTATCCTGAAACAAGCGCTGACGTATCTCCGCATGAGAAATCTCATAACTTACGCTATCTAGCGCACCCTCAGCACGCTCTTTCTCAAGCTTAGCTAACTCTTCTTTATAGATAGCTGCATTTAATTGCTGGCGAGAAGCATGATGGGTGCTGGACTTCCACAAGAACGGGCGAAACAAGGCCAGCAATACCAATACAACCAAGATAAAAGCTACGATATAAAAAGTGATCATTTGTCATCTCGCAATAGGGTATCTATGCGCTTATTTTCTTCATCAGAGAGTGATGTGCTTATTACTTGCGTATTACGACGGCGTAAGTACATTAACAAGGCTGTTATCCCTGAAATCATTAGGCCAAACGGTCCAAGCCACAGCAGCCAAGTGCTAGGCTTGACTGGTGGTCGATATAGAACAAAATCTCCATAGCGTTCAACCATGAAGGTTCTAATTTCAGCGTCGGTCTTTCCTTGCTTGATTAAAGCGCGAATCTCCCTGCGTAGATCTTGAGCTAAATCTGAGCGTGAGCCTGCTAGAGATTCATTCTGACAAACTAGGCAGCGCATCTCTTCAGAGATAACAATCAATCTTTGCTCAACAACAGGATCTGCAGCCAAAGGCGCGGCCTCCTCCGCATGGGAAATCGTCATACAAAAGACCAAGCTAAGATAAAAAACAATTTGCGACAATTTCTGGAATGTGATTTTCATCGCTTAAGCTTTTTTTAATTCGGCAATGATGGGGTAAATCGACTTTTCTAAGACTTCTCTGGTAATGGGGCCAATCTGTTTAAAGCGAATGATGCCTGCTTTATCAATGACATAAGTCTCAGGAACGCCGTAGACTCCATAGTTAATACCAACGCGCCCATCATTATCGTAAGCCGATAGCATATACGGATCCCCTTGCCTTGCCAGCATCTCCATCGCATCAGCTCGCTTGTCTTTGTAATCTAGCCCAATGAGTGGTGCCACCTGTGACTTACCCATTTCAACCAACATCGGGTGCTCTTCACGACATGCAACGCACCAAGAGGCATAGACATTTAAGACCCATACCTGCCCTTTCATCTCTTCTGGTGAGAATGATTTATTGGGATTAGCTAACTGAGGCACTGAAAATGCTGGTGCGGGCTTATTGATCAATGGTGATGGAACTTCACGAGGATCACGATTCAAACCAACAGCCAAAAAAATAACTAATATCACGAACAATGCTAACGGGATAAGAAATTTTGCTTTCATCTTTACTGATCTATTCGTAAGTAAATAACTTCAATTATTTTTTAAGCGCAAGCGATAGCGTTTATCGAGCACTGCAAATATTCCACCCAAAGCCATTAATAAACAACCACCCCAAATCCAATCAACAAAAGGCTTGTAATACACTCGTACAGCCCAAGCATTGCCTTCCAAAGGCTCTCCAAGAGAAACATAGATATCCCGCGTTAGGCCCGAATCAATCGCAGCCTCTGTCATCGGCATCGTTGATGAGTCGTAGTTTCGCTTCTCTGGATATAAAACCTCTTCCACTTTACCGTGACGCAAAAGCTCAAAGGAGCCTCTTGTAGCCTGATAATTTGGTCCTTGGGTAGGTCGCACATCTACTAAGCGGATTTGATAGCCGCCAACAGAAACAGTGTCGCCGGGACCCATGCGCACATCTTTTTCATCTTGATATGCTCCGACCATCGTTACGCCAATCACAAATACGGCGATCCCAATATGACCTAATTGCATCCCAATAAAAGCACGGGTTGGTTTACCTGCTTTAAATTGTCTAATGACCTGCAAGACACCTGAACCAATAATCCAAAATGCCAACAAGAAACCTAATGCGGTCAAGATGGTGAACTCACCCATGATCCGAGGGATCAGAATCGCCGCAATGACAGCAACGACAGCAGCTAGCCATAAGCGTTTCAGAATACCTTTGAGATTAGCGCTCTTCCAATTAGTCCATGGTCCAATTGCTAGCAAGAACAAAACCGGCACCATGATCGGTACGAAGACTGCATTAAAGTAAGGGGGGCCTACTGAGATTTTGCCAAGATTTAAAGCATCAATCAGCAATGGATAGAGGGTGCCTAATAAAACCGAACCCGCAGCCACTACCAGAAAAACATTTCCCATGAGAATGAAAGTTTCGCGCGATATTAGCGAAAAAGCTCCGCCCAATGTACTCTTTGGGGCTTTTAATGCGTAGAGGAATAGTGATGAACCCACCACCAAGGACAGCAAAATCAAAATAAAGATGCCGCGACGTGGGTCAGTCGCAAAGGCATGAACTGAAGTTAAAACGCCTGAACGAACTAGGAAGGTTCCCAGTAATGACATAGAGAAAGCAATAATGGCAAGGAGTACCGTCCAATTCTTAAAGCCACCGCGCTTCTCAGTCACTATTAATGAATGCAATAAAGCGGTGCCAATCAACCAAGGCATAAATGAGGCGTTCTCAACTGGATCCCAGAACCACCAACCACCCCAACCTAATTCGTAATAAGCCCAATAAGAGCCCAGCGCAATTCCAAGCGTTAGAAAAATCCAGGCTATCGTCGTCCATGGACGTGACCAGCGTGCCCAAGCAGCGTCTAATTTTCCGGATAACAAAGAGGCAATCGCAAAAGCAAAAGCGACTGAAAATCCAACATAACCCATATAAAGCATCGGTGGATGAAATACCAAGCCCGGGTCTTGCAATAGGGGGTTTAAAGAGCGGCCATCTTGAGCTGCCGGCAATAAACGCTCAAAGGGATTAGAAGTGGCGAGAACAAAGAGCAGTAAGCCCGTAGCAACTAAACCCAATACGCCCAGGACACGCGCCACCATGAATTCATCTAATGTTTTTGAGAATTGCGAAACCGCAAATGCCCATGCCGTTAGCAAAAATATCCACAAGAGTAAGGAGCCCTCGTGGCCACCCCAAACGGCGCCAAGGCGATAAACCGTTGGTAATTGCGCATTGGAATGTTCGGCAACATAAAGAACGGAGAAGTCATTAACATAAAAGCACCAAGCCAAAACTGCAAATGAAAATCCCAAAAGTGCAAAGGTGGTTTGGGTAGCGGGTCTCGCTAATACTAGCCATTCGCGACGACCTTGCTGCGCTCCAATCAAAGGTAATACACCTTGAATCACAGAAACGCATAGCGCCAGTATTAATGCAAAATGGCCCATCTCTGGAATCATTGAGTACTCCATTATTTGGCTCCATTTTTCTGCGCTTGCTCGAGAGCTTGCTTAGCCTCAGGAGGCATATAGTTTTCATCATGCTTAGCGAGTACTTCGCTGGCAACAAACTGGCCATTGCCATCAAGCTTACCCTGCACTACGGCGCCCTTACCTTCTTTGAATAAATCCGGAAGAATGCCTTTGTATGAAACGGGAATCTCTTTGACTAAATCGGTAATGATGAAATGCACAACTAACTCATCACGTCTTAAGGAATCGGACTTCACCAATCCGCCAATCCGAAATGTTTGACCTGTGGGAGCTTTGCCAGCCGCAACCTCACTCGGCGTGACATACAGCGCAATGTTGCTATTGAGAGCATTCAAAATCAGAGTTGCGGCAATGGCTAATGTTGCCAAGGCACCAATAATGACCAGCGCCCGCTTATGTCTTGGTTTCACTTCATTCCTTCTTGGTCGAATTTCTCAGCACGAATTTCGCGCTGTAATCGTTGCACTATTGCTTTACGGCGTATATGAATAGCAAGGGGTTCTAATATTAATATCAGAGCGCAGACACCAAAGCTACTCCATACATATAAGGCATATCCACCCATAGCAAAAAATTCAGCTGGTGAGCTCCACATCATTAATGCATCCCTTCTAAACTTTTAACCCAATCGGTATGAGATTCACGTTCTAAAATAATCGTACGCACTCGCATCAATGCAATCGCAATGGAATACATCCAAAAACACAAAGCCATTAAGAGCATCCCCCACAACATGGTATGAGCCATAGAGGGTGACTTGCTAATTGAAACCGATGCGCCTTGGTGCAAGGTATTCCACCACTTCACTGAAAAATAAATAATAGGCACATTGACTACGCCGACCAAAGCCAGAATGGCTCCCGCCTTATCCGCACGACGCGGGTCATCAATGGATGATTGCAGAGCCATAAAGCCAAGGTACAAAAAGAGCAAAATGAGTTCCGAAGTCAGGCGAGCATCCCATACCCACCAAGCGCCCCACATTGGCTTACCCCAGAAGGCTCCTGTCCAGAGGGATATAAAAGCCATCAAGGCACCAGTGGGTGCTAAAGCCTGAGCCATCATGGCAGACAAACGTGTATTAAAGATAAGGCCTAAACCAGCCCAGATAGCCATCACAACATAAATGAACATAGACATCCATGAGGCTGGCACATGAACAAAGATGATGCGATAGCCTTGACCTTGCACAGCATCGACTGGCGCAACAAAGAAACTAATCCACAAACCTGCCACACCAAAAATCAGGGTAAGGACCCAAAAGACAGGAATTAACTTTCCGGCAAGCGGATAAAAAGTGGCGGGACTAGAAAACCGAAACCAATGAACCAAACGGCTCCCTGAAGTGCTGATCATTGATCTCATTCGATTGCAATCCTCACTGCAGCCGTGGTTGCCCAAGGAGCAAAAAATAATGCCAACACAAGTAAGGCGGCTAATAGTGAAAAATGCCCACTGACATCTAGACCAACACTTTGAGCATACACCGCACCCGCACCAAAGATCAGCACAGGAATATAGAGCGGAAGCACCAAAAGACTTAATAAGACGCCACCACCACGTACACCCAGAGTCAAAGCAGCGCCAATTGCGCCAATCAAAGACAAAATCGGTGTACCTATTAATAAAGCCAAAATGAAGGTTCCTAAGGTGTTGACATCCAAATCAAACTGAATACCGATTACTGGTGCCAGCAAAGCTAAAGGCAGGCCACAAATCAACCAGTGTGCTGTAATTTTACCCCCCAAGAGTAAGGCTAATGGAGTTGGTGAAAGTGCCATTTGCTCCAGCGTGCCATCCGCAAAATCTGTGGCAAAAAGCCGTTGCAAACCGAGCATCGTTGATAGCAAAGCTGTTACCCAGATCACCCCTGGGGCGATCTTACGTAATAAAGCGGTATCCGCCCCAATTCCAAGAGGAAAGAGACTGGTCACAATGACAAAGAAAAATAAGATAGTGAGCACTTCACTCTTACGGCGCATTGCCAAGAGGAGATCGCGACGAACTACCGCTAAAAATGCACTCATAACTGCACCACTCTACCGTTAGGCATCGGAATTTCTTGATGGCTAGTCATAATTGCCATACCGCCAGAGTGGATATGCGCGCCAATCAATTCAGAGAGCATTTCGACGGCCCTCACATCTAAGGCATTAAATGGCTCATCCAAGATCCAGAGGGCCGCTTTACGTAAGAGCAATCTAGCAAGCAATACCCGCCGCTTTTGACCTGCTGATAAACAATAAACCGGAAGATCCTCGCGCCCGCGCAAACCAAAGCGATGTAATGCAAGCAAAATCTCGCCTTCTGAAACACTAACGCCATCAAGCGCAGTAACAATAGAAAGATTTTCAAGTGACGTCAAATCCTCTTTGAGGGAGTCACGATGCCCCAAGAAAAGCAGATTGTGGTGATATTCAGAAGAGTCAATATCAATAGCTTGCCCATTCCAAAAAATATTTCCAGCTGCAGGCTGAGATAAGCCCGCCAAGAGACGGAGCAAACTGGTTTTACCAACACCATTTTCACCGCGAATATGCAACCACTCACCAGCACTCACTTTCAAATCTAGTCCTGTAAATAGAGTGCGTTCGCCCCTTATGCAGGTTAATGCTTCAGTGTGGAGAGTAAATAGATTTGAAGGCAAATGAGTTGGGTCTAAAAAATAAACTGTCATGAATAGCAAATGGCTAGGATTAAACCATCCTAGCCATTGTCCAAGAGCCTTATCAGGCTGTCAAACGCTTATTCATCATCCGGCTCCTCGTACTCTTTAGGCAATTGGTGTGCAATGCCTTTATGACAATCAATACAAGTCTTACCGGCCTCTTTGGCCTTCATATGCTTCTTGTAGGGCGTCTGCTTCTGCAATTCAGGGCTCATTGCATCAAAGTTATGGCAATTACGGCATTCACGAGAATTATTCTCTTTCATGCGCGTCCACTCGTGGGTAGCCAACTCCATCCGTTTAGCCTCAAACTTCTCACGCGTATCAATTGAGCCGGTGATCTTGCCCCAAACCTCAAAAGCAGCCTTGGACTTGCGAATCATCTTATGGGTCCAATCTTTTGGCACATGGCAGTCCGAACAAATAGCCCGCACACCACTCCGATTGCTATAGTGAATCGTCTCTTTGTATTCTTGATATACGTTGTCACGCATTTCATGACAGGTCGTACAGAATTCCAAAGTATTGGTCATCTCCATGCCTGTATTAAATGCGCCCCAGAACAAAATTCCAGAGATAAAAGCAACTGAGAAAATAGCTAGTATTGAATATTTAGCGCTAGGCTTCTTCATGAGGGCCCAAAATTTCCTCAATGCGCCCGGTTGTTTAGTATTCATAGGAAATTCTTTCTAAAAGAGCGTCTCAGATTAATCAAAGGTGTAGGTGTAGTTGGCCGAAATAACATTGACGTTATAACTAGGGTTTGTCATCTGGGTTGGCATCACGCTTGTTGGATTTGTTCCTGCCTGATAAGCGTTGTAATAGTAGTCATTGCTATACAAGCGTTGGAACCAGTATTGCAGACCAAAACGGGAGCTTTTATCAATTTGATAAACCCCACCAAGCTTGATAACTGCCATGTTATTAACAATTCTTGGTAAGCCGCCGCAAGTCATGTTGGCTGAAGCAGTACAAGGGTTTTGTGTAGCCGTTGCAGGGTTTGCAGAATTTCCTGACAATGGGGTATAAAAAACACTTGTGTTGTAGGCGGAGCTAGCAAAAGACATGGTTGCGTCTCCGGTAAATGTCAATTTACCTTCCATTAATCCAGCCTGCTTAATGCCCAGCCCTAAAGTTGTCCCAGTAGTAGCTAAATTATTAGACCACCCACCACCATATGCTGGACGAGCGGCAGTAGGTGAGGTGGAGGCAGGGGTATAGTAATAATTGTTTAATGTTCTTTGTGAGTTTTGTTGTGTTGCATAGGCGGTCAATGAGCCTTCTTGACTATATGCATATGCCGCATCCAAATTCAGACTCCAAGAGTAACCATTCTGCACGCCATAGGTTGAATCGGGATACGTATCGTTTGTATATTTACCCCCTAAGTTAAAGCCTAAATCTTCAGTGGCCTGCCAATTAGCACTTGCTTTACCAAAATACTGCTTACGGCTTGCCTCAAAAAAAGGCATGAAGCCATTAAAGTTACCACCGTTGTAGCCTGGGGCAGTACTAGTTTGCGAGCTAGTTGGGCCCGGCATTTCAGTCAGAGCGGATGCGTCCCACTGGGTTTTTCGATCGCTATAGCCTCCGCCAAATTTTATATTGACATCTTCTGTAGCTTTGATTTTATAGTTTGCATCTATCTTATTTTCTTGACTGGCCGTAGCAGAAGTACAGTTCGAGGTATTTAAAAAACCAGTACCCGTTGAGTTGACAATATTGGTAGTTGATGTTGTGCCGTATTGATTGCACCATCTATTAATATTATTTTGAGTCAAGCTTAAATCAGCACGCTGATCCTTCGTAAACTTGTAAGCGCCCGATAGTAAAAGCTGTGCCTGCTTAATGCTCATTGGGGCATTTGCGACATACCCATTGGTGCCATTGACACCGTACTGACTATACATATTCGATTGAGATAAGTTATCTCGGTTATCGTACTTTGCAGCTGCTGTTAGCACTAAATCTTTTAAAGTTTGATCGGTGATCTTGAGGTCGGCATGCGTAGTATTCACAATACCGTTCATAGATGCCGTTGGCGAAGGGCTTTGCATCATTTGCGCATCATAGGCATAGCTTTGATTTTGAGTATTTTGCCCAACCGATACGTTGCTAGTTAACTTTGTTTGCTTGGAAAAGTCATATCCTCCAGCGACATTGAGTTGATTAAAAGCATTACTTGGGGCCAAGCTCATTGTCTCTGTAGGACTTGGACCAACACCTGCTGCTGAAGTCACGGAAAAAGGCTGCCAAGAAACGCTTTTATTGGCATTTTGAAAAAATGATCCAAAGTAAGCAGCGGTTAAGTGCGCATTTTCGCTTTTCCAATTGGCCGCTACATTTACTGTGTCAGTTTGGTAGTTGAAAGGAGTAGGCAAAACTGCCACTGTCTGACCATAGCCATAACTAGCCGTGCCACTGCCGTTATAAGTATTTCGTGCTGGAGTTGTCCCACTAGCGACTGCTGACCCCCAGCCTGCACCAGCGTATGCCTGTAATTTTGCACCTGTTTGAGTCAGATTATTGTATTCAAAGGTGAAATTCAGATCTCTATCGATAATCGCCTGTCCCTTAACAGTCGTATTGTTTCGAGTGGTTGAGACCCCCATTGGCCCTAACGAATTCATGGTGTTGGTGTTTGTGGTGCTGGTAATATTTCCCTGAAGATTGCTTGGTAAATTAAAAGTATTTCCCCCCATGTTCCCTTGGTATGGAGTCATATAACCAGGAGCCACATTGTGCTGCAACTGATCAAAACCAAGTCCTAAACTCCAGGTGCCTTGGTTACTCACTTCAGCACCAGCTGACCGCGTAGTTAATCCAAGATTATCGCCAGTCACAGCCCAACGATTTGTTTCACCTTGCTCATTATTGGTGTATCCACTACCGCCACGAATATTAAAACCAGCATTGGGATATACGCTAGAGGGATGACCATAAAGACCGTTATATTCACCAAACTTTGCAGAGTTTTCATTTACAGTGATAGCCTCAACTTGTACTGTACTTTCAGGTTGAGTTAGCGCTTTTAGTTCCGCCTCATCTGCAAATACAGCCCCTGTAATGAATAGGGAAGATACTGCTGCAGAAATAATCGCCACCTTAAATGCTTGTTTGCTTGCGTTATTCATCACGAGCCTCTTATATAGATATCAATATTTATTAGCGTTGTAGATATGCGCCAGCAGGGCTATTTGAACCATGCACCTGGGAGTGACAGTTCATACAAGCTCTACCCATGGGGGTTGCACTAGGGCTTCCAGTAAACCCAGATGAAGATCCCTTGCCGGCTGCGTTTGGACCTACTGGACTTGCGCTTGCATGAGGGCCATCGTGACAATCCTGACACAAGAATGGCGCACGATCTTTTAGTAATGGTGTGATATTCGAACCATGAGGCGTGTGGCAGTTTGCACAGTTCTCAACAACTGGCTGATGTTCAAACAAGACGGGGCCACGTTTTTCTGCATGACAGAGATAGCAGGTTTCATTCAAGGTATTTTTCTTGAGTAAAGTTGGGCCAGCTGAACCATGTGGGTTATGGCAGTCTGAGCACACTACCTTGCCCACTTCAATTGGATGGGTAGACGTTTTGTAGCTATCTGCCCGCTGCTCTTTATGGCAGGTATAGCAAACCTGTGTTTGAGTTTTCTTGACTCTAACTTTATCTACCGGGTTGTGAACAACGTGGCAATCATTACACGCCACATCATTCACTTGATGTTGTGAACCATTCCAGTTAGTACGCTTCTCACCCTTATGGCAAGTTTGGCAACGATCCATGCGCTCTGCGCTTGGACTCTTATCATAAACACCCTTCTTAAATACAAAGTCAGGGGCTGGGCGACCCTTACCATCTTTATCACCAGCTAAGTGTTTTTCGCTTTGGCCATGGCAAGACATGCATTGTGGCGTACGGGAATCCCCTTTAACACCATGCTTGGTTTGGTAGATAGACAGAATTGGAGCATTCTCGCTCTCGTCGTGACACTTAGTACATTTAGCATCTTCTTTAAATGCATTTTTAGCAATAGTAGCTTTTGACTGGCCTAACTCTGGCAAGTTGCTTTGGGCAAATGCGAGGGGCGTCAAACTGATAGCCCCCATCACTGCGCTGATCACTAGAAGTTTTTGGAAGATCTTCATTTATATTCCTTGTGCTGACAATTGCGAGTTTCTACTCTCGAAATTCTTTTTTTGCTGATTGACTTAATCAACGCTTACTGAGACAAAATCCAATCAACTAAGTTCTTCACTTGCTCTGGATCTTTTGGTGGAGATGTTTTTACGATCTTGTGCTCTTCTTCATGACCATCTGGAAATTTGGCTTTTTCACCTGAGGTAAGGTGATTAATCAACTTCGCTTCAGCGTTGGGCTTACCTTTGTATTTCTCAGCAACGCTGTGATAAGAGGGACCATCTTTATCTTTATCGATAGCATGGCATTTGAAGCAATTGTTTTGCTTAGCAAGTGCCTTGGCAGCATCTGCATCTACGGCAGCATGTGCGAATGATGTAAATACCAAAGCCGTTATGGCAATCACTACCATACGGACGATGTCTTTAGCTGATCTCATTTGATTCTCCTTAAGTGCAGGACTGGAAATACCCAAAGTCCAATTGCTTAAGAAGAATTTTATTTTTTGATGAGCCCTATAGATATAGGATTGCTAAGGTAAATAACCATAGGAATATTCCTATGGGAGATAGGACAAACCTACTTACTTATCCAAATCTAGTAACCTATGCTCGATGGCATAACGTATGAGCTCTGCCTGATTTGATAGGCCAAGCTTTACAAGAATATGGGTCTTGTGCGTACTAATGGTCTTAATGCTGAGTGAAAACTCGTCAGCGATATCAGTCAAGCTAATGCCCTTCACAATTCGTACCAAAACTTCATGCTCTCGATTAGAAAGCTTGCTATGAGCATGAGTGTGTGCGCCGTGCGAGGCATCAGCCGCCAATAGTTCGGCCACTTTTGGGCTAATGAACATCCCTCCTGCTGCCACCCGTCGAATCGCTGGCAAAAAATGATCGCTATCTTCTTCCTTCGATAGATAGCCAGAGGCGCCGGCCCTGATGGCGCGCACCGCATACTGCTCCTCTGGGTGCATGCTAAAAATCAAAATGGGCATTTTAGAGCGCTCAGCTTTGATCAGCTTGATTAGTTCAATACCACTTCTACCGGGCATCGATAAATCTAGTATCGCCAAACTCCAATCGCGCTCGCGGACTCTCTCCAAAACTTGATTACCATTTGCAGCTTCGCCAGCGACTACTAAATCTTCGGTATCGGCCAATATCTTGCGTAAACCATCGCGAATAATGGCGTGATCATCGGCAACCAGCACTTCGTACTTCATCCATTCACCTCGGCAAAGATAGGCAAATCAAGTCCAAACTCTACCTTGATAGTAACTCCCTTTAGCTTGCTATTGTGAATACTGAATTTTGCTCCAAGAGAATTAGCTCGTTCGCGCATGCTCACCAAACCAAAGCCACCAGACTGTAAGTTAACTGGTAAACCATTACCATCATCGGCAATGGAGAGCACCAAATTACACTCATCCTGATCCAGGGTAATATTGACCACCGTTGCTTCTGCATGGCGTGCGATATTCGTCAGGGACTCCTGAACGATTCTAAATAGTGCTGTTGCCAAGTCTCGATTAGTTACGCAATCTTCTTCAAGGTCTAAGTGAACTGGGATATGTGTACGTTTAGTAAACTCACTCACCAACCATTTCACAGCCTCTTCAAAGCCGAGATCATCCAAAATAATTGGGCGTAGCTCTGTAGAAATCCGACGCACCGATGAAATAGCCCCATCCAATTGCTGCTTCATCTCAGTAATGCGCTCAACAGGCGGAACATGGCCCTCTTTCACGCGATTACTTAACCAAGATAACTCAAGCTTAAGGCCGGTTAACTGCTGCCCTAAATCATCATGTAACTCTCGCGCGATCCTTGTTCTCTCCTGTTCGCGAATATTTTCCAGGGATTCAGAAAGACCTCGTAGTTGAAGATTCATTTCCCGCAACTCCATCTCTGCCCTACGCCTTTCCGTGACGTCTCGGAGCACGGCAGTCATCTGCTTTTCACCATTAATCATCGTCTGAGAAATAGTCGACTCAATTGGGAACTCTGTACCGTCAGCACGTAAACCAACAATGCCAAGTTGTGGCCCCATCGTACGAGAGCCGCTATCTGACTTCTTAAATTTCTGCACATGCGCCTGATGAGCGCCACGGAAACGCTCTGGCAGCAATCGCATTAAAGATTGGCCAACCACCTCCTCTGCTTTAAGACCAAACATGCGCTCAGCTGAGGGATTAAATAAAATAATATTTTGATGTTGATCCACGGCAATAATGGCATCCATCACTGACTCAATCGTATGCTGATGGCGATTATGCGCAGCGCCCAATTCAAGGGCTAATTTATGTTGGCGCAGTGCCTCACGAATCAATAGACCAGCTGCAGCAATAATAAAAAGGCACACCAAGACTGAACTCATCGCAATCGGAATCGAAGTCTCGCGCCATGAAGCCAAGGCCTCGTCTATATCATTTGTTACCGCAATGAATAAGGGAAACTTGGGAACCACTTCCAAAGCTAGCTCTTCTAAATCCCCACCACCCCTGCGATGGTTTATAAAGTCAATTTTTCCAGTCTGCAAAACTGGCAAATTTTGACCGAGCTCAGGCGCGCGATCGCCAATCATATCCTCTCGATGCGGAAAGCTGGCTAATAACATCCCATCGTTTCGATACAGCGATACGGGACGGGGGTAATCTAGTCTTAATAACTGGTAAATATCCTCGAAGTGAGCAACGTCGATTGCAGCAACAATCACGCCTTTAAAGCTGTCATCCTGGTTAACAATTTTTCGAGCAAGATAGAGTGTCCAGACTTTTGTCTGAGAATTGAGCACCGGCTTGCTAATAAACAAGCCCTTATCTGCATGACCCAAAAAGGT
>CANFLR010000037.1 GCA_947447945.1 Burkholderiaceae bacterium
ATTGTGGCTGGTTTAGCATTTAAGTTGGGCGTAGTTCCTTTTCATATGTGGGTGCCTGATGTTTATCAAGGCGCACCAACCGCAGTGACGCTGATGATTGCAGCCGCACCGAAAATCGCAGCCTTTGGTTTGTTATTCCGTTTGCTAGTGAATACGCTGTTACCGCTCTTAGGTGACTGGCAGCCAATGTTGGTTTTATTGGCAGCCCTCTCCTTAATTTTGGGTAACGTTACTGCAATTGCGCAAACTAACCTGAAGCGGATGCTGGCTTACTCTGCGATTGCGCAGATGGGCTTTGTGCTTTTGGGAATGCTATCTGTCTTTGATGACCACGCGTTTAGCGCATCGATGTTTTATGTCATTACGTATGTAATGACAACGCTCGGAAGCTTCGGTTTATTAATGATCCTTTCTCGCAAGGGTTACGACTGCGAAACATTGGATAGCCTCAAGGGTTTAAATAAGCAACATCCTTGGTATGCCTTTATTGGCTTGGTCTTGATGTTCTCTTTGGCCGGTATTCCGCCAACCGTTGGCTTTGCTGCTAAGTTGGGAGTGTTAGAGGCTCTGGTAGATGCAGAACATACCTTCATAGCAATCATTGCGGTGATCGCATCATTGATAGGTGCTTTCTACTATTTAAGAGTGGTCAAGGTCATGTACTTTGATGAGCCTGAACAGGAGATTAGTATTTCAGGTTCTGTTTTTGCCCGCAGCCTCTTGGGCCTCAATGCGATCCTGGTTTTGATGCTTGGCATGTTCCCGTCGGGATTGATGGGACTGTGCTTGGATGCAATGCGCCGTACATTATTGGGTGCCTAAGGGTATATTTTCAATAATATGATGAGTAGGCTCCTGAGTTAGCGCTCCGGAGCCTTATTTTTTTCCAAACCCATAGAGCTCTTCATTCATGGAGCTTGTCATCTGATTTTTGTATGATGGGAATATCTAGCGACTAATATGGATGAACAACAGATGACTGAAAAATTCTTGCACGATTTGCCTGCCGGTGACGCACACCTGCGGGAAGATCAGATCTCTAGCGAAGACATCTATGGTGGTATTTTTTTAAAGATGAAGCGGGACAAGGTGAGTTTGCCCGATGGTCAAGAAGCGATTCGTGAATACCTTACTCATCCTGGAGCGGTTGCGATCCTAGCCATTTTGGCTGATGGCAGGGTGCTACTCGAGCGTCAATATCGTTATCCCATTGCCAAGGTCTGCATGGAGATTCCCGCTGGCAAGCTTGATCTTGGCGAAGATCCATTGTTGTGTGCTCAACGTGAGTTGATGGAAGAGACGGGATATCAGGCTAAAAAGTGGAGTTATGTTCGACGTATCCACCCGGTGATTTCTTACTCTACTGAGTTTATTGATATTTACCTGGCCGAAGATCTGGAGCCCGGCAAGAGTAAGCTTGATGAAGAGGAATTCTTAGATGTTTTTGCGGCACCTTTAGAAGAGGTGATTGGCTGGATTGAGCAGGGTGTGATTACCGATGTTAAGACAACGATTTCAGCCTATTGGCTAGATCGCTATCGAAGGGGCTTGGTCTTGCCAACCCCAGTTTCTTAGTGCCTTGGCAAACCGATTAAAATAGGGCTATTGAATTTGTTATTTTTGCCCCGATATAGGTCTTATGAAAGTTTACAACCTCTCTTGCCCCTTAGAGCATCGCTTTGAGGGATGGTTTGCCTCCGAAGAGGATTGCCTTGATCAGCAAGGTAAAGGGATGCTTGCTTGCCCAATTTGTGACAGTACTGAGATAACCCGTATGCCTTCGGCTCCCCGTATCGCTAAATCTAGCTCTATGAAAGGGTCCCCAGTGTCAGCGCTATCGACGGATGTCGTGCAGGCTAGCCCTGAAGCAAGTGGTGGATTGAGTGGAGAAGTGATGGCCCTTACCGGTAACGACCATGGCCAATTAGAGGCACAAGTCCAAGCAGCCTTTTTAAAAGGTATGCGCGAGTTGATGGGGCGCTCCGAAGATGTGGGCAACGCCTTCGCAGAAGAAGCGCGCAAGATTCATTACAAAGAATCACCTGAGCGAAGTATTCGTGGTCAGACCACCCTAGATGAGGCTGAGGCTTTACGTGAAGAGGGTATTGAGGTCTTGGCGATGCCTTTATTGCCGGCACTTAAAAATACCCTGCAATAAGCTATTTCTCGCAATATCCTAGGGTTAATCATCCTGAGATAGAATTCCTTACATGTATATGTTTCTGCCTTTTCTGACGGCCTTTCTCGGACTGATCCTAGTTTGGCTTGAGAAGCGCATGGCAGGCTTAATATTGCTAGCGGCAAGCACTGCAATCTTGCTGTATTGGTTTCATATTCATGCAACAAGCCACCTCAATATCAGCCTGTGACTAAGCAATCTTTTCCTTCCTTGGCGGGCTTGGGCAACCAAGTCGCACTCCTTGCTGTTGTCGGCATTTTGTCTTACGCTTTTGTCGATCAACTCTATTTTGGTGAACTTCCTTGCCCGCTATGTTTAATGCAGCGCATGGGCTTTGTGATCATTGGTTTTGCCCTGGTGCTCAATATTCGTTTTGGAGCGCATTCAGCACACTATGGTTGGGGCATTATGGGCGGCCTGATTGGGATGATGGTGTCATTGCGCCAAGTCCTATTGCATGTATTGCCGGGTGATAAAGGATTTGGCACAACATTCTTAGAGCTGCATTTTTATACTTGGGCTTTTATTGGATATGTCGGTCTGTTAGCAGGCCAAGCAATTTTATTAATGCTGCCTAATCGAGAGATTCGTTCGCGCTCTCTATTTGCTAATTCACTCGTGATGATTTTTATTCTCTTGGTACTGGCTAATCTGGTCTCCACTTTATTAGAGTGCGGTACCGGTCCTTGTGCTGATGATCCGATCAAATATGATGGTTGGCTTTGGTTGCGCACACGTTTCGGATTCTAGTTTTGCCCACCCAGCTAAAAAGCCTCTTTAGCATCTTATTAGCTGCTGCTGTCATGCTCAACTTGCCAGCAAAAGCTGAGTCCACAACAAGCCCCCATCTTTGGCCTAAACAGGCAATTCGTATTATTGTTACATTTACCCCTGGTGGTGCCCCAGATATCTTGGCGCGAGTTTTGGCACAAAGTTGGCAACAGCAACTTGGCGTCCCAGTCTTAGTAGAAAATCGTCCGGGATACGGCGGTAATATTGGCGCCGATCTTGTCGCCAAAAGCGATCCGGATGGTTATACCTTGCTCATTGGCACTGTCGGTATTCATGCGATTAACGGCGCTCTTTACGATAAGCTGTCTTATGATCCCATTAAGGATTTCACACCGATCAGTTTTTTGGCGAGCACTCCCAATGTCTTGATTGTGAACAAGACATTGGGAGTCAATAATCTGCGTGAGTTGATTGAGTTAGCGAAGGCCAAGCCCAATCAACTCACTTTTGGATCCTCCGGGACTGGTACCTCATTACATATGTCTGGCGAGCTCTTAAAAGAAATGGCCAATATCGAGATTCGCCATATTCCCTACAAAGGTAGAGCTCAGTCATTGCCGGATCTAGTCAGCGGCCGGATTTCTATGCTCTTTGATAACTTATCTTCTTCATTACCGCTGATTCGATCTGGAGATGTTTACGCACTTGGTGTCACCACTTTGAAGCGTTCTTTGGCCGCCCCAGAAATTCCTACCCTAGCCGAACAAGGATTACGCGGTTTTGAGGCAACTTCCTGGTTCTCTTTAATGGCGCCGGCAGGCTTACCAGGATCTATTCAGAAGCGCCTAAACGCACTAACGCGCCAAACCCTCAATACTCCTAAGGTGCGCAATAAGCTCATAGCAGGTGGTTTGGAGCCCGCCCCAGGGAGTCCTGAAGATCTGAGCAATTTAATGCAGATTGAGGCAGTAAAGTGGGGTGGTTTGATTGTCCAATCGGGTGCAAAATTAGAGCCATAAACACCAAAAGTTCAAAATTAATTGACTTGGGTGTCAGCCTGAAATTGGCTGGTGCGTTAAAGGGGTATGACTGTTGTATTGGACGGGGTATTCAGTCTAAAAAAGAGACCAAACTTGAGGGGGGTCCATGATGAAACAAATTGCAAAATGTATCCTGCTGGCGCTACTGCTGAGTTCTACGGCGGTAGCCCAAGCTGGCAATGTGGGCTGGAATGTTTCCGTTGGTGGAGGCTATGGCGGCGGATGGCGCCCAGCAGCATACGGCGGGTATGGTCCAGGTTGGCGTGGTGCTTGGGCTTATAACGGCGGTTATTATGGCGGCCCTTATGGATACGCCTATCCTGCTTACTATGCGCCTCCAGTCGTGTATGCGCCCCCTGTTGCTTATAGTCCACCACCACCCTTGGTTTTAGCGGCGCAACCCCAACCAGCAGTTTGGTATTTTTGCCATGCCAGCGGTCAGTATTTTCCTTACGTTCAAGAGTGTTCTTCTGGTTGGCAAGCTCAACCAGCGATACCACCTTCTAGTGGCGTAAAACCGCACGCACCTAGCAATTGATCTGAATAAAAGAAGTCATCACAAAGGATTTTCAATGAAACGTATCACTCTCTCAGCATTACTCATTAGCTCTTTGGCTGCTTGTGTATCGGCACCAACAGGCCCAACCATTGCGGTGATGCCGCGTGAAGGTAAGCCATTTGAGGTGTTTCAACAGGAAGATCAACAATGTCGTGACTTTGCTTCTAATGCAGTGAAAGACACTAGCAATGCCGCGCTCAAAGAGGGCGCTACGAGCGCAGCGATTGGTGCGGCATTGGGCGCAGCTGCAGGAGCGGTGATTGGCGGTGGCAGCCACGCTAATGTCGGAACGGGTGCCGGCGTTGGCTTATTGGGTGGCGCTGCAATGGGTGCTATGAATGCTGCTGGAAAAGAAAATCAGGCCCAGACGCAATACAACATCGCTTATCAGCAGTGCATGTATGCAAAAGGCAATCAAGTGCCTAGCTATGCGACACCGAGTTCTGGCCCCCGCCCACCAAGCCCAAATGGGGGCTATAACTTAGTGAAGTAATCACCTAAAGAATGCTGAGTACTCTTAGTTCTTAGCGCCTATTACACCTGGACTGGCGGATGCGTTTTTTCAAAGCGCGCCGCTGTTCTTCTAAAGAGATAGAGCAGTAAGCATGCAGCCAGCCCTAAGCTAATGCTGTTGCCAGCCCAGAAGCCACTAGCACCTTGCAGAAATGCTGGCGTATTACCAAAGACATTAAAGCCCATCAAATATCCGCCACCAAGACCTACGCCCCAAAGAGAGCCGGCGTAGATGAGCATTGGCCAAAATGCAATGCGATAGGCACGCAAAATAAATGCAGCAGTTACCTGAAGTGCATCAAAGACTTGGTAAAAGGCAATAAATAAAAATAGCGGAACAGAGAACACTTTTACTTCTGCTGGCGGATTGTACAAATCGAGCAGATTCAATTTAAAGATCCAAACGCCAATACCAATACAGACGCATAGCATGGTAGTGAAGAATACTGAAGACCAGCCAATCTCCTCGGCACGTTCGGGTTGATCGGCTCCAATCGATTGAGACACTAAGGTCATTGTTGCAATCGAGAGTGATAGTGGCACCATGTACATCACAGTACCCATATTAGCGATAATTTGATGTCCTGCCAATGCAGTAGTACCAAGGCGCGCAATAAACAAAGACATAAAAGTAAATGAGGTCACTTCAATGAGGTAGCTAAAACCAATAGGAGTGCCCAGTTTGAGTAAGGTCCAGATTCGGTGCCAGTCTGGTTTACTAAAGCGACTAAAAATAGCAAAGGGTTTGTAAAAGCGGTCTATCAAGACAAAGCTCATAGTGATGGTGAGCCAAAACCAATTAATAAGGACAGTAGCTACAGCGCAGCCGGGACCGCCCATACCTTCTATGCCAAATCCACCATAGATAAAAAGGAGATTCAGTGGAAACTTTAAGCCTAGACCAACTAATTGGACTACGGTAATTACTGCTGGCCGTGAGACGGCATTGTGAAGTGCCATGAGTACACGCATACCCATGCTTGCCGGCAGCCCAAGTGCGAGGATATTCAAATACAACCTTGCCTTGCTCTCAATCTCAGGATTCACGCGAGAGATTGCCAAGAGGTGGTCGGCATTGACGAGAATCAAGCAGCCCAAGATTGTGAGTCCAAATGCTAGCCAAATTGCTTGGCGAACCTCTTCACCGATTTCATCATGACGTTTTGCGCCAAAGAGTTGACCGGCTATTGGGGCGAGTGCCGAGATCACACCAGTCAAACCAACATAGATACTGATATAAATTGCCGAAGCCATGGCAAGTGCTGCGAGATCTGCTGCTGAATAACGGGCAGTCATTGCAGTATCTAAAACACCAAAAGAAATTACTGCAAGCTGGCCAACCAAAAGGGGGGCTGCTAGTTTTAATAGGGCAGGAACGTCTTCACGCAGGCGCGCTAACTTAAAATACAGCACTGACTATTCCGAACTCACTTGATAAAGCCTGAGTCGTTCATCCCGGTCAGATGCCCGGCGATCTTCCCAAAGCAGCGTCAGTTTTTTATTGTTGAGACGAGCATAGGCTCTAGCTTCTGACTGATTGTGGGTCAACATCCAAGGGCAACTTGGATCATCACGCAAAGTCAGTTTTGTAAAGTAGGTAAAAGAAGCTAGTTGTGAAAGCCCGATGTTGCTAGTATCGATGCAAGCTGTTTCTTGCGCAAACACTTGCGAGAGGCGCGCAGCAACGTAGCGATAGGTTTTGGCATAGTTGATCGTAGGAAGCCACAGGGTCATCAGTAGCACCCACATCAATGTTGTGCCTGATGCAGAAATAATTAAGCAACGCCAAATTTCTTTCGGGGCCCTTGAAGTTCTCCACCGGACGACTGCGATCCAAATACCCGTAATCACGATTGCCACAATAAAGCCCAGCCAATTAAATTGACCCTGAAAGCCTGGCAACAGGCGCGCCAAGTTAGCGGCAGTAGACTCTGGATAGCCGGTCATTTTTGCCATCCAAATAATCCAGATAGCGATTGCAATCAAGGTAAAGCTAAACATCGCAAACCAGTCAATAAAGCTAATCACGCTGCGTTTGAGAATCGGTAAACTAAAGGCGGCAATAATGGCAAGGCTAGGGATCAAAATCAACAGGTCATGCTCATTGGCCTCTATTCGAAATAGCACATAAATAAAGCAGCCAATAAATAGACTTAGTGGAATGCAAAGATGCGGTGCGCGCCAAGCGCCAGCAGATTTAGCTCTACCCCAGTGAGCAAGAGAAATCAGCGCCAGTGGCCAAACAGGCCAAGCGTAAGCCCAGAAGTTCACACTCAGAAAGCTTAATGAGTCCAGAGAAGGTCTAACCCCCATCTCTGGGGTATTGCGCCAGCCTTCTTGGGCGATGTGACGCCATTCTGGTGTGAGCTCTGCGAAGTGCCACAGCAGTGGCCAAACGGCAAAGCCAATCAGAGCGAACACCGTGCTGCACAAGGTCCACCGAAAACGCAACTTTGCATTGCTAGCAATCACGGCAATGATGGTAGAAGCAACCAAAAGAAGACTTAAGGCTAGATTGCTCGATAGAGCGGTAATCGCAATGCCGAGGCCGGTCCACAAACCCCCTTGCCAAGGCTTATCTAAGCCTCGCACTGTGCCGTAGAGAATGATACTGATTCCCATCAGCTGGGCCATCATTGGGGTGGTTTCATGAGCGCGCTGCGCTAGACCAACACAAGCTAAGAAGATGAGTAAAGCACCATCAGCCAAGGTCATGCCATAATTTTTACGGTTAGGTTGACCACCAACGGCAAGCGCCATTGGTTGCACTTCGCTTCTACGGCCTAATAGATAGGTGGCATACCAAATGGCAAGAGCGGCTGAAAAAAAGCAGATCGCAGAATATAAGCGCGCAGCATTGGCAGCGCCAATCCACGAGCTAAATAGATTCATCAGAGTGGCACCCATCCAATAGGGTAGTGGTGCACCTAAAGACAGATCGCGTCCGGCGACGTGCGGAACAATCCAATCAAGAGAGTTACCGCGAAACAGGGTCCACATGCCACCAAAGCCAATCGCGTCCTCATTTTTCCAGGGATCTCGAAAAAAAAGGCCGACAAAGCCATAGACCAAGGTCAACGCAAAAATAATGATGCGGGGGATCGAGGTGGTGGCGGCGGCGGTAAGTTTGACCATAGGGCGATACAGCGTATTGAGAGGCAATAAAAAAGGCAGCTAATGCTGCCTTAATTATCTCGCAGGAGTGGGGAGATTACCCAAGCACCCCTGTAGAGAGTAGCCTGTAATTAAGCCTTCTTTTTAGAGGTCTTCTCAGCGGCCTTGGCTTCTGCGGCAGCAGCTTTTTTCTCAGCGGTTTTAGCAGCGCCATCACCAGTAGATTTAGCAACAGCCTTGGTACCGAATTTCTGACGGAATTTCTCAACACGACCAGCGGTATCCATAATCTTCTGGGTGCCAGTGTAGAAAGGATGCGATTCGGAGGAGGTTTCGATCTTCGCTAATGGATACTCTTTGCCATCTTCCCACTTGATTGTCTCTTTGGTAGACATAGTGGAGCGAGTTTTAAAGCTAAAGTTGTTGGAAACGTCTACAAAGACGATTTCGCGATATTCTGGGTGAATGCCTGGTTTCATGATGAGTCCTATGAGCGGGTAGCCGTTTGAGCCAAAGTGGCTTAAATACTTTCCCAGGTTTTAAAAGCGCTTGTTACAGCAATAAAGGCAAAATTATGCCATAAAATCAATAACAAAGCGCAGTTTCACTGTCTAAAAAAGGCTAAAACAAGCTCTTTTTAGCCGCCTTTACGCATCAAGTCGAAGAATTCACTGTTATTTTTGGTGGATTTGAGCTTATCAACAATAAAGTTCATCGCCTCGATATCGTCCATATCGGCCAATAATTTACGTAAAACCCAGATTTTTTGCAGGTTTTCTGCCTTGACCAGCAACTCTTCACGGCGCGTGCCAGATTTGTTGAGGTTGATTGATGGGTAAACACGGCGCTCAGCTAAGCGACGCTCAAGATGGACTTCCATATTGCCAGTACCCTTGAACTCTTCGTAAATCAAATCGTCCATCCGGCTACCGGTTTCAATCAGCGCGGTCGCGATGATGGTGAGTGAGCCACCTTCTTCGATGTTACGAGCGGCACCGAAGAAGCGTTTAGGCCTTTGCAGTGCATTGGCGTCTACACCGCCAGATAAGACTTTGCCTGATGATGGAATCACTGTGTTGTAGGCGCGAGCAAGGCGGGTAATGGAGTCTAGCAAGATGATCACATCTTTTTTCATTTCCACCAAACGCTTGGCTTTTTCGATCACCATTTCAGCGACTTGCACATGCCGAACTGCGGGCTCATCAAAGGTGGAGGCAACGACCTCACCGCGCACAGAGCGCTGCATCTCAGTCACTTCTTCAGGGCGCTCATCAACAAGCAGCACAATCAAAATGGCATCTGGAAAGTTGGTAGAAATCGCGTGCGCAATGTGCTGCATCATCACGGTCTTACCAGATTTTGGGGAGGAGACGATTAAGCCACGTTGGCCAAAGCCAATCGGGGAAATCATATCGATAATGCGCCCTGTTAAGTTTTCTTCTGCCTTAATGTCACGCTCTAAATGAATTGTGCGATTTGGGTGAAGTGGGGTCAAGTTCTCGAACATGATGCGGTTCTTGAGCGCCTCTGGTGGCAAGCCATTGATCTTATCAACCTTGACCAATGCAAAGTAACGTTCACCATCTTTAGGGGTACGTACTTCGCCTTCAACGCTGTCACCAGTGTGCAAATTAAAGCGGCGGATCTGCGCAGGAGAGATATAAATATCGTCTGGAGAAGCCATGTAAGAAGCCTCAGGAGAGCGTAAGAAACCAAAGCCATCAGGTAACACTTCTAAAGTACCATCGCCAAAAACCATTTCACCTGCTTTAGCGCGTTTCTTCAAAATGGCAAACATCAATTCTTGTTTGCGCATCCGTTGGGTGTTTTCAATCTCTAGACTCGCTGCCATTTCAAGCAGAGCGGATACGTGGAGGACTTTGAGTTCAGTTAATTGCATGTGGTTCTCGGATGTGGGTAAAGATAAATGATTGAATGTGGTTTGGAGTATTGCTAGCCTTGATCAAGACTAGATAAGAAAACAGAATTGGGAGTTTAAAAAAGGAGGGGGTAAATTGCTGGAAAGAGGGGCACGGGAAAGTGCGTTGAACTGCTGAATACGGTGATATTACACTAAATTACCCAGATTACAGCCCAAAAACCTAAAAAACCACAGGCTCAGCCAGTGAACCTGTGGTCGAAGAAGATTTATAGATGACTATCAATAAATGCAGTCAACTGGGACTTGGCAAGAGCGCCTACTTTTTGAGCGGCAACAGTGCCGTTCTTAAACAAAATCAGGGTAGGGATGCCGCGAATATTGAACTGCGCAGGAACGCCTTGGTTTTCATCCACGTTCATCTTGGCGATTTGGAGTTTGTCACCGTAGTCAGCAGAGAGTTCTTCCAAAATCGGGCCAATCATCTTACAAGGACCGCACCACTCAGCCCAGAAGTCGAGCAATACAGGTTTGTCGGATTTGAGGACGTCCTGCTCAAAAGAGGAGTCTGTTACGTGTTTAATGCCGGCACTCATGAAAATTCCTTATTTAGGCTTATTTAGTTATATCGCTACAACGCTTATATTAGCAATAAGCCAAACTTTCTGCCCAAATTTAAAACATAAGCCAAAAACCAAACTGCATGTCACAGCCTTTCCCCATCATTTCTGAACAAGCGCAAGTGCACTTATGGTCGATTGCGCCTGATGCTGGGGCGCTTGAGACCTTGGCAGTAGGAATTTGGAATTGTGCAGTGCAAACAAATCAACGCCCCCTAGTGGTGCTCAGTACGGCAGGCCCACTGATTGGTGTCAGGGCGGCATTAGAGCAGTATCGGCCTGGCTCAAGCATCCTTAATCCCAAGACGGCATTTCTGCCTCAGGTGATGAGTTTTAGTGATTGGCTTGAAGCAGCGCCAGGCGCGTGGCAGTTTCCGAAAAAGCAATCCGACCTAGAGCGGTGGATTTCAGTTTATGTGAATCTTCGGAAACATCCCAAACTTAAAGCATGGTTTAAGGCAGAGAGCGATGCAGGCGCATGGGGCTTGGCGCAGTCTGTGATTGATGCCTGCGACATTTTGTCTGAAGCCATCATGCCGCAATTGCACGATCAATTAAAACATTTAATCGATAGCGGTGCGCTAGATGCGGAAGCCTGGATCAAAAAATTACAAGAACTACTAGAGCAAACCATTGCAAAAGCTTATCCAGAGCTTGCGCGAAAGGTTGTTGATCAGGAATCGGAAGTCTTGCTAACTTTCTGGCGATACTTGAGCGGTGTGGGCGATGCTGTCTTTCGGAAACGATTTGCGATGGCGGCGCATCTGAGTGAGGCCCAAGCACATCAACAGGCGCCTAGACCCCTGATCTGGGTGCAAACAGCCGATCCCAAGCCAATGGATCAAGAAGTGATCGGTAAATATTTACAAGACTATGCACAATATGCCCCTGTTGTGGAGGTCACATTAGATTGGCAAACGGTTGCCTTGTGGTCTGAGGCGCTCGCTGGAGAAAATGTAGCGGGTGAACTCATTGAGTTAAGCGCAGAGCAAGCGCAACAACTCAAGGGCAATATTGAAGCAGCCCATTACCGTGACTGGAACTTAATTAGTGCAAGACGCTTTGAGGAGTTGGCATGGGCGGCAGTCAAAGCCATCGAGGGACATCTGATTGCAGGTAAGCAGAATATTGCCCTAGTAGCGCAAGATCGCTTAGCGGCAAGAAGGGCTCGGGCCTTATTAGCGCGTTTAGGCCCAGCATTAAATATTCGCGATGAAACTGGTTGGAAACTGGATACCACTAGAGCTGCTGCAGCGCTCAATAGTTGGCTAGAGCTCATTCGCGCTCCCAAGGAAGGACCAACAGCGAGCGTCTTATTAGAGTTCTTACAAAATCCCTATTTGAATATTCCAGATTGCATCCACAAGGCTCCCGAGGTTTGTATTGGTCTAGTAGCGCAGTTAGAGGATATTTTGATTGCTAGTCAAGCAAAGTCTGGTTGGGAAACTTTTTACATGGCAATCGAGCGGGCTAATGCCTATGCAGTAAATCATGATGGCGCTCCAAATGAGGCTTTATTAAAGCTGTTGCAGTTTGTGAGAGAGCGCCACCATGCGTGGCAGGTAATAGATCTCAATTGCTCGAATGCTTATGAGCTCCTGCAACAGAACTTGCGGGATACTGGTATTGCTAAGGCTTTAGAAAAGGATTCTGCAGGTAAGCAATTGTTAGAAGTGCTTACTACCTTTGATTTGAGTTCTAGCGATTACCGGCGCGTTGCGATGCGTCTTCCGGAGTGGATTAGCCTCATCAAAACAGTCATGGAGGATGCTTCGTATGAAGAGCTTGGTAAAGAGGCGCAAGCCACACTCAGTATTTTGCCGCTGAGCTCCACGCGCCTGAGAATATTTGATGCTGTAGTGCTTGTGGGTTGTGATGAGCAACAGTTGCCAGCATTCTCTGAACCACCCTTATTTTTCTCTGACGCACTTAACCGCTTACTCAAAGCATCAACGATTACAGCGCAATACATTCAGCAGGCGCGGGATTTTTCGCAACTACTGAGCTCTTGTCAAAGTGTTGATCTACTTTGGCAAAGCAAGAGCAAGAGTGGTGAGCCACTCAGACCATCCGCATGGATTCAACGTCTGCAAACGCAATTACAAACCTGGACAGCCATAGTAGCTCAGCCGGATTTACAATGCGGTAGGGCTAGCCCGCTTGAGAGGGCGGTTACGACTTTAGACGCTACTTTGCCTTTACCACTATCCATGAGTCCTAGTGCCTACAAGGCCTTGAGAGACTGCCCCTATAAATATTATGTCCGCAGCTTATTGGGTTTACGTGAGGCAAAAGCATTTGAAGAGGGTTTTGATGCCTCCTTAGCGGGACAGTCTTTACATGCTTTACTGCGCAATTTTTATCAGGTACTGAAAACAGAAGAGCAAAAAGCAGATTCGCGCATGACGATAGATATCCAATATCGCCGCCGTTGGATGGAGCAACAGTTATCAACCATTTCTGAAAAAGAGTTCAAACGACTCATTGAAGGCGATGGTAGAGTGCTGGGCACTTTACGAGACTGGCAAAAACAAATCCCCAGCTTTGTGGACTGGCAACTGCAACGTGAGGCTGAGGGCTGGCGATATCACAATGCAGAGCATCAGGTTGGGTTTGATTTACATTTTGTTGATCCTGATGGGGTAGATAGACTCATTCGCATTGCAGGGCGCGCTGATCGTTTTGATATTAATGTCAACAGTGCTCAAGTAGCAGAAGTGATTGATTACAAGAATCAGTCGATGACCAAGATTAAGCAGCGTGCCGAACATCTCTTGGATGATCCACAGTTGCTCATTTATGCCCGTGCCGTAAATGAAAATCCAGAAAGCGCCCATCTCCAGGGCCGAGAAGTTAATCGGGCCCAGTGGGTTTCATTAAAAGTAGATATTAAACGAGATAAAAAGCTTACGAGATCATTGGAGGTAGACGATCTCCCCGACCTGATGCCTACTTTTTCTGAGCAATTAATCGAGGACATGCAACATTTATGGTCCAGAAAAGAAATGTTTGCATTTGCACCTGATAGCGTCTGCAAATACTGTGAAGCAAGAGGAATTTGCAGGAAGGGGATGTGGTGAAAACGCAATTCGATAACGCTATTGCTTGTGACCCCCGTAGATCAGTCATTGTTTCTGCCTGTGCTGGTAGTGGCAAGACCTGGCTATTAGTTGCCCGCATGATTCGGCTCTTGCTTGCTGGAGCGAAGCCACAAGAAATTCTTGCGCTGACATTTACTCGGAAGGCTGCTCAAGAGATGCGTGACCGGCTCTATGGTTTGCTCGAACAATTCTCAAAGATGAACGATGATGCACTCATTGATGAATTACGCGAGCGAGGGTTGGCAGAGTCCGAGGCGGCAATGCTATTAACTCAAGCAAAAGGTCTTTATAACAAGGTACTTTCCAGCCCACAGTCTATTGTGATTGATACCTTTCACGGTTGGTTTGGTAGATTGCTAAACGCTGCACCCATTTCAGCAGAGGTGCAGGCTGGCTTTAGTTTGCGCGAAGACAGTAAAAGATTGCTCGAGGAGTGCTTAGATGATTGGTGGGGCGATCTTCCTACAGACCTCAAAGCGCACTACGACGTTCTCTTAAATCAGCTGGGTGCAAGTAATACGCAAAAGTTCTTGATGGGCAATTACGGCCTGATGAAACAACGTGGTGCCTGGACTTTCTTTTTGCAAGCCTGCAAGGCTAAAGGGATGACTCCAATCGAACATCTCAAGCAATTTTTACCTAGACTGGATATCGACAATCCGCTGCTAAGAATGTGGAATGCACCCAATGCCAGAGCTGATTTTGAATTTCTCGTACGCTGCTTTGCTCATAGCAGCACACAAGAGAGTGATTTCTTGCCGCGCCTAGCATCCGCTTTAGAGTGCATGCAGCGTGGTGGTGATGTTCTGGAGGTGGCCCCCAATCTCCAATTAGTATTTTTAAATGGCGATGGTGAATCTCGCTCTAATAACAACAAAGCCCTTGGCGCCGTGAAGACCTATCTCAAGAACGAAGGCTTAAGCCATCTGGAGCCAGATCACATTGCCTATAAGCAAGCTTGGGCAGGGGCATTTATTGAGTATCTTGATTGGCAAGCTGAAAAAGAGGTTTACGCATTAAATCAAGCATGGTTTGCAATGAGTGAGCGCATGATGGATCATGTGTCCCTCACTAAAGAAGCAATGCGAGTACGCGATTTTGATGATTTAGAGATTGGGGTGAGTCAGTTAATGGCCGACCCAGCCAATGCAGCCTATTTACAAGCACGCCTCGATGCTAGATATAAACACATCTTGATTGATGAGTTTCAAGACACCAATCCACTGCAGTGGCAAATTTTGCGCTCTTGGCTTGAGGGTTATGGTCAAGACCAAGGGAAGCCGAGTGTCTTTATTGTGGGCGATCCCAAGCAATCGATTTATCGCTTCCGTAGAGCGGACCCACGCTTATTTACTAGTGCCAAGTCGTTTCTAGAAATCCATTTACAGGCGGTGGCGCTAGATCAAGATATAACGCGTCGCAATGCACCCAAAATTAATGCAGCAGTGAACGACACCTTTGCTCCATCACAGTTGCCGCCCACTTATCATTTCAATAGGCAGGACACCTTATGGAAACCCTTGTCAGCAGACTTACCAAACGAAACCTATTCCAAAGAGGGTGAAGCTGCGCTCTTGCCGCTAGTTCCCTATGTTAAAGAGGAGTTGGCACTTCGCGTTGGTAATGCTTTTGATGCGCCGATTACCGATGTTCATCAAACCGTGTCTGCTACACAGCGCTATGTCGAGGGTCAAGAAATCAGCAGGCTGATTCATCAAGTGATGGCAACACGTCAGGTGATGGATGAAGAGGGTGGTCAACAGGTTTGGCGTGCCGCCAGAGAAAGTGATTTTTTATTGTTGGTGAAGCGCCGCAAATATTTGCCACAGTTTGAGAGAGCCCTGCGTGAAGCTGGACTTGCCTATGATAGTTCTCGGCTTGGAGGTCTGCTCAATACTCTAGAAATTGATGATCTGCTTGCACTGCTCACAGTATTGCTGTCACCACGCCATGATTTGCCTTTGGCGCAAGTCTTACGCAGCCCGATATTTGGTTTTACGGATCAGCAAATGCAAAGCCTGAGTATTGCCAAAGCGAACAATCAATATCGCTCTTGGTGGGATGCCTTACAAGATAGTCCAGATGCAGCCGTTCAGAAGACGGCTCACTTTTTAGAGCATTGGCGCGTCTTGGGAGAGCGCTTGCCTGTGCATGATCTGCTAGATCAAATTTATCAAGAAAGTAATTTACGTTTTGAGTACGCAATTAGCGCTCAGCCTTTGGCACGTGCGCAGGTGATTGCTAACTTGGATGCCTTCCTAGAGTTGTCCCTCAATCAAGATGGCGGTCGTTATCCAAGTTTGAGCCGCTTTATCGATGAGATCAATGCGATGCGTCAGGGTGATGATGACGAAACTCCTGATGAAGGTGACGTTGAGCTTGAGGCTGAGACGGAGCTGGCTGAGGTTGATGAAGATAGCGAGCTGTCAGAGGAAGACAGGCATAAGCGTGTGCGATTGATGACGATTCACGGCGCTAAAGGTCTAGAGTCACCCTTTGTCATCATTTTGGATGCCAACCATACAGTAGGAAATTCTGATCATTCGGGCGTACTTCTTGAGTGGTCGCCTAGCGAGAGCAGTCCATCGCACCTATCGATGTATACCAAAGCAAGTTTGACTTCCCCGCGTAGCAAAATTCGCGAGGATGAAGAGTTGATTGGCCAGAATGAAAACTGGAACTTACTTTATGTCGCTATGACGCGTGCTAAACAGGGATTGTGGATCAGTGGTGTGGCCAAAGAGCCTAGCACCAATAACCCAACAGGTTTAGACCAAAAGTCTTGGTATGCAAGAGCTCTGTTTGGACAGTTGCCAACTTTAGAGCCTATAGTAGCGACCCTCATTGATGGGGAAAAAGAAAGCCCTCCTTCACAAAAAAGTACACAAGCCCCAGATACTTTCAGCATTGAAGATTTTCAGATTACCTGGGAGCCGGCAAAAGTCAGTTACCAGCAACAACTCCAAGATATTGTGAGCGGCGCCACCATCAAAGCGATTCAGCTTGCAGTAGAAAAAGCCCCCGATCCTGAAATTCTGGAGGAGGGTGTGCACTTTCATAAATTACTGGAGTTTTTGGTCCCGCAATCTAGTAGCTCAGAAAAAACCATCCTCATGCCAAGCGAACAAGAGCTCATCGATTGGTTGGGGGTTGATCAAGTCATGGCTAAAAAATTATTAAACCATGTGCAAACCGTATTGAATGCACCCAATCTTCAACTCTTCCTACAGCCAGGTCAATGGCTACAGGCCTGGAATGAGCTGGATATTACGAGCGAAACAGGCAAGAGTTTTCGCATGGATCGCTTGGTAGAGTTTGCCGATCATCTAGCCATCATCGATTACAAGCTCACCATTCCAAAACACGATAATGAGATGTACGGTAAATACCGCGATCAACTACAAAACTACCAAATAGAGCTCAAACGCATCCGACCCGATAAAGAAAATAGAGCTTATTTGATTTCATCTGGTGGAAAAGTCGAGCAAATTGGCTAAGCAGCACCCAAATTCTGGCCCTTGAATTTTCCTGGCCGGCCCCCATATAAAGCAGCAGAAGCAAAAATCCTCAAACTGGGGATAATGAGTATCACTATTGAGCATTCATAACAGGAGTCATGATGAAGATGCAACGTTTCTCTCATATTTTTATCAGCCTATTTGCTGCCGGCATACTATTGTTTAGCGGTTTGGCTGCAGCTGAACCGACTTTGCCTCAGGTATACCAAACCATTGAATCAGGACAGCTCGCTAAAGCCGATGCGATGATGCAAGAGGTTCTGCAAAATCATCCCAATAGCGCCAAAGCACATTACTTAGCTTCTGAGCTTTACCTCAAAGAGGGTAGGTTAGATGCTGCGAGAAACGCGTTTGCTCAAGCAGAAAACTTGGCACCAGGATTACCCTTTGCTCAGCCTGAGTCAGTACAGCGATTACAAACACAATTACGCGCAGGTGGGTCTGTTGCTAGTCCTGCAAACGCTGGTGCAAGCTCAATTTTTAGCAGCCCTATTTTTTGGATCCTGATCGTCGTTTTGGTCGGCGGCATCATGTTCTTCATGAAAAACCGTAACGCCCAGCAACCTGTGCAGGTCTACAACGCACCAACGGCTAATGGGCCATATCCTGGCGCTCCAGGATCCTATCCTCCTGGCGGCTATCCCCCAAATTACCCAGGCGCACCAGCCCCCGGGATGGGTGGTGGCTTAATGGGAAGCTTAGCCACTGGAGCAGCGCTGGGCGCTGGTATGGTGGCTGGTCAGGCCTTAGCTAGCCATTTAATGGGTGGCAATAATCAAGGTAATCCAGGCAACGTCAATAACGGCTTAAATCAAGTTGCTGGGCCAGCACCAGATGCTGCTAACTTTGGCGTGAGAGATGCCAGCACCTGGGATGATGGTGGTTCTAATTCTTGGGATGATGCGGGTGACGGCGGTGATTTCATGAACGATGTGTAGCAAGCCGATTTAAGTAAGCCAATAAACGCACTAAGCAAAAACACTAGAAAGTAATCATGGCAATTTCAATGTATCACGCATCGATCCCGCAATTTAAGAAGATGCTGACCAACCTTTCTGGGATCCTTAAAAAAGGTGAAGAGTACGCAGATACCAAAAAGCTTGATGGCAATGTATTGACGGGAGATCGTTTGTTTCCGGACATGTTCCCGCTTACCAAGCAAGTATTGATTGCTTGTGATCAAGTCAAAAACGGCATGGCCCGCATCGCTGGTGTTGAGCCCCCTAAGTTTGACGATAAAGAAACTACATTTGCAGAACTGCAAGAGCGCATTGCCAAAACCATTGCGTTTATTGATGGCATTCAGCCTGCTCAAGTAGATGGCACTGAAGCGAAAGAGATTAAATTCTCTATTAAAGAGTGGCAATTTGAGTTTGTAGGCGAGCAATATCTGCTTACTTGGATCATCCCTAACTTTTATTTCCATATCACCACCACCTACAACATCTTGCGCAGTAACGGTGTTGAAGTGGGCAAGATGGACTTTCTCGGTAGCTAAAGGTGTTCTTTGGGTAAAATACCCCCATGGATCACCTCATTACTGCAGTGGAGATAGTGCAACCCTGGCTCTACCGAGCCAG
>CANFLR010000038.1 GCA_947447945.1 Burkholderiaceae bacterium
CAGGTGTTGGAGGTGGTCCGCCAGTATTATTAATGAGGATGTCGATTGGACCAAGCTCTTGCTCCACTTGAGTGACCAACTGGTCTATCACTGATAAATCCGCCAGATCCCAAGAAAGTGCCAGAGCTGTCCCACCCACTCTCTGAATCATTTCAACAGATTTTTTAAGGCCCTCTGGATTGCGCCCCGTAACCGCAACCTTGACCCCTTCTCGCGCCAAGGAAACTGCCATAGCCTGACCTAAGCCACGACTTGATGCTAAGACGAGTGCAACCTTACCTTTGATTCCCAAATCCATACCGCCCCCAATGATCTTAATTTCTTTGATTTAATCCAACTGCAACTTTTGCTTGGCTACGACTTCTTTATAAACCGCGTATTCCGCCTTGGTTTCTTTTGCAAATGCCTCAGGCCCGTTGACATTAATGATAGATCCTGTATCTTCTATCCGCTTTAATACCGCAGGGTCTGTAACTACCTTTTGGACGGCAAGGTAGAATTTATCTACAACATCTTTAGGCAGACCTGCTGGGCCTAAGAGGCCATAGTAAGCCATGCGATTAACAGGGGCCAGCCCCACTTCTGCAAAAGTCGGCACGTTCGGCAATTGAGCTAGACGCTTCGGAGCCGCAATCACGATCGGTACCAGCTTGCCATCTTTGATGAAGGGTAATGAGGATGGTAAGTTATCGAAAATCATCGAGACTTGACCACCCACGGTATCGGCCAAAGCAGGACCTGCCCCACGATACGGGATGTGCACAATAAAAACGCCTGCAAGACTCTTAAATAATTCTGTCTGAAGATGGCCAATACCACCAGTACCCGAGCTTGAGTAAGAATACTTTCCTGGATTTGCCTTCAATACTTCCATAAAGGTTTTGAAATCCTTAGCAGGAAACCCAGGATTGACCGCAATAATATTAGGGGTTGCAGCGATATTGGTAATCGCCGTGAAATCCTTGACAGGGTCATAACCAATTTTTGGATTAATGGCCGGGTTCGCTGCTGTAGTGGAAACCGTTGCCATACCAATGGTGTATCCATCCTTGGGTGCACGCATGACTTCTAATGCACCGACCGAACCGCCGCCACCTGCCTTGTTCTCAACAATCACCGGCTGACCCAGTTGTCGACCCAGCGCATCCCCTACTGCGCGCGCAATGATATCTGTACTACCACCCGGCGCAAATGGCACGATTAGGCGAATTGGTTTATTCGGAAAACTTTGTGCAGCACTAAAGCTACTGGCAGCGATACCAAAAACGAGTATGGTGAATTGAAATACTGAGTGCACCAAGGTGCGATTGCTTAATCGTTTCATCGCATTACTGTCCTATAGGTTTGGGTAAATTACCAGCATATTTGTATAACTCCCCTTCATACTGCTTGAAGATCTCCGCTAAAGCCTGCTGTTGGCCAGCAGCCAAGGCAGCCGGAGTATTGTCTTGCAGAGCAATACGTTTGGTGTAGCGATTTGCACCGATAATGGGATTAGTTTTTCCACCGTTAGTCACGGTCAGAAAAAATTCTATGGTCACAACTGCCTCAGGTCGCACCCGATAATCGCCATAGAACTCCTCCACTGATGCTTGCAAGGTGTAGAACGGAAAGAAGCTATTGCTTTGACCAACGGTGGCAGAAAAAATGTTAGTGCTATTCATCCACTGTCGCGCAGCATTTCCAATCATCTCACTTGGGATCGCGGCATAAATGTTATAGAAATCCTTTTCATAACGCTGATCACTTAAGCGATACACCAAAGACTTACCGTCAAAAGGAGTTGCTACTGAAACAGATCCTAGTTTTAACCATAACTCAGTGCGAGGCTTGTAAGGCGGGCCAGTACGCTCAGGTGATACCATCCAGCTCGTCGACTGAATTGCTGGCTGCTTTGGTAAAGAACATGCAGACAGCAGCGTAATCAATATTCCGCACAGGATCGTTTTGCAAAAGGGGTATCCGCTCATTAGATGGATTCTCATTTTTGGGCTCCATTCATGGGTAAAGTAATCCGCGGTGGTGGCTCACCCCAAATTAAGCTCGATGGAGACTGACTGGCAATGCGAGTCAGTTCATTTAACTGCTCACTGGTCTGCTTTAAGTTTTCAATCGTAGCAGCCGAATCACCCTGAATACTCGTAATCGTCTGACGTAAAGCCACCATACTGCCAACCAACTCTCGCATCAACACATTCAATTCATCATTATCGGTAACTTTAGCAATGCGTGCCAACACTACATTTAAATCTTTAACCGATTGGATAATTCCTTCGTTACCTTTGCCACTACCAGCCATCAAGAGATTAAGGTTCGTTAATAGCGCGTCAAATTTTTTCTGGGTACCATCAATGTTGAGTTGATTCATTCCTTCGATCAGCTTCTGTATACCGCTAATAATTTGATCCGTTTGATTTGGTAACGAAGGGATAACTGGATAATCTGATTGCCACAGATAAGACAAAGGTGGGTAATCCTTGCTATCGGGCGCGAAATTAAATTCAATGTAATTGACGCCCGTAATACCCTGAGACTTCACTTGGGCGCGTAAATTGTTTTGCACGAATTCTTTAATGAGATCTTCATTTACCATCTCTCCAAAAATCTGCATGCGGACTACGACATATTGACGCCTTTCGATAAATGGTAGATTCTTTTCATAGATATCCCCAGATAAGCCAATTAAAGTCACCTGGCCAATCTTGACCCCTCTAAATCTGACCGCGGCGCCAGTATCTAGGCCAGTAACAGACTGCTTGATGTAAGTTTCAATCACAAACGATTTTTTGAACAGTTGACCTGATCCAAAAATCAAGATGACAGCAACCAAGACTCCGATTGCAGCAAGCACAAATACGCCGAGACGGAAATAATTGGGGTTCGTGTTATTGCTCATGCTACGTCCTTACTCATAATGCGATTAAAGAATTGATGCACTCTAGGGTCGGTACTGGTATCTCTTAAAACTTTGGGGTCACCTTCAGCAATGATGCCTTTAGCACCCTTATCCAGCATGATGACTTTATCGGCAATGGCATAAATACTGGCCAACTCATGGGACACAATTACAAAAGTAATTCCCAAGTTTCTAGATAGATCCAAAATGGTTCTGTCTAGATCCGCCGAAGTAATGGGATCAAGGCCGGCGGAGGGTTCATCTAAAAACAAGATCTTTGGGTCCAAGGCCATTGCCCTAGCAATTGCTGCGCGTTTTTGCATGCCGCCGCTAATCTCACTTGGCATGTAGGTTTCATAAGGCAAGAGGCCAACCAAATCCAATTTACACCGAGCCAATAACGCCATTTGCCCCTGAGTAAGCTGGGTGTACTCCTGCATAAATAGCATCACGTTATCGAGTAGATTCATGGAACCAAATAGCGCACCCTGCTGATACATCACGCCAAAGCTAGTCATAATCTTTTGGCGCTGCACACCCTGAGCAATCGTAATGTTTTGACCTTCAATCAGCACATCACCAGATAAGGGTTGGTATAAACCAAAGAGATTCTTCAATAGACTCGATTTACCACAACCAGAGCCACCTAAGATCACAAAGATCTCGCCATTATTGACTGTGAAATTAAGATCGTTCATGAGGATATTCGAGCCATAGCCCACGGTCAGATGCTGCACCTCGATCGCACAAGTTCCAATAGCGGGCTGAGAGCTAGTCATGCCTGGCGTACCCATTAAAAGCCCGTCTTGTAAGAGATGAAAGCAAATACACCGTCAACCAACACAATCATGACAATGCTACTCACCACCGCACGGGTTGCGGAAATGCCAACGGCTGCTGCGCCTGTCCCGGTCTGCATTCCTCTTAAGCAGCCCACTGCAGAGACTACTACACCAAATAAAGTGGCCTTAATCAAGCCAGAGCAAATGTCTTCAATACTCACCGCCTCTAGCATGCCATTGTAAAAATTAATGAATGGAATACCGTAAGCTAGCATCGTAAACATTGAAGCAAAAATGCTCACTATGTCAGCATATAAGGTCAAGATTGGCATCACCAAAATTCCAGCCAATACCCGAGGCACTACCAAAAAGCGAATGGGGCTCAGCCCACCCGTTACCAATGCGTCTACTTCACTATTGACTGTCATTGTGCCAATCTCAGCAGCAAATGCAGCTGAGGAACGACCTGCGAGCAAGATTGCTGTAATCAATGGGCCCATTTCTCGGACAATTCCCAGTGCAGCCAGCGGTCCGACAAAAGAGACCGCGCCAAATTGCTTCATCCCAATAGCCGCCTGAAAGGACAGAATCACGCCAATCAAAAATGCAACGAGTCCAACAATTGGTAAAGCGGCGATACCAGCCTGAACCGCAGCATTGACAAAATCACCCCATCGCACCTTTTTGATATTCCGAATAGACCAAACCAAATCAGCAGCAAGATGGCCAGTAAAACGAATAAGGCCGCCGATATCTTCAAGGAAATTTTCAGTGGCCATACCAGTGCTCACCACAAAACTTCTCTTGGGTTTTGCCGCTGGAATGGGAAATAAATTCGCGATTGGATCGAATTCACGTAACAAGGGCTGGTAGCGAGCATCCAAACCTACTAACTCAAACTTTCCGCCAGATTTTTGCTGAGCCTGTTCAGTGCCAATTAAAAAGGCAATCCCCGCCCCATCCAAAGCAACAACCTGAGATGCATCAAAAGTTAAAGTTTGATTACCAGAACCCGATTTCAACCAAGTATCTTGGGCATCCCGAATCTGAGTCCAAACCCCGCCTAAGCTATAAACATTAATCTCGCCCTTGAGGAAAACCTTGGCGTGATTGGCGTCAATCTGCGACCAAACGGCTACGGGAGATTGAACTAAAGAAATAGGGTTTGTCACGCTCATAGTGAAACTATAAGGGATCTATGTGAAAGCAAGGCGAAAGGACAAAAAATGGAAAAGGGCCCAGTTTTGCAACTAGGCCCTTAAATGAGATGGTGCGGCTGGCAGGAATTGAACCCACGACCCCTTGGTTCGTAGCCAAGTACTCTATCCAGCTGAGCTACAGCCGCAACAGCCATAATTATGCCATGGAAGAGAAGAACTACATTACACCCGCTGGCCATGAACGCATTAAAAGCGAGCTATTACAGCTCCTGAACCTTGACCGGCCGGAGGTCGTCAAGGTGGTTCATTGGGCCGCCTCTAATGGGGATCGATCCGAAAATGGCGACTATATCTATGGAAAAAAGCGTTTGCGGGAGATTGATCGGCGTATTCGCTTCCTCAATCAACGCCTAGAATTTGCCGTAGTGGTCGACAACGCGGCCCGAAAATCAGGTGAGGCTGATGCTGATCAAGTCTTCTTTGGAGCTAGCGTCTCCTACGTCAATCTCGAAGGTCCAGATACCGGAAAAAAGACCACCATCACCATTGTGGGGGTTGATGAGGTTGATTTAGATAAAGGCCATGTCAGTTGGGTTTCTCCGATTGCCAAAGCCCTGATCAAGGCACGCTTGGGTGATTGCGTCAAAATTCAGACACCTACGGGCCCCACTGAGATCGAAATACTAGACGTGCGGTACAACTAGGTTAAACAGATCGCGTCCGAGTTACGCGCATCACATCTGGATTAGCACGCAAACTTCGCATGACTTTAGAAAGATGGAGGCGATCTGAAACCTGAATCGTAAACCGAATGGTGACAGAATCTTCTTGATAACGATCTTCCATCATCACATTCATGATGTTGGAATCAGCGGCAGTCACACTACTAGCGACCCGAGCCAAGACGCCCTTCCCTTGGCGTGTATCAATCGCCAAGTCCACCTCAAACTCACGATTAATCTCTTTGCCCCACTCTACCTCCACCCATTTATCGCTATCTTTTGACAGCATCCGCAAGGCGACTGGGCAATCATTTGTATGAATTTGCAGGCCCTCGCCCTTGCCAAGATAACCGATGATGTTGTCGCCCGGAATGGGATGGCAACAGCTTTGGAATGTCATGGAATTACCTTCACGACCATCAACCAAAATGGCCTGACGTTGATGGGGGTGAGAAGCCAATTCCTGATGAGGGGAAACCCAATCAGCAGCACCCAGCCGCATTTGATCGCCGCCGCCCTCATCATCAATCAAAATTTTCAAGCGAATCGCAAGCTCCTGAGGAGAGCGACGACCAAGCGCAATATTGACGCAAGCCTCTTCACGCGTTCTATCGCCAGTCCAGTGCATGAGCTTTTCCCAAATCTCTGGAGTCAATAGACCCGCATCAACCGCCTGTTGACGCAAGGCGCTCGCTAAGAGACGCTCACCGAGCTGCAAAGACTCTGCATAGTGTTTCGTTTTAAGAGAGTGACGAATGGAGGCTCGGGCTTTGCCAGTGCGCACAAAGGCTAACCAACCTGGATTAGGTTGAGAGTTTGCCGAGTTAATCACTTCAATAATGTCGCCATTTTTGAGCTCACTGCGTAATGGCAGTTGTAAGCCATTAATCTTCACCGCAACGCACGTATTTCCCAAGTCACTGTGAATCGAATAGGCAAAATCCAGTGCGGTAGCACCCCGTGGCAATGCCCGAATCTGACCTTTGGGGGTAAAGACGTAAACCGCATCCGGAAATAAATCAATCTTTACATGCTCTAAAAATTCTTGAGAGTCACCGCTACTATCCTGAATATCAATCAAAGATTGAAGCCATTGGTGCGCGCGATTTTGGACTTCACTCATATCAGGAGAGCCGTCTTTATAAGCCCAGTGTGCCGCCACGCCCGCCTCTGCGATCGCATGCATATCGGCCGTGCGAACCTGAAACTCTACCGGCACCCCAGAGGGACCCAGCAAAGTGGTGTGCAAAGACTGATAACCATTCAGTTTTGGAATAGCAATGTAATCTTTAAACTTGCCCGGCATGGGCTTATATAAGGCATGCAAAATCCCTAAGGCCCGGTAACACTCATCGATAGAATGGACGGTGACGCGAAAGGCATAGACATCTAAGACTTGAGAAAAAGTCAGATGCTTAGAGCGCATCTTGCTATAGATGCTAAAGAGAGTTTTTTCACGACCTTGAAGATCTACGGCTAAATTGGCTTTCGCAAAAGACATGCGTGTGGCTTGCAGGATCTTTTCCACCATCTCTTTGCGATTACCTCGCGCCCGCTTGACAGCACCCTCAATCACCCGAAAGCGCATCGGCATCGAATAACGAAAGCTGAGATCTTGTAAATCACGATAGATGATATTCAAGCCAAGGCGGTGAGCCACTGGAGCATAAATCTCGATGGTTTCAGTGGCGACTCTGCGACGCTTCTCCATCGGGACCGCGTCCAAAGTTCGCATATTGTGCGTACGGTCAGCTAACTTCACCAAGATGACACGGACATCACGTGCCATAGCCATGAACATTTTTCGAAAGCTTTCAGCCTGCGCTTCGGCATGACTCTGAAACTCTAACTTATCAAGTTTAGTGAGGCCTTCGACTAGCTCGGCTACCTTACTACCAAATTTTTCTACTAAGTCGGCTTTAGTGCACCCCGTATCCTCAATCACATCATGTAGTAAAGCGGCCATGATGGATGGTGCATCGAGCCGCCAGGTGGCGCACAGTTCGGCTACGGCAACAGGATGTGTAATGTAGGGTTCACCGCTATGGCGGTACTGACCTAAATGCGCCGTATCCGAAAAATGAAAGGCTTTTTTAATCAGGTTAATTTCTTCCGACTTGAGATAAGTCAGTTTAGAAATCAAACCTTCTATAGAAACGACTTGATGTTTAAGGGGAAGAGCAGGCGCAGAAGTTGGCCCAAATAAATGTCGACTCGATTGCGCCAATAAAGTGGCAAGAATAGACTGCTTTTGTTTTTGAGCATCGGGTAGGCCGACGCTAGATGCTTCCGATGAGGTCTCTAGATTTAAAGGGAGCTCCACACCGGAACTCCTAAATTAAAGAGGTACCTTGGTCAACATATCACGGTCGGTTACGCCAGCCGCAACTTCGCGCAAGGCGACTACAGTGGCTTTATCTCTAGCCTCAACTCGTGGTGAATGACCTTGAACCAATTGGCGGGCGCGATAGGTGGCAGCCAATACCAATTCAAAACGATTCGGAATGGTTTTTAAACAATCTTCTACAGTAATACGGGCCATGCTGAACTCACTTAATTTAGCTTCAATACCTATAGGATAACTGATTAAACCCCAAGACGCCTTAAAAGCGCTGGATTACGGGCCATTACCGGACCCGAGCGCAGTCGGCTAGCAGCAATAATATTTTGTAGCTCGACCAAGGCCTGATCAAAAAGGTCGTTGATGACAATGTAATTGGCCTCGTGGGCATGCTGGAGCTCAATATGGGCAGCCGTAAGCCGGCGCTCGATCGTAGCCTCGTCATCCTGCCCTCTTTTGCGCAAACGCTCCTCTAGGGCCTCTAAAGAGGGTGGGAAAATAAAGATCCACTGTACCGAGGGGATCAGTTTACGAATCTGTTGCGCGCCCTGCCAGTCAATCTCCAAAATCACATCACTACCAGCCTGCATTTGAGACTCAATCCAAACACGTGAAGTGCCATAAAAATGACCGTGCACTTGTGCCCATTCCAAGAATTGACCTTGATCACGTTCTAAAATAAATTGGTCTTGACTCACAAAGCGATAGTTCACGCCATCCACCTCACCTGGTCTAGTGGCGCGTGTAGTAGTTGAAAGGGATAACTTTAGACTGAGATCGCTCTTTAGCAAGGCTTCAACCAAAGACGATTTACCTGCCCCTGATGGAGCAACAATCATCAACATACTGCCTTGATAAGCGGGTGTCGTATTTGGGCTGGTCATAACAAGATTGTACGAATTACTCTAAATTCTGCACTTGTTCGCGCATTTGCTCGATAAAGAGCTTTAACTCTAAGGCAGCCTGAGTGCATTCCTCAGAGGCTGACTTGGAGCTAAGTGTATTCGCCTCTCGGTTGAGTTCTTGCATTAAGAAATCCAAGCGTTTACCAACGGCACCCTTTCCAGCAAGGGCTGTATCAACTGCCTGCAGATGTGTCTTGAGCCGAGCAAACTCTTCGGCAACGTCGATCCGGACTGCGTAGAGAACTACTTCTTGGCGAATGCGCTCCATAAGCTCGGGACCGCCCTTAGATTGCTCTTGGGTCGCCAAAGCTTCGGCTAGGCGTTCGGTAAGTTTTGCTTGGTACTGGGAGACATATTCGGGAACCTTTGGTTCAATACCTTTAACGATGTCACGCATCTTGCCGGTGATATTGGTGAGCACACAGACCAAGGCCTGACCTTCCACCCGACGGCTTTCGGTAAGAGCCGCTAAAGCGGCGCGTCCTGCCTCTACTGTCGCAGCAATCCAGCCCTCTTCCTCGCCACGGGGCTCAGAAACAATGCCTGGCCAGCGCAAAATATCAGCAATCGCTAATTCTGAGGCTTTTGGAAAGGCTTCTAGCGCCTTTTCTTGGAGGGTATAGAGTGCATCAAGACGATCTTTATTGAGAGCCCCCAAAGCATGGGGATTGTTCTTGGCAACCCCAGCAGCACCGGAATTAACCCGCCAGGCAGCCCGGAACTCGACTTTTCCCCGAGCAAGGCTTTGGGTGGCCATTTCTCGCAGGGCAGGCTCAGCCCCGCGGCATTCGTCCGGAAGACGGAAGCCTAAATCCAGAAAGCGGCTGTTAACCGCCCGACACTCTACTTGCAGATCAGCAACTACACCAGCTCCCAGGGAGACTTGGCGAGAAGCGCTGCCATAACCAGTCATGCTCGATATCATATGGACATTGTAGATTCTTTATAGACGAAGCCCAACTTTAGGATGAGAGCTCATGAGCACCCCGAATGTCAGCCGCCCAAGCGGACGCACCCCCACCCAATTACGCCCCGTAACCATCACCCGCGCCTTTACCAAACATGCTGAAGGCTCAGTCTTGATTGCCTTTGGCGATACGAAGGTGCTATGCACAGCCAGCATCTTAGAGCGCGTTCCACCCCATAAAAAAGGTTCTGGTGAGGGTTGGGTTACCGCTGAATATGGCATGCTCCCCCGCTCAACCCATACCCGCAGCGACCGCGAAGCCGCCCGTGGCAAGCAAAGTGGCCGCACCCAAGAAATTCAGCGTCTGATCGGCCGTGCAATGCGTAGCGTGTTTGATCTATCGGTCTTGGGAGAACGCACTATTCATTTGGATTGCGATGTCCTGCAAGCAGACGGCGGTACCCGTACTGCCTCCATTACCGGCGCTTATGTTGCAGCGAGAGATGCTGTCAATCAACTATTAAAAAGCGGCACCCTTAGCAAAGATCCGCTCATTGATAGTGTCGCGGCAATCTCAGTGGGGATCTATCAAGGCACTCCGGTTTTAGATTTAGATTATCCAGAAGACTCTTCCTGCGATACCGATATGAATGTTGTCATGACCGGTAAAGGTGGCATGATTGAAGTGCAAGGTACGGCCGAAGGTGCAACTTTCTCGCGCACCGAACTAAGTGCCCTATTGGATCTCGCTGAACAAGGCATTCACGCTCTGACCAAATTGCAAATCGAAGCACTGAAATAAAAATCATTGATTCGGGATATGCAAAAACTGGTTCTAGCCTCTAATAATGCTGGCAAGCTTCGAGAGTTTCAGGCTTTACTCGCACCCTTGAACTTTGAAGTCATCCCCCAAGGATTGCTGGGGATACCAGCGGCAGAAGAGCCACATCACACCTTTGTTGAGAATGCCTTAGCCAAAGCTCGTCATGCTAGCGCTCTCAGTGGGATGCCAGCCCTAGCTGATGACTCTGGTATTTGCGCTCATGCACTTCATGGTGAGCCTGGCGTCTACTCGGCCAGGTATGCCGGCGAGAATGGCAACGATCAGGCTAACAATCAAAAATTGATTGCCGCGCTTGCAAATCACACTAATCGTGGCGCGCATTATGTCTGCGCCTTAGTCATGGTGCAAAGTGAATACGATCCAGAGCCCCTCATCGTCCAAACACGCTGGTACGGTGAACTGGTAGATCATGCAAAAGGGGATCATGGTTTTGGTTACGATCCGCACTTTTTTTTACCGGAGTTAAAAAAGACGGCTGCAGAACTCGATCCCGCCCAAAAGAACCAGATCAGCCATCGCGGACAAGCTTTAGGAGAGCTGATTGCACGACTCCATCGTCGCCCTTAATCACCAACTACCTTGCTAAACATGAAGTCAAATCAGATTACGCTAACAGCGCTTCCACCCTTAGCGCTGTATATTCATTTTCCTTGGTGTGAGCGCAAATGTCCTTATTGCGATTTCAACTCCCATCAAATTAAAGAGCCCAATGGAAATCAGCGCGGCTTTGATGAAGTGCGTTATATCAAAGCACTCATTGCCGATCTAGAAACTGAGCTTCCTCGTATTTGGGGTCGTCAAGTACATAGTATCTTTATTGGCGGGGGCACTCCTAGCTTACTCTCTACAGCGGGAATGGATGATTTACTATCAGGGGTTCGTGCCAGACTTAATCTTGAGCCCGATGCAGAGATTACGATGGAGGCTAACCCAGGCTCTGTTGAAGCGGATAAGTTTGCAGCCTTCGCATACTCTGGAATTAATCGTGTCTCCCTAGGAATTCAGAGTTTTCAAGATGCTCAACTAAAAGCATTAGGACGTATACATAACGGCGAAGAGGCCAAGCAAGCAATCACCACTGCACTTGAGCACTTCAAATCAGTCAATATTGATTTAATGTACGGCTTACCCAATCAAAACTTGGCGGCTGCTAAAGCTGATCTTGAAACTGCACTTGCTTTTAAAACACCGCACCTCTCGCTCTATAACCTTACTCTTGAACCAAACACCTACTTTGCGAACTTCCCCCCTCAGTTACCAAGCGAAGATGAGATAGATGCAATGTTTGAACAAAACTTAGCACTCCTAAGCGCTAGTGGATATCAACGCTATGAAGTGTCTGCCTACGCCAAGAAAGGTCAGGAGTGCAAACATAATTTGAACTACTGGCGTTTTGGTGACTACATCGGTATCGGCGCTGGGGCGCATGGCAAGATTTCTTTTCCAGACAGAATCACCCGACAAGTACGTGAGCGTCATCCTGAATCCTATATGCAGGCTATGGAAGCAAAAGGTGGCGCCCTGATTGAGTCGCGTGAAGTGCCCGCTCAAGATCTTCCATTTGAATTCATGCTCAACACACTCAGACTCACAGATGGGGTGGCGACCAATACTTTTACCGAGCGCACTGGACTGCCGCTGAATATCATTGCTAAACATCTTGAGGAGGCGACTCAAAAGGGATTACTAGATACCAACCCCTCGGCACTGAAAGGCACGGATCAGGGTTTACGCTACCTCAATGATCTACAAGGGATCTTTCTAGGGTAAAGTTTGCGTCATCACTATTGTTGCTTCCAAGGTTGATCATGACTTATTCGCTATTTCGAGCCCACAAATTGTCTCAGCTATTTATTAGTGCTGTTGCGCTACTAAGCACAGTTCTCATGACCAATCCTGCATTTGCTCAGGCTTCATGGCCCGATAAACCCATTAAATTATTAGTAGGCTTCCCTCCAGGCGGCGGGTCTGATGCTGTAGCTCGCATCATTGCTATTAACCTCTCTCAGATGTGGGGTCAGCAAGTCATTATTGATAATCGTGGTGGTGCTGCTGGCACTATCGCGGCTGATTTAGTTGCAAAGGCACCGGCTGATGGCTACACCCTTGGATTGGCGCACGTCAATGCGCTATCCATTATTCCTGCGCTAGGACAAAAGATGCCGTACAACGCAGCCAAGGATTTCACGCCAATTGTCTTACTCGGTATTACTCCTAACATTCTCATTGCAAATGTCGATGCCCCCGCTAAGAATGTCAAAGATCTCGTTGCTTACCTCAAGCAAAATCCAGGAAAAGTGAGCTTTGGATCTGCCGGAAATGGCAGTACCCAACACTTAGCTTATGAACTGTTCATGCATATGGCAGACACACAAGCATTACATATCCCTTACAAAGGTAGCGGCCCTGTTTTAGTTGACTTGATGGCCGGCCACATTACCTATGCCTTTGAAACGATGGCAGCAGCAACACCCCACATTCAAAGCGGTAAGATACTGCCACTCGCACAAACACGTACTAAACGCTCTGCAGCCTATCCCAACCTGCCAACCATGGATCAACTGGGTTTTACGGGATTTGAAGCAACTGCCTGGTATGGCCTCATGGGGCCAGCCAAATTAGATCCCAAAATTGTGCGGAAAATTAATACTGACGTGAACACCATTTTGCGTAAACCAGAAGTACAGGCAAAGATGGATGAAGTTGGCGCCGAGGATGGTGGCGGCACAGCAGCTGCTTTCAATACATTTATTATCAAAGACCGCAATCAATGGGCCAAGCTAGTGAAAGATGCTCGCCTACAGGTTGACCTTAATTAGCAGAAAAACACCCAACTAATTGGGTTATGAGCTCTAGCGCAATATTAGGTTATTGAGAGGACATTATTTTCTATCTTGATACTATTCAAGACAGGATCATTCTGATGGATTGCCAGTAGGTTCATATTCAATATGAACAATTTATAACCGTTCAAACTCAAAAATTCCTCAATCGTCGCACGATCTGATTTAATAATTTCGATGAACATAATTGGGTGATGATTGCCGATAGAGACTTTAGCGCCATTCAGGACATCCATCTCCATACCCTCAACATCGATCTTAATAAAGTCCAAGCGCCTCAGTTCAAAGGAATCAATCGATACTAGCGGGACGCTTTTAGTCTTCTTGTAATTAATCGCTTGCCCAATAAATTCATTGTGGTTACTCTCTTTTAGCTCAAAACTGCCAAAAGACGAGGGGATCAAGTAATCAGGTTCAGGGATATTAATGAATGCACAATGATCGCCAACAGCAGCAAACTTTGCAGTCACATTGAGGCAGTTATTAATCGCTATATTGCCAGCCAATGCGTAATAAATTTTTTCTTGGGCCTCAAAACTAATAACCTCACCCCACCCATACATCGCTCGTGACCATTCAACGGTATGAACACCAATGTTAGCCCCGCAATCTAGTGCTACCACACCATCGCCAGCAGAGGCCCTGCGCTTATTCAACAAAAGCGTTACAAAATCAATCTCATCTTGGCTAAAGCTAGAGGTATTGAGTAAATCATACCCAACCCCATAGGCGTGATTTTCATTAACCGCATGATAATCATTGCGATTAATAATCATCGTACCGTGATTAGACGAAATCAATATAAATGGAATAGGTCTTTTAATTTTGCTCATATTTTTTGTTACCGCTATTCTGAATACCGAATCTCAAACCACTGACTCTGTCTGACTCCCTTATGCTTACTGGGATGATGCAAGTTAGAGTAGCTTGATTGCTTTACAAACTCTAAGCCACGCTCATCAAAGGCGGGGTCACCGCTAGATATTTTTACCTTAGCAATTAAAGCCTGTCCATGCTTGCCATATTGAACGCGAATGATTGCTGTACGTTTAATTGGGCTTGGCAATAAAGAAAGGATTTTATTAAACAAGGGTGATCTTTGCCTATAGAAAATTATGCCTTTAGTTTGCTATTCTTTTTAACGGAAATAATCATTTTGCTTTCTTGAGCTACAGGAGCTTTATCAGATTGGTGCAAGACTTCGTGCTTCGGAAATCCTGGCATCCGTGCAATCACACTCTTCACATGTGAAGAGGTGATAAGGCGAGTGCACTCAAACGCCCTATCGGTGCCTTTATGACGTGGGCACCAGAAAAAGTCGTGGTGGTCAAAAATATGTTTAGGGTCATTCCAGCAACTGTTGCAGGTGTGGTAATTGATTACGCGATATGGCGTATAAAACTCATTATTTGGATGTGTAAAGCCGCTAATCATCACCACTGGCGTCCCAACCGACCATGCTAACCATGCGAGACCACTTGATAGCCCCACAAAAAAGTCGGCATCAGACAATAACTTAGCCCTTTCAAGTAGCGGTAAATTGCCCGTTCTATCTTCTGCTCCGTGCGGTATTGAGGTAAAGGTTACGCCCTGCCCCCAAGTAGCATCACGGTCAATACAGATGACACGATAACCAGCCTCTTTCAGCCACTTCACAATATCGAGCCATCCGCCTGGCTGATTCCAATACTTACACTGGGTAGAGCTCTGTACTGCTATACAAACGTATGGTTCTTTGATTTCTCGCTCGCCACTTGGAATAGCGATTTTGGCAGGCTCCTCAATTGGATTAACACCCAAAATATAAGCTGCAGTCTTATGCAAGCCAGCATAGCGGAAATCCACTGGCTGATGTGTACATTCCCAGTCATCAAAAAACAAACCCATGCGATAGGATGCATAGAATTTTTCTGGCTGCAGTTTGTCTAGTGCTACAAAATTAATGTTGGGGTAGGATTCCTTAAACAATGGAATAACAGCCTCCCCCATTCCACAAGTCAGTTTGCACTGATGCCTTTCCTGGAATTGCGGAATATATGGGAACCAAGCCAGAGCATCACCTAGAGTCCCAACAGGAACCTGCACTAAAACCTCTTTATTTTTCAACGATAAGGTGTGCTCTAAAACTAAGACATCATTTTTCCAAATCTCAATCTTGAACGGGATGAAATATTTTTTAGAGCTTTGAACAATGCCGCCCAAAAATGAAGTTTCATAAACGATATTGCCTGTTTCAATATCGCTTAGCTTAATTCGCCAATTTTGACCTTCCGGCAGCGGAGGAACCTCAACTCGACAGCCGTAATTGAAATCAAACAAAATGCCCTCTGGACCCTTTTGAGTTGGCTGAGGTGGTACATCCACGAACATCTTCTTAGGATCTATTTTTTTTGCCTCCACTTTTGGCGTAGGGTCAGAACCCGAAGTCATCAGGACGCTGGAGGTCTCATTCACATTCATTACCACACTTACAACATCGGTTGCTTGTGAAGACTGCGGAAGTGCCGCCGGCTGATTCGTAAGGTTTTCTGACATATTTATTTTCTCTTTTTACTTAATTTATTCAATTCAACTCTAAAGACTTACTTATCCTTACCAAGCGGGATAATTAAATTCAATGATCCCATATTATTGCTAAATCCGGAGCGGCCAATATAGTCGTAATTAAACCGCACCTTCATACCATTCTGCAGATCAGCCTGATAGCCAAGGCCAGCCTCATATAGCAAGTTAGACTGTTTTGGACCAGTTGTCATAAAGCTCACTCCTTGCGCATCTGCGGCTTGAAGTTGGGCCGGCTTAGCCAATGAGTCGTATCCAACACTTAAGTGGGTCAATAATTTGCTGGTACTGGTGAAATCAAACTGATATTTTCCGCCCACAGAACTGACCAAAGAGCTAGAATTTTGAGCATTAACCGTTAAATTACCTGTTCCAGCACCAGTCTCAGTATAGTTACCAAATCCGGCAAAACCATAATCCATTCTGACAAATGGCTGAATCTTCTGGTCATTCAGTACGAATTTTTGACCATATTCAGCACTTAAAAACGCTTGCTTACCAGCAAATGAGGCTTTCGCAGTCTGGTTGCTAGTTTGATCCACGCGGCTGGTGTTGCTAAGGTCATCGCCCACATTAGCGATCAAGTTAATCTCTTGACCAGACTCTGTTGAATGACGAGCATAAGCTGCCACCTGGTAGCTTCTGATGCTAACGCTATCTGCCGTCGCTGTGTTGGTTCCGCTAAAGCTTGTATTTTGGATAATGCCTGCCAAACCTGTGCGCCACTCACTCGTCACACGACTATCAATACCAAATGCTACGCCCCCGGTATTTTGTTTGTATCCGGCCGAAGGTGCATTGTTGTTAGATGCCTGGTTACCCCATGATGCAAAAGGCGTGATCCACGATTTATTGTCATATGAAGTGCCATAGTAGGCAGCGGAATCCATCTTACTCATTCGATCGCGAATGATATTGACGGTAGAGAACATTTGATTCAGAACAGCGGTAGATTGACTACCATTAAGGACTGGTGTCGAGTTGTTCAAATTACCTGCGATTAAATCTAATATATTGGCGTTGCCAGATTCTGGGGCGATTGTATATTTCATACCCATATAAGTACCGCCAATCAGAGTACCCGTTAAACCACCCAAAGCAGAAAATACTGCCTTATAGCGCGTACCAAAGGTCAGGACTGAACTTGGATCAAGCTGTAATTGAGTGCCGTTAAGACTACCGGTTCCGGTAACGTTAAATTTACCGTAGCTTGTTGGGCTAAGTACCGATAACGAGTAAGTTCCCGTTTGCGTGTAATTACCAGTTAGGCCAAGTGTCTGCCCTGCTCCTACTTTTACCGCCCCAGCGTTACTAAAAGTATTGGCTGTAATGGTTACCGAAGGAGCGGTCGTTTGAAGGACTGATGAAGAATCCATACTCAAAATAGAGTTGGTTCCGCCCAAAGGTAAATTGCCATTCAGGGATAGAGTGGTATTGGAGGTAACGAATATTCTGTTCCAATTCGTTACAGCAGTCTGACCTGCAACCGCAGCGCCAATTGTCATACTCTGATTTTGGAGTTGCAAGGTATTCGCACTGCTGGTATCGGCCAATGTGAGACTAGAGGCTAGTGCAACACTATCAAGGGTGACTATATTGGCACTGCCACCCATCGTAATATTGGCACCTAAATTACCCGCACTAATGGTCACGCTGTTATTTGATCCGGTGCCGCTGATACCGCCTAATATATTGGCACCCGTTAAAAGAACGGTATTACTATTGCCGCCAATTGCCAAACTATTACCACCTGCAGATGCCCCACTCAGCACTCCAGTTGCATTTACTAGAGAAGAATTTCCAGATAGAGCATATCCCAATAAATAGGAGCCAGTTGCTGCCGATACAGTGGCGCTGTCATACAGCACACCCAGTGAACCCGTGCCACCGGAAATAATATTTTGAGTACCGCCCGAGAGCGCAACCCCTACGGCAACGCCAGAAACAGTTTGAGTACCACCTGTATAGACTGTCGTACCAGAATCTAGACCGCCCGAGGCAATAATCTGACTACCACCAGAGGAGATAAATGATGAAGGTCCATAACCACCCGTACTGATGTACTCGATACCGCCATTGTTGACGATCGTGTAGTAAGAAGAACCGCCACTGGAGACATTTAATTGACCGCCAGAATTAACAATCGTTGCGCTCGCAATACCGCCGGCTAGAACAGTCTCAATACCAGTGCTATAAATAATTGTAGACCTTGCACCACCACCAGAGACTGTCTGCGTGCCGCCACTCAGAGTGGTAAAAGTGGCGCTAGCCGTACTACCGACACTTTGGACTGCACCGCTATTGACAGTAGTGATGGTAACTGAAGCATTGGACAATAAGGTTTGCGTACCGCCGCTCAGTAAATTGGCGCTAGTGACATTTGCACCGCCATTAACAATCTGATTTCCACCAATACTAATAACAGTGACATTAGCGGTACCACCAGAAGCAATCGTCTGGGTACCGCCACTTAGAGTCGTAGAGGTGGCGCTTGCGGTACTACCGACGCTTTGGACCGCGCCGCTATAAATAGTGGTTAATTCGACAGCAGCGCTCGTTAATAAGGTTTGCGTACCACCACTAAGCAAGCTGGTACTAGTCACGCTAGCGCCACCATTAATAATCTGATTACCATTGGCGCTCACAACAGTGACACTAGCATTGCCGCCAGAG